>CAZCKP010000073.1:0-6539 GCA_964499295.1 uncultured Synergistaceae bacterium | reverse complement strand
GAGGCTCCCGAAGCGGCCACTACAACGCTGCCGCGACCGGCCAGGGAACGACAGCGATGGATTTCCGCAGTCGCCTCCTTAGTGGATAGGCCGCAGAGCCCTGCCAAAGCCAGGGCGCAGCACAGCGGATAGAGCTGATGGAGTCCCGTCAGGGCCAGGGAGGGGGTGAAAGAAATGCCATCCAGGCCCGTTATCACCGCCGAGACCTGAAAATGATCTCTCTGCCAGACCGATCTGCCGTGACGGAAGGACACGGCGCCCTGGGTCCCGAAGGCCAGGGCCCGCTGGCCTATTCGGGCCTGGGCGGTGGCCATAAGGCCGGGATTATCGCCGTTGACGGCCGCCGCTCTCAACCTGGGAGAGCTTAAAATCTCGCATTTCGCCGCGATGATCCCCTCCAGGGATCCGAAACCCTCGACGTGGGCCAGCGCCGTCTCAGTGATCCCTGCTAGGGTGGGCTGGTAATAGCTTACCATCTCTGCTATCTCACCCTGATGGTTGGCCCCCATCTCCAGGATCAGGATCTGACAGTCCTCTTCGGCGGCCAAAACGGCGAAGCCGCAACCAATCAGGGTGTTGTAGTTGCCCTGGGCACAGCTACAGTGATATTTCCCCTGGAGGAGCTGGTAGAGGTGGCTTTTCGCGGTGGTCTTGCCGACGCTACCGGTGATGGCCACCACCTCCCGAAGGTCCGGCAGGGTCCTCAGTCGGGCCGAGGCCAAGGCCGCTAGACCATGGCTGCTATCGCCCTGGGTCAACAGAAAGGTCCGATCGGGCCAGCGCTCCACCGTCTCCGGGGGAACCCGTTGGGCCTCGGCAACGATCAGCGATGCCCCGGCCTCCAGGGCATCGTCGATAAAGCGGTGGCCGTCAGCTCGGGTTCCCTGCACGGCTAAAAAGCCCTCACCCGGTCGCAGTTGCCGACTGTCAGCCTTGACGGTCAGGGGCAACGCTAGATCGGGGCCCAATAGGGTCATCGTCGCTGAATCTAGAAGGTCTCCCAGTCTCACCGCCACTGCACACCTCTTTTCTCCGCCCAGGTGATAACGGTCTCCCGGTCGCTGTAGGGGTATTTGACACCCTGGATCTCCAGGTAGGGCTCGGGACCTTTGCCAGAGAGCACCACCACGTCGCCGTCGCCGCTGTTGTCCAGCGCCTGGAAAATCGCCTCGTCCCTGGGGAGGATTATGCTGTAGCTGGTTTTTCGGGGAGCGGCCTCGACGCCGGCGGCGATGTCCTTAGCGATGGCCTGGGGATCCTCGGTCCTAGGGTTGTCCATGGTGATGAAGATCCCATCGCCCCAACGGGCCGCCACCTGACCCAACAGGGAGCGGTGAACCTTAAAGCGATCACCACCGTGGCCGAAGAGGCTGATCAGCCTGCCCTTTACTAGGGGACGCAGAGCCCCCAGGAGCTTGTCCAGGGCTTCCGGCGTGTGGGCGTAGTCGATGATGGCCGCCGCCCCGGTGGCGAGGTTCAGCCGTTCCATCCGGCCGGGGACCTGGGGCATCTTTTCCAATCCTCGAAGGATTTGGGAGATATCCAACCCCATAGCCAGAGCCAGAGCGGCGGCGCCCAGACCATTGGCCACGTTGTAGGTCCCCGTCAAGGGGATAGTGGCTCTTCCCAGAGGGGCACCGTCCAGCATCAAGTAAAAGCTGCTCCGATCCAACTCCATAGTCGGCTCCATAGCTCGCAGCCGGGCTTGGGGACCCAAGCCCCAGGTCATGGCCTCGGGAAAGGCTTGGGCGATCCGCTGGCCGTAGGGGTCGTCGACGTTGACGGCCATGGCCGCTCCATCCTTGCAGTAGTCGGTGAAGAGCTTCAGCTTGGCCTGGAAGTACAGTTCCATGTCGCCGTGATAGTCCAGATGCTCCGGCGTCAGGTTGGTGAACAGGACACCGTCGAAGAGGCATCCGGCCAGACGGCCCTGGTCGAGGCCGTGGGAGGAGCACTCCATGACGCAGCCGCCACAACCGTTGGCCACCATCCTGGCCAGCAGGGCCTGGACCTCCACATTTTCTGGGGTGGTGCGATCGGCCAGCACGGCGGTGACGCCGTCGTGGTAAACCACCGTCCCCATCAACCCCCAGGGGGCCCCACTTTGGAGGATGCTCCGGAGCATGTAGCTGCTGGTGCTCTTTCCGTTGGTGCCGGTGACTCCCACCATTTGGAGCTTCTTGGCAGGCCAGCCCTCCAGGACAGCGGCGCAAAATCCCATGGTCCGGCGCACGTCGGTCACCTGGATCCAGGGGACCTGGTCGGTGGCGGGCTTTCGCTGGACCATCAGAGCCGATATAGCCCGTTCCCGGGCCTGGTCCATCAGGCTGTGACCGTCAAAACGGCCTCCCACCACGCAGGCGAAGAGATCTCCAGGTTTCAGCTCTCGGGAATCGTGGACCAACCTTCCCGATCCCTGCCAGCTCTCCCAATGGCCTCCAAAGGCGACCAAAAGGCCGGCGTCCTTTAGTATAGCCAGGATCTCCTGGATTCTGCCGTCCATGAAGGGTTCCTCCTGTCCTCAGATCCCCCGCGGAGCGACTCCTTGAAGCCGTTCCACTTCTTCGACAATGGCTCTAAACAGCGGGGCCGCCACCTGGCTGCCGTAGTAGCGCTCCCCCGAGACGTCGCCCACCAGCACCAACATGGTGTACTGGGGAGCGTCGGCCGGCCAAAAACCGATCATCGAGGCGTGATAGCGCTCCTTGATGTATTTGCCTCCTTCGGCGATCTGGGCCGTACCGGTCTTACCGGCAATGCGGACCACCGGGGTATCGGCAGGACGGCCCGTGCCTTGCTCCACCACTCGCCTAAGCACTGTACGAAGCCACCGGGCAGAGGCGCTGGAAAGGACCTGGGCCACCACTTCCCGCTTGGCCTGAAAGACAGATCGTCCCTCGCCGTCGATGGCCCGCTCGACGATGTAGGGCCTCAGCAACAGGCCGCCATTGGCGATGGCGTTAAAGGCCGCCGTGAGCTGCAGAGGCGTCAAGGCGAAGCCCTGGCCGATGGCGACGTTGGCGGGGATCACGCCGTACCACTGTTCCGGCGGCAACAGCAACCCCTCTTCCTCGCCGTTCAGCAGGATGCCAGTCTTCCTCCCCAGTCCCCAGAACTGCATGTCCTCGTAGGCCTCGTAGGGATTGAACAACAGCCCTATCTGGGCCATGCCCACGTTGGAGGACTTCTCGATGATCTCCGACACCGTCAGGATCCCGTTGTCCCTGGGCTGGGCGTCACTCATGTAGGCATCGGCCACCTTGATACGAGCAGGACAACGGAAGCTGGACCGGGTACTCAGCAGACCCCGGTCCAGGGCGATGCCGGTGATAATGGGCTTAAAGGTCGATCCCGGCTCGTAGACTCGGTTGATGGCGTTGTTGCTGAGGCGCCGAGGATCCTGGAAGGTGCTCCGGTCGTTGGGATCGAAGGCCGGCCAGCTGGCCATGGCGGCCACTGCGCCGGTCTGGGTATCCAGGCAGACCACGGCCCCCCACCGACCATGGGCAGCCTGGACGGCGGGGCCTAAAAAGCGCTCCGCCGCGTACTGGATGTCGGAATCGATGGTCAGATAGACCCCCCGTTCGGCGGGACTGCGCCGCCCCTGTTCCGGCGACGACAGCGGCGAAGCGCCGCGGTAATGGGTCTTGATGCTCTCGGGGATGAACAGCACGTTGTTCCACTTCAGTTCCACCCCCGCCAAGCCCCAACCGTCCTGGTCGCAGTAGCCCAACACGTGGGACAGGATAGCTCCCTTGGGATAGGTACGCTTGCGCTCCTCCCGGATGTAGAATCCCTTGCCACCAGCATCGACGATCCGCCGGGCCTCCTCCAGAGTCAGATAACGCTGGATCCAGTAGAATCGGCGAGTCAGGCTCTGGGAACGCAATTCCTGGATCCTGTTTTGGCCGATCAGCGGCGCTACCGAGTCCAGGCTGGAAAGGTCCCAGCCCTCTACGCCCGGATCCATAAAGACGCTGTAGGCCGGCACTGATAGAGCCAAGGGCTCGCCTCGCCGGTCGAAGACAGTGCCTCGATCCATGGCCATCCGTTCCTGATGGCGATACTGCCCCACCAGCTGCTGCAGCACCCGCCGGTCCGGAAAGAGATGGACCTGGACGATGGTTGCCAAATAAAGGGCCAGCACGGCAAAAAGAAGGGCCCACTGAAAGATCTGGGAGCGGGTCATGGCCACTCCATTGTGCTCTAACTGCCTCACCGTTTCCCTTCCTAATCCTAACAAAACATACAGAGCCGTTTCAAGAGGACAGCGAAGCTCCAGAGCTCTGTCCGAGCTGGGAGAGCCAGTCCAAGAAACGAGCCCTGTACGATGGCTACGTTTTAGTATGTTTTAGCGAAGAGGTTCCGTCAGCGGCGGCAACGAGGCCGCCCTGGCATCCATGGCCGAATCGGTGACCCGGATTGTCCCGGCCAGATGGACCTGATTCATGCCCATCCTCTGGATCGCATTGGCATAGATCACCGAGGAGGAGGACAGTGCCGTGATTTGCCGATCCATCTCCCTCAGCTCCTGGCACAGTCCTTCGATCTGGCGGCTCACCTCCGCCAGATCGCTCTGGATCCGGTTGGTATCGCCGCGGAGGGAGGACAACAGGCCCCAGGACATGACCACCAACAGCACCAATATCACCACGGCGGGGCCGATTTTCCTCTCCCTTTTGGGGGCTTGAGAAGCCCGGCTCCTTCTGGGTCTTTTCATCTTCTCCATGGCCCGCTCCTTCCCTCTCGGTTGGGCAAATCTCTACGGACGAAGCCGCGAAGTCTTGCGCTTCTGGATTTAGGGTTCTCCTGGACCTCTTCCTCCGAGGGCTCTATAGCCTTTCGAGGCTCCAGACACCCAAGACCACGGTCCCTCCATTCTCTGAAGCGGCGCTTCACGATCCGATCCTCCAGGGAATGGTAGGTTACCGCCAGAATTCGTCCCTCGGGGGCGATCATCCGAAGCGCTGCCTCCAGCCCCTCTTCCAGCGCCGCCAACTCGTCGTTGACGGCGATCCGCAGGGCCTGAAATACCCTGCGGGCGGGATGGCCCTTCATCTTGCGCATGACCGGGGCGGGCAGGGCTGATCGGATCAGGTCCACCAACTGCTCCGTGGTAACGATGGGCCCCTGACATCTCTGGGCCACTATGGCCTGAGCGATCCTGTGGGAAAAAGGCTCTTCACCGTAGTCACGAAAGATCCTGTTCAGCTCCTGGACCGATGCCCCGTTGACCACCTCTGCGGCGCTGCTCGGCGACGAAGGGTCCATTCGCATGTCCAGGGGACCGTCGTTTCGAAAGGAAAAGCCCCGTTCCCCCTGGGTCAACTGCATGTTGGACACTCCCAGGTCAAAGACCACACCGTCCAGGACCTGAACGCCCCGCTGCCGACACAGCTGGTCCAGATTCCTGAAGTTTCCGGCCAGGGGGGTAAAGCGATGGCCAAAGGGCGCCAACCTCTCCAAGGCTTTTTCCATGGCTTGGCCGTCCTGATCGAGGCCTAGCACCCTCCAGCCTTCATGGGCCCATAAAAAGGCTTCGCTGTAACCTCCCAGGCCCAGAGTGGCATCCAGCACCAGGCTATCCTGGGGCAAGACCAGACACTCCAGAACCCTTTGGAGCAGCACCGGCACATGGCTAAATCCCAAAGTCCTCGATCCCCTCTGCCAATGAGGCCAGTTCCTTCAGCGACGTCTCCTGATCTTGGGCCCACTGGTCGCTGTTCCAGAGCTCCAGATGGTCGCCCACGCCGATGATGGTCACCGACTCGCCCAAGGCGGCGTATTTTTTCAGGGTGCCATTGAGCAGGATTCGCCCCGCCGAATCGATGGTCACCTCATCAGCGGCGGCCAACAACGCCCGGATAAAACGCCGGGCTTTTTCCTTGGTGAAGGGCAGGTCTTGAAGTTTCTTCAGCAGGGCCTGCCACATTTCCTGGGAGTAGATGGCCACGCAACCGTCCAGGCCGATGGTGCAGATTGCCACCGGGCCCAGTTCCTGGCGGAACTTGGCCGGCAGGACCAACCGGCCCTTGTCGTCGACGCGGCGATCGTAGCTTCCCATGAACATGGTACTATCCCCCACTTTATACCACTTTGTCCCACCCGCCCTCTAACATTACCCCTTTTATTACCGGAGGTCAAGGATTTTCTGAAAGTTCCAGAAGTCTATTAGGATTGCTCTGATTTGGCCCTTGGTGCCTCGTCAGGCTACGATAGCACCCTTGACATTTCGGACCGTTGTTTACAGATTAGACAGGTATTTTCGCGAAAGTGCCGATAAGGCGTCCATTTCTGAAGGAATTTCCGACCCACAAAAAAGCGACAGCCCCCTAAAAAGGAACTGTCGCCGTCGTCAAAGTTTCCAATCCCTATCCTGGTCCCAAAGGAATCGGAGTGGTCCGTAAGCCGGGTTCTGTCGTGGGCAGTCATTTATCTAGGACCGACCTTGCGATCGGCCTCCAGCGATTATACCCGGAGGTCGGCGGGCCGCCTCATCCCTCCCTATTCAATCTTGCTCCAGACGGGGTTTACCTGGC
>CAZCKP010000072.1:0-6553 GCA_964499295.1 uncultured Synergistaceae bacterium | reverse complement strand
CACGGCGCTGTCGCTGGGCTATTACGGCGTACTGTCCTGGCTGGGCTTTTAGGGGACCCTATAAAATTGAAAAAAGCCTCGGTGATCCCCTTTCACAGGTAGATTCCCAGGGCTTTTATCCTACGTTCGGAGGTGTTCATCGTGGCAGATCTGAAGAGACTCTTTCAGGAAGCCGAGCCCTACATCGTCGAAATGCGCCGATGGTTCCACCAGCACCCCGAGGTCTCTTTGAAGGAGCAGGAGACCTCTCGGCGGATCAAAGAGGAACTGGACAAGATGGGCATTCCCCATCAGGACCTGCCGCCCACGCTGGGCGTGGTGGCCACCATCAAGGGAGGCAAGCCGGGAGACAAGGTCATCGCCGCACGGGCCGACATCGACGCCCTGCCGGTTACCGAGGAGACGGGATTGCCCTTCGCCTCTCAGAACCAGGGCGTCATGCACGCCTGCGGCCACGACGCCCACGCCGCCATGCTGCTGGGAGTGGCCAAGGTGCTGAACCAGATCAAGGACGAGCTGGCCGGTACCGTCAAGCTGGTGTTCCAGATCGGCGAGGAGATCGGCAAGGGCTGGGAAGAAGTGGTGGAACACTTCAACGCCACCGGCGGCGTGGATCAGGTCATCGGCCTCCACATCTGGAGCACCTTGCCGGCCGGTGAGATCCTGCTGTTGCCGGGGGCGATATTCGCCGGCGGCAGCGCCTTCACCATCAACATCAAAGGCCAGGGTGGCCACGGAGCCCGGCCGGACCTGACCAAGGATCCCATCAAGGCGGCCTGTGACCTGGCGCTGCAATTGTCGTCGATCCCCAGCAACTACTACGACGTGCTGGATCACTCGGTGGTCAGCGTCTGTCAGATCCACTCCGGCACCATGGGCAACGTGTTCCCGTCGACGGCCCAGCTCTCGGGCACCGTTCGGTTCTTCAAGAAGGGCGGAAGAGAGGCCATTTTGGCGGTGATAGAGCGCATCGCCAAGGGCGTCGCCGTGGTCCACGACGTGGACATCGATATGAGCTGCAGCCCCGGCGTGATCTCGGTGTACAACGCCCCGGAGCTGATCCCCCACGCCAAGGAGCTGGTACAGGAAGTGGAGGGCCTGACGGTGTCGCCCCAGACCGACCCCATCTGTGCCGGCGACGACTTCTGCTACATCCTGGACAGGTTCCCGGGATTTTACGGAGTTTTGGGCGCTGGAGCTCCCGACGCCTATCCCCAGCATCACAGCAAGTTCGACGTCAAGGAGAGCGAATTCCGCAAAGGCTCGGAATTCATGGGCCGTTACATCGTGGACTACCTGAAAGACTAGCCGGTCAGGCCTTGACCGCGAAAAGAGGCGAACGCGCCAACAGACGAGCTTAAGGAGGGATTGGTATGACTCAAAAGACCGAGACACCCAGGAAGTCCTTTAAGATGCCCCATCTGCTGTGGATCATGATGGGCCTGTTGATCGTGGCCAGCCTGGCCACCTACGTGATCCCGGCGGGACAGTTCGGCCTGGACGCTCAAGGAGCCTTGGACGGCACCGTCTTCAACTACCTGGGATCCCAGACGCCGGTGAACCTCTGGGAAATGCTGCTGCTCATCCTGCCGGGCTTCACAGGCTCCTCGGCGGTGATATGCACCGTCTTGAGCCTGGGGGCCATGACGGCGGTGGTGCTGGCCACGGGAGCCTTTGACGACGTGCTGAACTACGCTATTTTCAAGCTCAAGGACAAGGGCGAGGCCCTGTTGATCTCGGGCCTTTTCGTCCTGATGGTCTACCTGGGATCCTTTGGCGGATCCGACGCCCTGATCGCCGTGGTTCCCATCGGCGTGATCTTCTGCAAGAAGATGAAGCTGGATCCCATCTGCGCCGTCGGTGTCACCACCTACGCCACCCTGATCGGCTTCGGCACCGGCCCCACCAAGCAGTACATCGCCCAGCTGATGATGGGCGTGCCCATGTACCACGCCTTCTTCACCATGTTCATCAGCATGAACTTCTTCATGGTGGTGGGCCTCTTCTTCCTGCTTCGCTACGTCAAGAAGATCCGCCAGGATCCGACCCAGTCGCCTATGTGGTCCCAGGGCTGGAACCCCGAGACCATGGAGGTGGACGCCGCTGATCAGTCTAAGTTGGGCGGTGCCGTGGACTTCCCCCGGCGGGCCATGGCCATCGTGGCTGTCTTCATGTTCCAATACGTCATCATCGTGGGCTATACCCTCTCGGGCGGCACCAACACCCAGGCCCTGATGGTGGCCCTGGCCATGTTGATCTCGGTGATCTGCGGCGTCATGGCGGGCTTCTCGGCCGAAAGGATCGGCAATGAGTTCGTCAAGGGGCTTCAGAGCATGGTCTTCGTCTGCTTCGTCATAGGCCTGGCCCGGGTCATGAGCCTGGTGATGACCAACGGCAACATCCTCCACACCATCGTCTACTCGCTCACCCGGCCCCTCATGGACCTGCCTCGCTCGGTGGCCAGCGTGGGCATGACGGCCATTATATCGGTGATCAACATCGTCATCCCCTCGGCCACTTCCAAGGCGGCCATCTTGATCCCCATCATCAGGCCCATCGCCGAGACGTTGCAGATGAATCCCGACTTGGCCGTCCAGGCCTTCCAGTACGGCGACGGCTTCACCAACATCGTCTCGCCCTTCCTGGGCTGGACCATAGGATCCTGTGCCATGGCCGGGGTGCCCTTCCCCACCTGGGTGCGATGGGCCCTGCCCAAGGTGGTGGCTATGATCCTGCTGGGCTTCTGCGTCATGTTCCTGCTCACCGAAAGCGGCTGGACCGCCTTCTAGGGGCCTGGAAGTGTCGTAAAAGCTAAGGAACCACAGAGAACCACAAAAAATCGGGCTTGGGAGCGCTCTCCCAAGCCTGATTTTTCGTCCTTATCAGCAACAGGTCCAATCCTCGCCAAGGCTCCCAGCTGCGCCAGTCTATTCCCACTCCACCGTTGCCGGGGGCTTGCTGGTCACGTCGTAGACCACTCGGTTGATGCCCTGGACTTCGTTGCAGATCCGGGTGGAGACCCGGTCCAGGATGTCCGGCGGCATGGGGTACCACTCGGCGGTCATGCCGTCGCTGGAGGTGATGGCCCGCAGGGCGCAGACTCGGGCGTAGGTTCGCTCGTCGCCCATAACTCCGACGGTGAAGACCGGCAACAACACCGCAAAGGCCTGCCAGATATCGTCGTAGACACCGGCCTCCCTGAGCTCGTCGATGTAGATCCTGTCGGCCTGGCGCAGGATCTCCAGCTTTTCCTGGGTGATCTCGCCAAGGCAGCGCACCGCCAGGCCGGGCCCGGGGAAGGGGTGGCGCCCTACGATGGCCGAGGGCACCTCCAACAACCGCCCGATGGTGCGCACCTCGTCCTTGAAAAGGTCCCGCAGGGGCTCCAGCAACTGGAGGTTCATGTGGTCCGGCAGGCCTCCCACGTTGTGGTGGCTCTTGATGACGGCGGCGCCCTTGCGCTGGCCGCTTTCGATCACGTCGGGGTAGAGGGTCCCCTGGAGGAGCCATCCGGCGTTTTGGACTTTGCGGGCCTCGGCCTCGAAGACCCGAATAAAGGTCTCGCCGATGATCTTTCGCTTCCGTTCCGGCTCGATGACGCCCTGGAGGGCCTTGAGAAAGCGCTCCGAGGCGTCGACGTAGCGGACGTTGAGGTTCATGGCCTTGTAGCTCTCCAGCACCTCCTGGGCCTCCCGAAGCCGCAGCAGGCCGTTGTTCACGAAGATGCACTGGAGCCGGTCGCCGATGGCCGCCGAGGTCAGAGCCGCCGCTACCGAAGAGTCCACGCCCCCCGAGAGGCCGCAGATCACCACGCTGGAGCCCACCTGCTGGCGGATCTGGTCCTTGGTGATCTCGATCCAGTCCCCCAGGTCCCAGTCGGCCTGACAGAAGCAGATCTTGAAGAGGAAGTTAGCCAGCATGGCCGAGCCCCCTTCGGTATGGGACACTTCAGGATGGTACTGCACGGCGGTGATGCGGTTGTCGGGGCTGCGGAAACCGGCCACAGCGCCGTCTTCCGAGGAGGCGATACGCCAAAAGCCCAGGGGCAACCGCTCCACGTCGTCGCCGTGGCTCATCCAGACCTGACAACGCTGGGGCAGACCGTCGTAGAGCGGCGCCTTGGAATCCTCCACTTTGATGTGGGCTCGGCCGTACTCACGCACCGTGGAGGACCGGACCTTGCCGCCGAAGACGGTGGCGATCAGCTGCATGCCGTAGCACACTCCCAGCACCGGCAGGCCCAGGTCGAAAAGCCCCTTGGCCACCCGGGGCGAATCGGGCTCCAACACGCTGCGGGGACCGCCGGAAATGACGATGCCCTTGGGCTTTTTGGAGGTGATCTCCTCCAGAGTGCTATCCCAGGGGAGGATTTCGCTGTGGACTTTGAGCTCCCGGATCCGCCGGGCTATAAGCTGGGTAAACTGGGAGCCGCAGTCCAAAATCACGATGTTATCCATCGGCTGTCTCCTTTCGGACGATACCAGGCCTTGGAGGCCCCTTCGCAGATAGTCCTTTTTAGGTTCATTGGCCATTATATCAGCTTTTCCCCTCGCCAAAGGCCAGCCCGTCGTTTTTCGCGACAAATGGGTCAGTCTCAGCGGCGACGCCTTGACGATGGGCCCCCTGAGCCCTAGGATAGCCCCCGGAGAGACCCAAAGGAGGCAAAGCGGTGCGAAGAGGACATATTTTCGACATGGACGGCACCTTGCTGGATTCCATGGGATTTTGGCGTTGCACCGGCAGCCTCTACATGAGGCGCCACGGCGTGGAGGCCCCCCAGGACCTGGACAGGACCCTGATGGCCCTGACCATGGACCAGGGAGCGGCCTATCTACGGGACCACTTCGACCTGAAGATGTCGCCCCAGCAGATCCTCCAGGACATGGAGGCCATGATCGGGGAACAGTACGTCCAGGGTGCGCCCCTCAAACCCCAGGCCCTGGACTACCTGGATCGTCTCAAGGCCCGGGATTGTCCCATGGCGGTGCTGACGGCCACGCCAAGGTCCCTGGCGGAACCGGCGCTGCGACGGCTGGGGGTGCTGGATCGGTTTCTATTCGTCATGGACTGCACCAGCGGCCGCCAAAAGGACAACCCCGAGGTCTTTCTGGAGGCCGCGGGACGGCTGGGGCTGGAGCCTGGAGATATCGAGGTCTACGAGGACTCGCTCTACGCCGTAAGGACCGCCAGGACGGCGGGGTTCTTCGTGACGGCCATCGCCGACGACTGGGCGGCCAACGACGAACCCCAGCTACGGCGCTGGGCCCATCGCTACATCCAGGGCTGGCAGGAGCTGCTGGAAGAGATCTGACGGGGCAGTATAGGGCAGACGTCGGCGAAGGCAGTGGCCCGATGATAAGACGAAGCGGGTTTAGGAGGCGTCTCCTAAACCCGCTTTGCTTTACTTCGGTCCGGAGCCCCGGAGGGGCCCGGTCAGTAGTTTCTATAGGGCTTTAGTACATACCGCCCATGCCGCCGCCCATACCGCCCATGGAGGGATCGGCCTTCTTCTCCTCGGGCTTGTCGGCGATCAGGGCCTCGGTGGTAAGGGCCATCTTGGCCACCGAAGCGGCGTTCTCAAGGGCGCTGCGGGTAACCTTGACGGGATCGATGATGCCGGCGGCGATCATGTCGATGTACTCGCCGGTAGCAGCGTCCAGGCCCTGGCCTTCCTTGAGGCCCCGGACCTTCTCCACCACTACGTCGCCCTGGAAACCGGCGTTGGTAGCGATAAGGTGCAGCGGCGAGGACAGGCTGTGCAGCACCAGGTTGGCGCCGGTGCGGACGTCGCCCTTGAGGTTCTGCTTCTCGATCTCGCCAGCCAGGTAGTCGATGCAGTTCACCAGGGCCACACCGCCGCCGGCCACGATGCCCTCTTCCACAGCGGCCCGAGTGGCCGACAGGGCGTCGTCGATGCGCAGCTTCAGTTCCTTCTGCTCCGTCTCGGTAGCGGAACCGACCTGGATCACCGCCACGCCGCCGACGATCTTGGCCAGACGCTCCTGGAGCTTCTCCCGATCGTAATCCGAAGTGGTGTCCTCCATCTCCTTGCGGATCTGGGTGGCCCGCTGGGCGATCTCCTCGGAGCTGCCGGCGCCTTCCACGATGGTGGTGTCTTCCTTGGTGACCCGGATCTTCTTGGCCCGGCCCAGCTTGGTCAGCTCCACGTTCTCCAGCTTCTCGCCGAGATCCGAGGTGACCACCTCGCCGCCGGTGACGATGGCGATGTCCTGAAGCATGGCCTTGCGGCGATCGCCGAAGCCCGGAGCCTTGACGGCCACCACGGTCATGGTGCCCCGCAGCTTGTTGACCACCAGAGTGGCCAGGGCCTCGCCTTCCACGTCCTCGGCAATGATCAGCAGGGGCTTGCCAGTCTGAAGGACCTTCTCCAGGATGGGCAGCATGTCCTTGATGTTGCTGATCTTGCCGTCGTGGATCAGGATATAGGCGTCGTCCAGAGCGGCTTCCATGCGCTCGCCGTCGGTGATCATGTAGGGGCTGATGTAGCCCTTGTCGAACTGAAGGCCCTCCACGGTCTCCAGGGTGGTGCCGG
>CAZCKP010000071.1:0-6609 GCA_964499295.1 uncultured Synergistaceae bacterium | reverse complement strand
GCCCAGACTTCCATCTCGCCGAAGCGCTGGCCGCCGAACTGGGCCTTGCCGCCCAAAGGTTGCTGGGTGATCAGGCTGTAGGGCCCCACCGAACGGGCATGGAGCTTGTCGTCGACCAGGTGGTTCAGTTTGAGCATGTACATGACACCCACGGTGCTGGGGTACTGCATCAGCTCGCCGGTCCGGCCGTCGTAGAGCTGGATGGTGCCGCCCGACGACAGGGTCTTGTAGTCGGGGTTTTCCTGGGAGAGCTGCTGCAACAGCCCGTAGATCTCCTCTTCCTGGGCGCCCTCGAAGACCGGCGTGGCCATAAAGGAGTCGTTGTTCAGGGCCACAAAGCCCAAAATGACCTCCAGCACCTGGCCCAGGTTCATGCGGCTGGGCACGCCCAGGGGGTTAAGGCATACGTCCACCGGCGTGCCATCGGGCAGATAGGGCATGTCCTCCACCGGCAAAATCCGGGAGACCACGCCCTTGTTGCCGTGGCGGCCCGACATCTTGTCGCCGACGGTGATCTTTCTCAGCTGGGCCACGTAGACCTTGATGACCTCGTTGACGCCGGGGCTCAGGGACTCGGCGTTCTCCTCCCGGGTCAGCCGCTTAATGGCCACGATCTTGCCCCGGGCGCCGTGGGGCACCCGTAGCGACGTGTCCCGGACCTCGCCGGCCTTTTCGCCGAAGATGGCCCGCAGCAATTTTTCTTCGGGGCTGTGGTCGGCCTCGCCCTTGGGCGTCACCTTGCCCACCAGAATATCGCCGGCGCCCACCTCGGCGCCGATGCGGACTATGCCGTCGTCGTCAAGGTTGCGCAGGGCGTCTTCGCCCACGTTGGGGATGTCCCGGGTGATCTCCTCGGGGCCCAGCTTGGTGTCCCGGGAGTCGATCTCGTACTCCTCGATGTGGATCGAGGAATAGTAGTCCTCCTTGACCAGTCTCTCGCTCAGGAGGATGGCGTCCTCGTAGTTGTAGCCCTCCCAGGGCACGAAGGCCACCAGTACGTTGCGGCCCAGGGCCAACTCGCCGTTATCCACCGACTGGCCGTCGGCCAGCAGCTCCCCCATCGCCACTTTCTGGCCCAGCTCCACCTTGGGGCGCTGGTGGATGATGGTTCCCTGGTTGGACCGGAGGAACTTCTCCAGGACGTAGCTTCGAAGATGGCCACTGTCGGTGCGGATCTCGATCCGGTCCGAGTCCACGTAGGTCACCAGTCCATCTTCCTCGCTGATGACGCAACAGCCCGAATCCCGAGCCACCCTAGACTCGATGCCGGTGCCCACCCGGGGCGCCTCGGGGATCAACAGCGGCACCGCCTGGCGCTGCATGTTGGATCCCATCAGGGCCCGGTTGGCGTCGTCGTGCTCTAAAAAGGGAATCAGCGCCGCCGAGGCCGACACCACCTGACGGGACGACACGTCAAGGAAGTCGATCCTTTCCGGCGGAACTTCCACGATGATGCCCTTGTAGCGGGCGTAGACCTGGGGCTCCGTCAGCTTGCCCGTTTCGGGATCGAAGGGCGTGTTAGCCCGGCCCACGTAGTAGGAGTCCTCCTCGTCGGCAGCCAGCAATACCACGTCCTTGGGATCCATGGAGACCACGCCGTCTTTGACGGGCCGCCGCGGCGTGATCAGAAAGCCGTAGTCGTTCACCGTGGCGTAGGTGGCCAGCGACGTCACCAGGCCGATGTTGGGGCCTTCCGGCGTCTCGATGGGACAGATCCGGCCGTAGTGGGTGTAGTGGACGTCCCGGGCCTCAAAGCCAGCTCGCTCCCGGCTCAATCCCCCGGGCCCCAGCGCCGACAGCCGCCGGCGGTGGGTCAATTCCGACAGAGGATTGTTCTGGTCCATAAACTGGGAGAGCTGGCCCGAGCCGAAGAACTCCCGCAGCGCCGCGGCGATGGGCCGGACGTTGATCAAGTCCCGAGCCATGGCCTTGTTTAGGTCCGCCACGGTGGTCATCCGCTCCCGGGCGATGCGCTCCATCCGGAGCATACCGATGCGGATCTGGGACTGGAGCAACTCCCCCACCGACCGGACCCGGCGGTTGCCCAGGTGGTCGATGTCGTCGGTGCGCTCCTCGCCGATCTCGGGGAACACCGCCTCTTCCCGCTGCTCCACCGTGTCCCGAAGGCTCACCAGGCCCTTGACGATCCGGACCAGGTCCTCCAACGTCAGCAGGTTCACCGATTGGGGGATATCCAGCCCCAGCCGGCGGTTCATCTTGTAGCGGCCCACCCGGCCCAGGGTGTAGCGGCGGGCGTCGAAAAAGAGGCTGTCGAAGTACTCCCGGGCGTTCTCGATCCGCGCCGGCTCGTTGGGCCGCATGCGCCGGAAGATCTCGATCAGGGCCTCGTCGGCGCTGTTGGTTCCGTCCTTCTCCAGCGATGCCGTCAGTACCGAGCAGGCGTTCCAGACCCGGACCTTGGTCCGCCCCAAGTCCCAGAGGATCTCCAGGCGGTCCTTGTCCAGCCGCTCGCCCCGACGGATCAGCACCGATCCACTCCGGTCCAGGATCTCCTCGGCCAGGAGCCGGCCAGCGGCCTCTTCCTCCACGATGTCCAGCTCTTCCTCGACGCCGCCGAAGGCCCGTAGCAGCTCCTCGTTCTCGCCGAGGCCAAAGGCCTTGAGCAGCAGCGTGCCAGGCAGCTTTTTGCGGTTATCGATGTTCACCGACAGCTGATCGTTGGCCATGACGAACTCCAGCCAGGCCCCCCGCTCGGGGATGATCTTGGCCGAGTAGTTCTCCACGCCGGAGGTACCGGGCTCGGACTTGAAGTAGACCCCGGCGGAACGGGCCAGCTGGTTGACCACCACCCGCTCGGTGCCGTTGATGATAAAGGTCCCCCGGGCGGTCATCACCGGGAAATCGCCCAGGTAGATCTCCTCTTCCTTGATCTCCCGGGTCTTGCGGTTCACCAGCCGGATGGTGGCCCGGATGGGGCGGTGCCAGGTGCCGTCCCGCTGCTTGGCCTCGCTCTGGGGCATCGAGGGTTCGTCGATGCTGTAGCGCACGAACTCCAGGGCGAAGGAGCCGTCGTAGCTCTCGATGGGGAAAATCTCCTCCAACAGCTCCTGAAGGCCGATGGAATCCCGCCTCGACGGGTCCAGGTCCTCCTGGAAAAAGCTCCTGTAGGAACTTCGCTGGACCTCCACCATGTCGGGGATCTCCACCAGATCCCTGGCCTGGCCAAAGGTCAGGCGACTCCTGTTCTTGCTCACGGCGATAAATTCGGCCATTCCGCTGACGACCTCCCTGTCAGTGATCCAATGACTGGGGCTAAAAGGGCCCGACAAAGACAAAGAGGGCTGCACCATGTCATCGACATAGCGCAGCCCTCACGTATTGCGTAGAAGACCATCAAAGGCGATGGTGCCCGAGGGGAGACTCGAACTCCCACAGGCTCGCGCCCACTAGAACCTGAATCTAGCGCGTCTACCAATTCCGCCACCCGGGCATCGCGTTTAACGGGGCCCATTATACTCCACTCCCATGGAGTCGCGCAACCCCAGCTTTCGTTTTTTTCGCCGGCTTTTGTGGCATAATAGATCCAGGCTTTCGACGCTGGAAAGCGACGCGAAAAGGCGAATCCTGAAGAAAGCGAAGAAAGCCAAGCAAGAACGAAAAGCCAAGAGCGAAAAGCTAAGAGCTAAGAAGGAAGGTTGACCTAATGAATCCCCTGATTCTCCGTCGGGACGAGACTTTTTTCTTGTTGGTGGACCTGCAGGAGCGGCTGATGCCCGCCATCGCCCAGGGCGACAAGGTGGTCCAGGAGGCCCGAAGGCTGTTGGAAGTGGCCAAGGCCCTGGAGATCCCGGTGATCGCCACGGAACAGTACCCCAAGGGGCTGGGCAGGACCGTGGAGCCTCTGCTCCAGGTTCTGCCGCCGGATATGCCCTTTTTGGCTAAAACGGCCTTCTCCTGCTTCGGCGCCGAGGGCCTGGAGGCCGCTCTGGCCGAGCTGGGCCGGCGGCAGGTGGTCATCTTCGGCGCCGAGAGCCACATCTGCGTCTTCAACACAGCCATGGAGTTCCTCCGCCGGGGCTACGAGACCGTCCTGGTCCTAGAAGCCTGCGGCAGCCGCAACCCCGAACATCACCGCCTGGCCATGAAGAACCTGAACCAGGCCGGCGCTGCGGCGGTGCCCCTGGAAACGGTGGCCTACCAGCTGATGGAGCGGGCCGGGACGCCGGAATTTAAGGCGCTGTTGCCTCTGTTCAAATAGCTGTGGCTCCTGGGGAAATCGTATTTCTGGGCACCGCCGGCACCCGCTTCGTCATGATCCGCCAGATCCGGGCCTGCGGCGGCTTGTGGTTTCGTAGCCCCGATTTAAACTTCGCCATAGACCCGGGGCCCGGCGCTCTGGTCCACGCCTGCGAACACCTGGACTTGACCGATCCGGAAAGGCTCGACGCGGTGCTGCTGACCCATCGCCACATCGACCACAGCTCCGACGTCAACGTCATGGTCGAGGCCATGACAGGAGGAGGCCGCAACGCCAAGGGATCGGTCTACATGCCCGACGACGCTATAGACTGCGACGAGCCGGTGCTCTACAGCTATCTGCGAAGGCGCTTCCAGGACCTCTTTCGCTGGTCCCAGGCGCCGCTGACCCTGGGGCCTTTCAAAATCTCGGCGTTGCCCCTGGACCACGGGATCCCCTGTTGGGGCCTGCGTTTTTCCGGAGGAGACCTGGAGGACTGGGGCTTTCTCAGCGACACCCGGTATTTTCCTGGCATCGGGGAGTTTTTCGCAGGCTGTCACACCCTGATCGCCGACGTGACTCTGCTGGACCGGGTGACGCCGATCCGCCATCTCTGCGCCGGCGACGTGCCCGCCATTGTCCGGGAGGCAGGGTTGAAACGGCTGGTGATGACCCATCTGGGAATGAAGATCCTGGACTACGGGCCGGAACGATTAGCCCAGGAGCTGAGCACCCACCAATGCCAGGTCATCGCCGCCCGAGACGGAATGAGGCTGCCTCTGCAGGAGCGCAGCCATTAGGGGGATAGGAACAGGATGTCGCCCATCGACAAGAAAAAGGCCCTGGAGCTGCACCACCGCGCCCAGGGGAAGATCAAGCTGGCGCCAACGGTCAACGTCCAATGCTGCGAGGACATCGCCATGGCCTACATCGAAGGCGGAGCCTTCGCCGTGGAGGAGATCAGCCGCTGGAGCCACCGGGTCTACGATCTGACTGGCAAGGCCAACCGCATCGCCGTGGTCAGCGACGGCACGGCGGTTTTGGGCCTGGGCGATCAGGGGCCCCAAGCGGCGCTGCCCATGATCGAAGGCAAGTGCCTGCTCTACAAAAAGCTGGGCGACATCGACGCCATACCCCTCTGCGTGGACTGCCACGACCTGGAATCGCTGAGCACCCTCTGCCGTTCCCTGGCGCCCACCTTCGGCGCAGTGGTGATCGAGGACATAAAAAGCCCCCTGGCCTTTCAGCTGGTCAACCACCTAAGGGGGGCCATGGCGGTGCCGCTATTGGCCGACGACATGGAAAGCTCCTCGGTGGTGGTGCTGGGCGGCCTTTTGAACGCCTCTAAGCTGGTGGAAAAGGACCTCCGAGCCATGAAGGTGCTGATCCTGGGCAGCGGCACCGCCGGGCTGGCCACAGCGGAACTGCTCCACAGCTACGGCGTCGAGGACATCGTCATCGCCCACTCCAGGGGAATCCTCGACGCCGGTGAGAAAGACCTCAACGAGCCCCAGCGGCAACAGCTCCAGTGGCTAAATCCTCGAAAGGTCCGGGGCGGCATCGATTCGGCCCTAGAGGGCGCCGACGCCGTAATCGGCCTGACCGGAGCTCCCAACATCCTGACGGACCGTCATATCGCCTCCATGGCCCCCCGGCCCATCGTCTTCGCCCTGGGGCGTCCGGTGCCGGAGATCTCCATGGAAGAAGCCCTGGCCGCCGGCGCGGCCATCGCCGCCACCAGCTATATCATGCACCCCAACTGTCTGCCCAACATGCTGGTCTTCCCTGGCCTCACCCGGGGGCTGCTGGATGTGCGGGCCCGGGGCATCAACCACCAGGTGTTGATCGCCGCGGCTCAGGAATTGGCCTCGCTGGTGGATCCCCGGCAGCTCCGCCGAGACCACTTCGCTCCCTATATCTTTTCCGACGAGACCACGCCCCGCATCGCCGAGGCGGTGGCCCAAAGCTGCATCGCCCAGGACCTGGCCCAGTTAGAACTGCCGCCCCGCAAAGTCTACGACGACACCTGGAAGCGCCTCTACGGCCGCAAGAGCCACTGGTTTTAGCGCCCTGGCCCCGGCACAAAAACACCACGGCAAAAAAGCTCCCCCGATGGACCCACCAGCCACGGCTGGCCCAATCCATCGGGGGAGTGTTTGTTATCGCCCAGGTCCTCCAGGCCTTTCAAGGGAGGCTGGGGGCATTTGCAGCTTCAAGCTCCCACATGATAAGCCGAGCTGAAACACTCAATTTCTAACGATAATGGCTGTGATCGCTAGCTCAGGCCCTGACCGATTAATTCGGCTTCGGCTCCCGCCCCCAAAGGGGACAGGGGGAGTTTTACAGTTCCAATCTCCCGGCGGGCTCCTTGCCCAGCAGCGAGGTGATCAAGAACACTGCGCCGCAGAGCA
>CAZCKP010000070.1:0-6620 GCA_964499295.1 uncultured Synergistaceae bacterium | reverse complement strand
CGCTGTAAAGCTGGGCCGCCAGGGTTTTGTTGTGGGCCAGCACCAGCGTGGGCTTGTTCAGCTGGGCGATGACGTTGGCGATGGTGAAGGTCTTGCCGCTACCGGTGACGCCCATCAGGGTCTCACAGCGTTCTCCCCTCTTCAGCCCCTTCACCAGGGCCTCTATGGCCTGGGGCTGGTCTCCCGAGGGTTTCCAGTCCGATTGGAGGCGGAAGGCCATCTCTTCCATGGGGGCTCTCCTTTCCTAGGGTCAGGCTCCGGCTGGGCAGGGCGCTACAACACAAGGGCGGAGCGCCGCCGGCTCTCCGCCCTTGTGGTTCGCTGCCCTTTAGGGTTCCTGATCGGCCTGGGACGATTCGGGCCGGCGCTGGTCTTCCTCTCGGTCTTGCTTAGCGGGCTCCTGGGGGTGTCTCTCTTCGGCAGAGAGCGGCGCGGCCTCCGGGGAAACTGGCACAGCTTCGGTCTCAACCTGAACCTCGGGAGCCTGGGGGGTTTCGGCGACCAGCGCTTCCAGGGTGCCCCGTTCCAGCAGCTGGTCCAGCTCCTGACCGTCGATGATCTCCCGCTGAAGCAGGGTCTGGGCCACCAGGTGGAGGTCTTCCATGTGGGACGTCAGCAGCTCCTCCACGGTGGTATAGGCGCTGTCGACGATGTGGCGCACCTCCTGGTCGATGGCGTAGGCGATCTGGTCGCTGTAGTTGCGCTCCTCGCCCAGGTCTCTGCCCAGGAAGACCTCGTGGCGGGTTCGCCCCAGCGTCACAGGCCCCAGGGCGCTCATGCCGTACTGGGTCACCATCTGACGGGCAATGTGGGTGGCCCGCTGGAGGTCGTTGCTGGCGCCGGTAGTGATATCGCCGAAGATCAGGGCTTCGGTGACTCGGCCGCCCAGGAGGACGCAGATGTTGTTGGTCAGCTCGTTCTTGGAGGCCAAGAAGCGATCCTCTGCGGGCAGCTGCAGGGTATAGCCCAGGGCGGCGCTGCCTCGAGGGATGATGGAGATCTTGTGGACAGGATCGCAGCCCGGCAGGAACTTGGCCACCAGGGCGTGACCCGTCTCGTGGTAGGCTATGATCTTCTTTTCCCGGTCGTTGATGAGCCGGCTTTTCCGTTCGGTGCCGGCGATAGCCCGGTCGATGCCCTCTTCCAGCTCGGTCATGGAGATCTCGGCCTTGCCGGCTCGGGCAGCCAACAGCGCCGCCTCGTTGATCAGGTTAGCCAGATCAGCGCCAACGAAGCCGGGGGTCCGCTTGGCCAGGATCTCCAGATCTACGTCGGAAGCCAGGTGCTTGCCCCGACAGTGGACCTTCAGTATCTCCAGTCGGCCCCTGACATCGGGGGCGTCCACCACGATGTGACGGTCAAAGCGTCCAGGCCGTAGCAGCGCCGGATCCAACACGTCGGCCCGGTTGGTAGCGGCGATGAGGATGATGCCAGTCTTCTCGTCGAAGCCATCCATCTCCACTAAGAGCTGGTTCAGGGTCTGTTCCCGTTCGTCGTGGCCGCCACCGAGGCCGGCACCGCGCTGGCGTCCCACAGCGTCGATCTCGTCGACGAAGACGATACAGGGCTGGTACTTGCGGGCCTGGTCAAAGAGGTCTCGGACTCGGGAGGCGCCGACGCCGACGAACATCTCCACAAAGTCGGAGCCGCTGGTACTGAAAAAGGGCACGTCGGCCTCGCCGGCGCAGGCCCGAGCCAACAGGGTTTTACCGGTGCCCGGCGATCCCAGCAACAGCACGCCCTTGGGGACCTTGGCGCCCAGCTTGGTGAATCGCTCGGAGTCCTTGAGGTACTCCACCACCTCCTTGAGCTCTTCCTTGGCCTCGTCGCAGCCGGCCACGTCGGCAAAGCTCACCTTGGGGCGGTTGTCCAGGAACATCTTGGCCTTGCTCTTGGCAAAGGTCATCACCTTGCCGCCGCCCTGCATGTTGTGCATGAAGAAGATCCAGACGCCGATCAGCAGTAGCGTGGGAAACAGCGACGTGGCCACGGTGACCCACCAGGGAGTCCTGGGCGGCTGGGCCACGGTGACCTCCACCCCCTTGGCGGCCGCGTTCTGGGCCACCTCGGCCTCGCCGATGATGGTAGCGGAGAAGGCCTTGCCATCGGTGTAGCGGCCTCGGGCCGACATGGCGTCTACGGTGACACTCTGGACCTTTCCGGCGTCGACGTCGTTGAGAAACTGGCTGTAGGAAATTTCCTGGCTATCGCTGACGTTCTGAACCGGCGAGAGGAACATATTGACGATGGTGACCACCAGGACCACCAAGATCAGATAGACCCCCAGATTCTTTAACAATCGTTGCAACACAGCGCCTCCTTAAATCGTTCGTTCTTTCTTCGGATCCCCTTAGGGCTCCACAGGACGCACCACGTGAATGGCCGGGAGGTTTCTCCATCGCTCTGCGTAGTCCAGGCCGTAGCCGACGACGAAGCGGTCGGGGATGACAAAGCCCACGTAATCCACCTCCACCGGGACGAGGCGGCGTTCCCTTTTATCCAGTAGGGTACAGATCTCGATGGACGCTGGATTCTTCTGCTCCAGATAGCCCTTGAGCCGATCCAGGGACATGCCGGTGTCGATGATGTCCTCGACGATCAACACCTGGCTCCCTTGGATGGTGTTGTCCAGATCCTGAAGGATCTTGATCTCGCCGCTGTTGACGGTGGAGTTCCCGTAGGAAGAGACCCGCATAAATTCCAGGGAGAGGTTCACGGCCGGATCGATCTGGCGAATGAGATCGGCGAGAAACACCACGGCACCCCGCAGGATGGCCACCACCGTCAAAGATTGGCCGCGGTATTTACGGCTGATTTCCTGGCCGATCTCAGCTACTCGAACGGAGATGTCCTCCGGTGATAGCAACTCTTCTGCCACTTCATATTCCATGGTCAACCCTCCAGTGTCCGCTCAGCGGCTTGAGATCCAACCGCAAAGGGCTCTCACATTTTACACTATACCCTCTGTTTTCCCACCCCGTAATCTTCGGATCGGCGGAAAAAATTTCTCCCCAGAGGACCCTGGGCAGACTGTCGGCCAGCCAGCAGCCGCCAGAACCCTGGCGTTGAACCAGGCGGACCTCTTCCACCAGAGGTCCCCAGAGGCTCCAGGGACTGGCCTGGCCACGGGAAGCCTCTTGGAGAGTGGCCTCCCACCCGCCCCAACGGAGCGACGATCCGGGACGGATGGTCAACTGTGGACTGAGCTTTTCCGAGGCCGGCCCCAACAAAACCAGGCCCCCCCGGGCCAACAGGTCCACGGTAGAGCCCCACTGGAAGAGCCATCGTCCCGACCGGAGGATCAGCGATTCCAGCTGATCCAGCCGGCGACGATCTATAAAGCCCAAGCCCAGGGACCTGGCGCAGCTTCGAAGGAGCCTGATTCGTCCGGGACCGCTGAGCTGCCGCAACCCCGCCAGATCAAAGGCAAGCCATGGCCAGGGGACGGGGACTTCCAGGCGCTGCCGGTCCTGACAGGCCAGGCGCTCCTCTTCGTCGCGCCACTGGGCTGCCTCAGCGGCCAGTGCCGCCAGGTGGTCAGCTATCTGGGGATTGATTTCCTGGGCCATCAGAGGCAGCAGGTCCAGGCGGACGCGGTTTCGCAGGAACTGCCGAGAGTCGTTGGTCTCGTCGTCGATCCAGGTCCAGCCACTTCTCTTTAGGATTTGGCGGAGCTCCTGCCGGGAAAAGTCCAGCACCGGCCGCAGGATAGGGTCTCTCCGGTGAGCCATCGCCGCCAGGCCCCAGATGCCGCAGCCCCGGCCCAGATTCATCAACAGAGTCTCGGCCAGATCGTCGCGGCTATGGGCCAGGGCGATCCATCGCGCCCCGATCTTGTGCCGTATCTCTTCCAAAAAGCGGTGGCGCACCCTCCGGGCGGCCTCCTCCAGGCCCTCTCCCCTTTGGCGCAGCTCCAGCACCGGCTGGCGGTCGACGTGGCAGGGCACCTGGAGGTTTCGGCAGACTTCCTGGACGAAGCGGCAGTCCTCTGCCGAGGCCTCTCGGAGGCCGTGGTCCAGGTGGGCCACGGCCAGACAGCCGGGACCGCATAGGTCGTAGAAGAGCTTTAACATGGCCATGGAATCGCCGCCTCCGGAGACGGCCAGGAGGAACTTCTCCCGAGGCGGCAACCACCGTTCCCGTTCCCCCCGGCGTCGGAAGCGTTGGCTCAGTTTGGAATCCATGGCGTCACCTCTTGAAGTTCCCATGTCGAGTCACCAAAAAAACGGACCGAAAACTGCCCCATCTTACCCGAATCTCTTAAAAGACGCAAAGAGTGGCCCCAGGCCTAAGCCTGGAGCCACTGGGGGGATACACAGATTTTTGTACAGATGGGCTTACGCCGCGGCTTTCTTCTTCTTGAAGTAGGGAGCCACCACGGGATAGAGCAGTAGGACGATGCTCAGCACCATCAGGCCGCCGGCGATGGGACGCATAAACATCCCCGTCAGGCTGGCACGGCTGATGGTGTAGGCCCGGCTGAAGTTGCCCTCGCAGATGACGCCCAGCACCAGGCCCAGGATCATGGCGGCGCTGTTGAAGCGACAGACGCCGAAGAGGATTCCGGCGATGCCGGCGATGGCCATGATCCGCACGTCGGCGATGCTGTTGCTGGTGGCATAGGAGCCGATCACAGCCAGCATGATGATGATGGGCCCCAGGTAGGCATAGGGCACCGAGAGGATCTGGGCGAAGACCTTGGCCACACCGATGGCCACGATGACCATGACGATGTTGGTGACGAACATAGAGGCGAAGGTGGCCGTCAGGAACTCGGGCTGGTTGGTCAACAGCAAGGGACCGAGCTGGACGCCCTTGAGCACCAGGGCGCTCATCATAACGGCAGCCGCGTTGCCGCCAGGGATGCCCAACGACAGCAGGGGCACCATAGCGCCACCAGTAGCGGCGTTATTGGCCGTTTCAGACGCGGCCACTCCGTCGATGATACCGGTGCCGAACTTCTCGGGATAGCGGGAGACCTTGGTCTCGGTGGAATAGCACAGGAACGAGGCGATGGTGGCGCCAGCGCCGGGAAGGATGCCCACGATGGTGCCCAGGATGGAGCAGCGGAGCATGATCCACTTCAGGTGGAACCACTCCTTCAGGGTGGGCATGGAGGTGTTCACCCGCCCGCCGCCGATGCCGTCCTCGGCTCTCAGGCGGTCGTCGCTACGGGTCTGCTTCAGCACCTCAGTGACAGCGAAGATACCGATCAGCACCGGGATCATCTCCAGGCCGGCGATGAGCTGAATGGAGCCATAGGTCATCCGCTGGACGGCGTACATTGGATCCTGGCCGACGCAGGCCATCAGCAGGCCCAGAAGGCCCGAGATGACGGTGCGCAGGATGTTATCCGACTCCAGGCAGGTCAGGATGGAAAGGCCCATGAAGGTGATGGCGAAGAGGTCCGAGGGGCCGAAGGAAAGGGCCGCCTGGGTCAGCTGCGGCGAAAGCAACAGCATGCAGAAGGCAGAGAACATGCCTCCCACCGCCGAGGTGCCCAGGGCCACGCCCAGAGCCTTGCCGGCCTGGCCCTTCTGGGCCATGGGATAGCCGTCGAAGGTGGTGGGGGCGCTGGAGGGCACGCCGGGGATCTTGAAGAGGATCGCCGTGATGCTACCGCCGGTGATGGAGGAACAGTAGATAGCCACCAGGAATACGATAGCGGGCACCGGAGCCATACTGTAGGTAAAGGGAAGCCCCAGAGCCACAGCCATGGTGGCGCTGACGCCAGGCAAGGCACCAAAAATGGTCCCCAGCACAATGGCGAAGATCACCATCAGGAAAATCGAGGGATCAACGAGAATGGAAAAACCCTGAATCAACAAATCCCAGCTTGACATGGTAGGTTCACCGTCCTAGGGAAGAATGGATTCCAGCATCAACGTCATGTTCCGAATGGCCATCACGGTGCCCCGAGGCAGGTTGACGGAAAGGAAGACGCTGAAGAAGAGATACAGGAACAGGGTGATCAGGGCGCTGATGACGAAGAGCCTGCCGATGCGCCGCTCACCCAGCAGCAACCCATAGGCGAAGAGCAGATAAAAGCTAGTGACCATGAAGCCAACACGTTCCATAATGATGGAGGCGACGACGACAATCGCCATCCCCAGGAAAAGCTTGCTCTTCAAAAAGCCAGGAATGCTAGCCAGGACGGTGCTGATCTTGAAGTTGGGATTGCCTTTGTTCTTCTTGATGATATTGTAGATGTTGAAGCCGACGCAGATCAAAAGCAAGACGATCAAGGTGCTGGGCCAAATGCCGGGGTTAAGGGCATAGGGGTTCCGTAGGACACGGGCGGGAACAGCAGCTTCCAGCACGTGGAAGTTCAACGTGTAGGCTAGAAACAACCAGAGCAGAACGTTGAGGATCAGCTCAAACAATTCTCTCACGCCACCTTTCAGTGTGGGCTTTCAGGGCAATAGAAAGGGGGCCGAAGCCCCCTTTATCGAGCTCGTCTCAGTTCTTAACTATCTAACAAGGAACGAGGCTTTGGGATTACTGAGCGTAGTAGTCCTTGACCAGCACGTCCTCGGCCCGCAGGTACTCGGTGAAGAACCGGTATTCCTCTTCGATGAGCTGGGCCAGTTCCTCAGGACCAGCGAAGCCGGGGCGCTCGT
>CAZCKP010000069.1:0-6771 GCA_964499295.1 uncultured Synergistaceae bacterium | reverse complement strand
GCATCCTGGTCGGCGAAGCCGTCATGCTCTGGACCACCTTTATCGTCCCCAACCCTCTTGGTGTCATGGCGGGAGTCTGGGGTCTCCTGGCAGCGCTGGTGGTCTTCGTTGGCCTCAGCCTGGTGACCAAGCCTCTGGCCATCACTGGCCAGATCGTGGACTCTATCAACGACTTTTTTGGGCCTTCGGAAAACCAGGCCTAAAGGTCCCTTGGCACGAAAACGGCGGCCCGGAAGATCTCGAAGATCTCGAAGATCTCCGGGCCGCCGTGTTTTCGCCTCTATATCCCTAGATCCGCTTAGTGGTCCGACTTTAATCCGGCGCCGCAGAGGGCTATCAGGCAGTCTGGCGCGGGGTCGTAGAGCTCCTGATAACGCCAGTAGGCCGCCAGGTTGGCAGCCGTGGTATGCTCGCAGTAGAGCCCCCGCCGGGCCAGGTAGTCCCGGGCCTCTAGGATCCGCTCCTCGGGGGCCGCCACGAACCGGACGCTGTGCTTTTTGGCCAGCGCCAGGATCTGAGGTCCCCGCAGAGGCTGGCCTATGGCTATGCCCTCGGCCATGGTGGGCCGTGGCGTCACCTCCGCCGGCGTCGTCTCGCCCCGGGAGGCAGCCTGGAGCAGGGGGTCACAGTGCTCGCTTTGGACTGCGATGATCTGGGGGAAACCGTCGATGGCGCCGCTGGCCATCAGGTGTTCCAGGCCGTAGACTATTCCCAAAAAGAGGGTTCCGTTGCCTACGGGGATCACCAGATGACCGGGCACCCGGCCTAGCTGCTCGAAAACCTCGTAGATATAGGTCTTGGTACCCTCATAGAAAAAGGGATTGTAGACGTGGTTGCCGTAGTAGAGCCCCAGTTCCTGTACCTTGCTACGACAGACATCGGCGCAGTGGTCCCGCCCGCCGGGCACCACGGTGCACTGGGCACCATGGGCTCGGATCATGGCGATCTTGGCCGGCGAGGTCCCCTCGGGCACGAAGATCTCGCAGTCTATCCCAGCTCGGGCGCAGTAGGCCGCCACGCTGTTGCCGGCGTTGCCGCTGCTGTCCTGGAGGACCTTTTTCACCCCCAGGCTCTTGCAGTGGGCGATCAACGCCGCGGCGCCCCGGTCCTTGTAGGACAGCGTGGCCATGCAGTAGTCCAATTTGACCAGTAGGCCCTCCTCCAACTCCACCACTGGCGTCATGCCCTCGCCCAGGGTGACGGCCTTCCAAGCGTCGTCCTCCAGGGCCATAAAGGCCCGGTAGCGGAACTGGTTCCACTGGCTTCGGTCGATGGCCTCCAGGCTGAAGGTCTGGGGGCGAAAATCCAGATCCCAGAGTCCGCCGCAACTGCAGCGGGGCTTCAGCGTCGACGTGGCCTCGGTGGCGCCGCAGCGAGAGCATCGAAATTGCACGACCATTCCTCCCTTGTGGGGTCTATTGCCGATTCCGATCCCCCTCGGCTATAGGGTCCAGGTGCACCTGTGGCGAGGCTATCCTCGAGGCTTTATCCACCGGCGCATTATTTTTCCAGGGGGACCACCGCAAGGGTTTTTCCCAGCGGGGCCAACACCTTTAGTACCGTGTCTATCTGGGGACTGGTAGAGCCTTTCTCCATGCGGGCAATAACGGGCTGTTTTACCCCGCTTAGTTCCTCGAGTCTCTTTTGGCTTATGCCTCTGGCCCGTCTGGCTTTGATCAGTTCTCCCATAAGAGCTACCCTTAAATGGCTGGCGGCGATTTCTTCAGGGGTGAAAAGCTCCTTTTGAAGGTCCTGCCACGTGCCGCCCAGGGGACTATCGGTCATCGTAGACGCCCCTTTCTATAAGATCGGCCAACTCCCGCTTGGCCTTCTCTATTTCCCTTGCAGGTGTCTTTTGGCTTTTTTTCGTGAAGCAATGAAGCAACACAAAACTGCCCTGATGCCAGGTTACGAAGAATATCCTGTCTCTAAGGGGCCTAAGCTCCCAGATTTCCCCCTCTAAGTGCTTTATATAGGGTTCTCTGAGTTGTACCCCCCATTGACTCAAGGCGTTGATGTAGTCCTGTACTTTGTTCAGCTTGATGCGGCTGTCTTTATCGGCTTTTCCCGCCAGCTGCCTGATGTAATCGGCTACGGGCCTGCTTCCGTCTCTGGCCCTGTAAAAGTATATTTCGTACAAGCCGACAGCCTCCTCTAGCTGCCATCGTACTGAAAAGGGCTCCCACCGTCAAGAACTTTTGAGTTATCGGAAGGTCAGATACCACTAGCTTCACCGTCAACCGGGAAATTCCAGGCCCGATCTTGTGGGATTATTTTATCCTTCATGATAGGCTAAGCCGTGACCCACCAGGAACTGCCCTATGCGGTTTCAGGTTGTAGATGGGGATCACTACAGAGATCTTGGGCACGGGTGTTCACTCCTTAAAGGCCTTTGCACCGGTTGGAGCAGTTAAGTTAGAAAAACAGCGCCGCGGCACAGTAGCACAGCAACAGCGCCATGACGGCGTTGGTGACTCGTCCGTATTCGGAGAAGATCCTATGGCACAGCGCCCCCGATAGGGCCCAGCAGAGGGTGCAGACAAAGCCCAAAAAGCCCATGGCCAGCGCTATCAGGATCACCTTCAGCGACTGGCCCTGATAGGCCGGGAGCACGTAGGACTGCATGGCGATGATGCAACACAGGAAGCTTTTGGGGTTGACGAACTGCAGGGCCACCGCCGAGACGAAGCCGCTGGGGCCCTGGCGCTGGTCCACCGTGGCAGGGCTTTTGAAGATGTGCCAGGCCAGATAGACCATGTAGGCCGCCCCCAGGACCGTCATGGGACCCTGAATTTTTGGCAACAGTTCTGCCATGACGCTGCACAGCAGAGCGCAGAGCAGTGCCACCGCCGAAAAGCCCACCCATACCCCCAGGTTAAAGGGAAAAGACCGCCCCAGCCCCAGCCGGCTGGCGTTGGACAGCGATAATACGTTGTTAGGCCCTGGGGTGATGCTGATCACCAGAGTGTAGGAGAAAAAATTGATCCAGTCCACAGAAAAGAGGCCTCCTTATATCGGCTATATCGGCTTCTTTGTCGGCTTTTGCAGCTTCAGCGCTAGGGCTTCGGATCCGATGATATCACAGGCCGCGACCCAAGAGCGCCTTGCGCCTCCAGGGGCCAGGCCTTGACAGCCCTCGAGAGGGAGGGGTATTTTTAATACTAAGATAAAACCAATTCTGGACAGAGCCTGAGAAACCCTAGGAGGTGGCGATCGTGGATAGACCTGGCGCCAAGGCGGTGCCCTGCCTGGAAAGCGAAAAGGGCTGGATCTTTCTGACGCTGATGTTTGCCGGCGGCTTTTTGGGAGCCTTTACCTACTCCATCCGCGGCGGCGTGTTTTGCAACGCCCAGACGGGCAACTTCGTGCTGTTGGCCATGGCCCTGGGGCGCAGTAACTGGGGACACGCCCTGTACCTGCTGGTGCCCATCTCGGCCTATTGTGCCGGCGCGGCCATTTCCGAAGCCCTGGCCGGTCCCATCAAGCGGCTGGGGTATCTTCGATGGGAGACGCTGCTGGTGCTGGTGGAGGTAGTGGTGGTGTTCCTGCTGGGACTGCTCCCCGAGGAAGCGCCCCATCAGATCACCCAGGTGGCCGTCAACTTCATTTGTTCCATGCAGTACGCCACCTTTCAGAGGGCCTGGGGCATCCCCATGGCCACCACCTTCTGCACCAACCACATCCGCCAGGTGGGCAGCTGCATCGTCCGGGCGGTGCGAAACCGCGGCGGCGACGATGTGGCGCGGCTGAGAGCTCACCTGGTGATGTTGGCCACCTTCGTGGCCGGTGGCGCCCTATCGGCGCAGATGTGCGACCGCTACCTGGGCCGGGCCGTCTGGGGCGCTCTGGTGCCCCTGTCGGTGGTGCTGGCTGACTTCCTTTGGGTCGAGTGGAAGCAGCGCCGCGACGCCTGACCTTTCCCAAGCCGAGCCCCGACAGAGGCCGGACCATAGCTCTGGCGGAAAGCCAAAAGGGGCAGCCCCAACCGGTTCGGGCTGCCCCTCGTTGTCGTGTCGTCGCTGGTCTAGTTTTGTGACCGGTGGGTCCTACCAATCCACCAGTTCCATCAGGGCCCGCAGGTGGTCGCTGTACTGGGTCGCGAAGTCCACCAGCTCCTGATCGGTAGGCGTCGTCTCGGTGGAGAGGCTCTGACTCATCCAAAAGATGGTGTCGCCGTCGTCCAGGTCCACATCCAGGGTGGTGTCGGGGTGGCTTCGGCTCCAGTCGATGGCCCTCCGCAATCGGAGACTCTCGTCCCAGTCCGAGAGGGTGAGTCCGCAGTAGAACAGCAGCCTGTTCTCCTGGGGGACTTCCCGCAGGAAGATCTTCACGTCGTCCAACTGGGCCATCATCTCGCCGTCGACGTCAAAGCCCACCTCCTGGAAGATCTCCAGAGGCTCCAGCAGTTGGGCCATGCGCTGGAGCGGACTTCCCTGGGGCTGGTCTTCCTGGGCTTGGGATTCCTGGCCGGGTTCTGGCTCCTGGGCCGATTCCTGGGCTGAGAAGAACAGCTCCAGCGCCATCTGGTCCAGCCCGGCCTGGAAGGTCAGGGCCTTCCAGGGCTCCAGGAAGGCGCAGAACAGCTCCAGCTCCTGGGCGTCCTGGCCCAACAGTTGGGCCAGCGCCAACACCTGGCGAAGCCGTTCCATCAGGCCCCCGATGTCGCAGCTGAAGGCCAGAGGATACCGGCCCAGGGCAGCCTGGAGCTCCGGCGCCATCTCGGCGGCCCCCTCCTGGAAGGGGTTTTCTCCCTGGGTTGCCGCTGCCGCAGCCATGCCCTGGCCCTCTTTATAGCCCATTAGGACCTCCAGGTTCGGGACGTCGGGGTGACCGAAGGCCATGCCGGTCCAGCCGTTGTAGTCCTGGGGCTCCAGAGCCCTGGCCGAAAAGCCCATGGGCTTGCCCAAAGTCAGCAGCCAGCCCATTATCACCCGGGACATCCGCTCCGAGGCGCCGCCCAGCTGGATCACCGGCCTCGGCAGGGTCCCCAGCAGCGGTAACGGCAACTCCCCCTGGAAGCTCAACGAGGCCGGAGCCCGGAGGGAGTCCAGGATCTCCTGCCAGGTGATGCCGGTGAGGAGCTCCAGCGCCGTCAGAGCCTCCTCCAGGCTGTAGCGGTCGTCGTCCAGCCCCACGGTCTGGGGCGTCAAGTCGGCGGGAATCCAGGAGTTCTCCAGGGACAGCAGGGCGTAGACGGGGCCCGCTCCCAACAGCGGCGGCCTGTCCTGGCCTTGGTCCTCCGGAGCCAGGGCGATGCCCTGGTCCGCCAGGATCTCCCGCAGGTTGTAGCTCATCTGGGCCAGCAGGGATTGCTTCGTCTCGTCCAGCACCAGCTCCAGTACCAGGGGACGGCCTTCGTTCTGGCCTTCCTGGTCCTGATCGCCCAGGAAGGGGATAAAGCGGATCCACAGGTCGCCGCGATGGGGCCTTTCCTGGGTTACCTCGGCCTGGGCTATAACCGGCAGCAGCTCCGGGTCAGAAGCCCCCAGCAGGTAGCGCCGGTCCCCCTGGACCAGCAGGACGGCGTGGAACCTCAGATCTCCGTTGTCGTAAGTGCCCAGGGCCGTCAGCGGCTCCTCCAGGGCCTCCAGGTCTAAGGGGCTCCACTTCATGATCTGCCCCAGCTGTTCCTCGGTGACCCCTTCTCGGATCTCTGCCGCCAGGACGCAGGAGTCCAGCCCCTGGGGAGTCGTCAGGACCTGCAGCGACAGATCCTTCAGGAGCGCCAGCTCCGGCAGCTCGCCCAGCTCCGGCAGGTCCTGGAGTAGCGCCGCGAAACGGCTTCTCAGGGCTTCGTCGACGCTGGGACAGTCCAGGGTCAAGAGCCCTCGCTGGTCCGTCTCCAAGACCGATTCCACGAAATGCCATGCCCCCTGGGCGGTTCCGGCGAGGTTCAATAGCGCTAAGGCCCCGCAGAGTCCTAAAAATCGACGCAGTCTCTTCATGGTTCTATCCTCATCTGTACAAGTCAGCCCCTGGGGCCGATCTTCCACCGCGCCAATCCATGGGGACCAGGTCGCCTCAGGCTAGGCCTTCAGCGGTTATGATAGCTGCTGCTGTGGCCGCAGCGGCTGCAATAGCCTCCGGAGCCTTGAAGGGCCGAACAGTCGCAGATCTCGCAGGCCGTCCCCGCGGCCCAGATGACGGCCCACAGCGCCAGGGCAGTCAAGAGGCTTTTCATGGCTCCATCTCCTTTCCTGCTGTGTAGGGCTTCGGCGCAGCACCGACGGTGACGGCCCGAATTATCTTTAATTGTAGGGATTTCCCCGGTCCGGGACAAGTTGTCGGGATCGACAATTTTTCAGAAAGCCAACTATCCCTGCCCCCAGGTATAACCCCATCGTGATGGTCCCCATCAGATAAAAGCCATTAGATTTTATGGATCGCCGGGGCTATACTGATTTTAGGCACCCGACGGGAAGGTCGGCACCTTCTGGAGGGTGGTCATCGTGCGACCTGGAAGGACAAAGGAGAGGGTACTATGGTAAGGTTGATCGACAGTCCTGTCTATCTCTTCGACGGCAAGGCGCTGGTGGAAAGGGCCGACCAGCTGAGCCCCCAAGAGCTCCAGGCCCGGCTGGAGAGCGCTGGGATCCCGGCGCCCCGAGAGGCATTGCCGACGCTGGGCGGCGCCGGCACCATGGCCAGGGCCATCATCGAGGCCCACGACCGGGGAGGCACCGAGGAAAAGCTGCGGCTCCACTTCGACAAATTGACGTCCCACGACATCACCTACGTGGGCGTGATCCAGACCGCCGTGGCCTGCGGCCT
>CAZCKP010000068.1:0-6821 GCA_964499295.1 uncultured Synergistaceae bacterium | reverse complement strand
GGGCGAGGGGGGAAATTTCCCTCTCGCCCTTTGTCTTTAAGGCCTCGCCGCTGGGCCTTCTCTCTTTTTTTGCCGGCTACCACGGCCATGTCCACGACCTTGATATGGATACCGGCAGGATTAGGGACGAACCGGCTGGGGCCCTGGCCTTTGGCTATATTGGTCTCGATGCTTTGGTGCAGAAGGGACAAAAGGGCGGGGCTACTCGACTTTGTTGTTCAGGATCACCGCCACCATCACCAAATCCTCGGGCCCGACGCTCTCCACAGCGTGGGATCCGCCGTCATCGCAGAGGTGGCTGTCGCCGGGGCCCAGCTCGGCTACGACGCCGTTGTCGGTCACCTTGGCCCGGCCCTGGAGGATATAGAAGATCTCGAAGTTGCCGTTGTGGAAGTGCTCGCCGATGGAGGCTCCAGGAGGGAGCACCATCCGGGCGAAAAGGGTGGCTTTGCCGTGCATCTCCTGGGGCTCCTGGATGTGGTGGATCGTCACGGTGCCCTTGCCGCCGCGGAAGTTCTCGTTCTGGACGGTCCTCATGGCGTCGGATTTTCTAATCATCTTGAAGATAGCTCCTTTCGATACTGAACGATACTGAAAAATAACTGAAGTGAGAAAAGGCGCCCCTTGCCTTTCCCCGGCGACTCCGCTAGGATAGCGGGACCTGTATCCTTTGACGGAGATAGCGAGGTGGATCATGTCCCTGAACCAATCGGCCGAGGCCATGGGCCAGGCGCCTATTCCCAAGTTGCTGTTGGGCTTTTCCCTGCCCGCCACGGTGGCGCTGATGGTCAACGCCCTGTACAACATCGTGGACCGGATCTTCATCGGCCGCTACGTGGGCTCCGACGGATTGGGCGCTATTACCCTGGTCTTTCCCACTGCTATTTTCGTCTCGGCTCTGAGCGTCCTTATCGGCGTGGGTAGCGCCTCCCAGCTGTCCCGAAGCTTGGGCAGAGGCGATCTCCAGAGGGCCCAGGAGACCCTGGGGACTTCCCTGGCTGCCGTGGGCTGTCTGTCGGCCCTGGCGGTGCCCCTCTGCTGGCCCAGGCTGGACTCGATCCTGGAGCTCTGCGGCAGTGATCCGTCGCTGTTGCCCCTGGCCAGGGAGTACCTGGCCATTATCTTCTGGGGCCTCATCGTCCAGTTCTTCACCAACGTGCTGAACTACCAGGCCCGAGCCCAGGGACACCCCCGCTACGCCATGTGGACTATGATCCTGGGCGCCTTGGCCAACGTGGTCCTGGACTGGGTCTTTATAGCCCTTTTGGGCTGGGGCGTGGCCGGGGCGGCCTGGGGCACGGTGCTGGCCCAGGCGCTCTCCTTTGGCTGGATTTTGGCCTTTTACCTCCGCCGCTTGGGGACGGTCCATATCCGCCTCCGGGATCTGGGGCTACGGGCTCCCATCCTTCGGGAGACCCTGATGGTGGGCCTTTCGCCCTTTCTGATGGGCCTTTCCTTTGGCCTCATCTCCTTGGCCTTTAACCAGCTCTTTTCCCGCTACGGCGGCGTCATGGCCCTGTCGTCGATGGGCATTTTCTTCAGTCTGGATTCGATCTGCTTCATGCCTGTCAACGGCATATCCGAGGGGGTCATGCCCCTGGTGGGGTACAACTACGGCGCTGGCAAGTTCCAGAGGGTGCGCCAGACCATCAAGCTGGGGCTCTGCTGTGGCATCGGCTATTTCCTGATCGCCCAGGTGGCGGCTCTGACGGTGCCGGAGCTCTTCGTCAGGGCCTTTTCCGACGATCCCCAACTGATCGCCATGGCTTCCCGGGCCATGCGGCTGGGACACCTGGCCATGCCCATGGCGACCTTTTCCATCGTGGCGGCGTCGGCCCTCCAGGGCCTGGGAAAGGCCCGCCTGGCCCTGGGCCTCAGCCTGATCCGTCAGCTCTTCTACGCCGTGCCGCTGCTGCTGTTGCCGCCGCGGCTGGGCGTCGACGGCGTCTGGCTCAGCCTGCCCTGCGTGGAGACCTTCGGGGGATTGCTGGGCATCGCCCTGCTCTGGAGCCAAAGCCGGCTTTGGCGCCAAGGCCCCGAGGGCTAAGGCTTAAGGCCCAAGGCCAAAAAAGCGCGACCAGGGCCCGGGGGCTATCCGATGAAACGGACGTTTTCCTCCAGGGGGACCCGGGGGGAGGTGAAGCCGTTGACCGGCGAGGCCTCGTCGGGATAGCCCAGGGCGATGGTCAGCAGGAACTCCTGGTCTTCGGGCAGCTTCAGGGCCTGGCGCACCGTGGGCTCCACCAGTCGGGCGTAGCCGACGATGCAGCTGCCCAGGCCCAAGGCTTCGGCGCAGAGGCAGACGGTCTGGATGTAGATACCCAGATCCAACAGCCGCCGGGGCGAGGCCTCCCTGGACATACAGAGAAAGACCCCTGCCGGCGCGTCGAAAAGGGCGATGCTGCGCTCCACTATGGCGTTGCTCTTCCATCCCGCCGCCTCGGCGGCGGGCCCCATCCGGAGGAACAGCTCCCGCCTCCGGGCGGAATAGGCCTTGGGCTCGGCCTGGGAGGTCATGGGGACATGGTCGCCCCGCCTAAAGGCCTCCACCATCTGCCGGCGCAGGTCCTCCATGGCGCTGCCGAAGACCACGTAGGCCTCCCAGGGCTGGGAGTTCTTGGCCGAAGGAGCCCGGCGAGCTCCTTCCAGCACCGCCCGGAGCAGCTCCTCGGAGATGGGCTCCTGTCTATAGGCCCTGGTGGACCGCCGGGCTGCGATGGCGTCTAACAACGTAGCGTTATGACCTTCCATGGTTTTCTCCTTTCTGGTTTCTCTGGTTCCTGATTCCCGATTCCTAGTCTCTGGCGGACTGGGCCGCCCCTTGTCAGGAAATCTCCCGGTCCCGCTTTATCTCTCGTTAATCTCCCTTTATTATCTCTTTTTGTTTTATCTCCCTTGGCCGTCAGGATTGGCCCACCATCAGCTCCGGCCGGAGGGCCGATTCCAGCTCCTGCTCGGTCAGGTAACCCAGGGCCAGGGCGGCTTCCTTCAGGGTAGTGCCCTCCTGATGGGCCTTTTTGGCGATTTGGGCCGCCTTGTCGTAGCCGATCTTGGGCGTCAGAGCCGTCACCAGCATCAGCGATTTCTCCAGGTTCTCCTGGATCTTGGCCTCGTCGGCCTCCAGTCCAGCCAGACACCGGGCGGTAAAGGACGCCATGGCGTCGCCCAGCAGCCGACAGCTCTGGAGGAAGTTATAGGCCATCACCGGCAGGAACACGTTGAGCTGGAACTGGCCCTGGCTGGCCGCCAGGGCTATAGCGCAGTCGTTGGCCAGCACCTGCACTGCCACCATGGTCAGGGCCTCGCACTGGGTGGGGTTCACCTTGCCGGGCATGATGGAGCTGCCGGGCTCGTTCTCGGGGATCTTCAGCTCTCCCAAGCCGCAGCGGGGCCCCGAGGCCAGCAGCCGCACGTCGTTGGCGATCTTCATCAGGTCCGACGCCAGAGCCTTCAGGGCTCCGTGGACGTGGACCAGCTCGTCGCGGCTGGTCAGGGAGTGGAACTTGTTGGGCGCCGTGCGAAAGTCCAGCCCCGTCAGCTGGCCGATCTCCGACGCCGCCATCTCGGCAAAGCCCTGGGGACAGTTGAGGCCCGTACCCACGGCGGTACCGCCTAGGGCCAGGTCCTTGAGGAACTCCAGGCTGGTCAGGATCATGGCCTCGCAGCGCTCCAGCATCCGGGCCCATCCGCTGATCTCCTGACCCAGCGTCAACGGCGTGGCGTCCTGGAGATGGGTCCTGCCGATCTTCACTAGGCCGCTGTAGCGCTGGGACTTTTCCGACAGCACCCGGAGCATCTCCTCCAGCGCCGGAATGACCTTCTGTTCCACCGCCAGCACCGCGGCGACGTGTAGCGCCGTGGGGTAGGTGTCGTTGCTGCTTTGGCTGCGGTTCACGTCGTCGTTGGGGTGTACCCTCTGGCCCAGGATCTCCGAAGCCCGATGGGCCAACACCTCGTTGACGTTCATGTTGCTTTGGGTGCCGCTGCCGGTCTGCCACACCACCAGGGGGAACTGGTCCCAATAACCGCCCTGGAGCAGCTGACCGGCGGCGTCGGCGATGGCCTGGGCTCGCTTGGGCTCCAGCACCCCCAACCGGCCGTTGGCCGTCGCAGCCGCCTTTTTGAGGATCAAAAAGGCCTCGATGATCTCCCGGGGCATCTTCTCCTCTCCGATGGGGAAGTTCTCCAGGCTTCGCTGAGTCTGGGCTCCCCACATCTTATCGGCGGGGACCTGAATTTCTCCCATGCTGTCCCGTTCTGTCCGGTATTCCATGGCGTAGCGCTCCCTTCTGTCGCGTTCAAGTGAAATCCTCGGCCGGCCCCTGTTATTGTAACAGCCCCAGCCGGGGGATCGGCCGGTAGTCCTATGTACACCACAAAAAGCAGCGGGCTTAGGAGGCGTCCCCTAAACCCGCTGCTTTGTCTCTGGACTCCCAGGCGCGGCCCCTGGGAACTGGGCCGGTCTTGGGCTCGGTTTTGCTGGTCCCTTGGCCCGCTACTGGGCGGCGTCCAGGGACTCGGTTACTTTATAGCGCTCCTTCAGCGACGCCACGATAGTCTTGTAGGCCTCGGCCCGGGCCTCCATCTCCATCTGGGAGCGGATGTCGTCGCGGACCTCCTCGAGGGAGCGGGACACCTCGGGGCGCACGTCGGTGACCTCGATGATGTGAAAGCCGTAGTCGGTGCGCACCGGCTCCCGGGTCATGGCGCCCTTTTCCAGGCTAAAGGCGGCCTCCTCGAACTGGGGCACCATCTGGCCCTTGGAGAAGTAGCCCAGGTCGCCGCCGCGGCTCTGGGAGGGGCAGGACGAGTTGGCCTTGGCGGCATCCTCGAAGGAGATCTTCTTGGTCCGGATGTCCCGGGTCAGTGCCACGGCCTTGTTTCTGGCGGTGCGGACCTCTCGATCGCTGGCGTCCTTGGCCACTTCGATGAGGATGTGCCGGGCCTTGACTGCGGCGGGGGTCCGGAAGGTCACCTCGTGGTCCCGGTAGTACTGCTCCACCTGGGCGTCGGCGATCTCGATGTTCACGGACTCGATGGCCCTCTGGGCCGCCAGGTTGGCCAGCACCTGGTTCTCGTAGTCCGCCATGGCTCCCTTAAACTCCTCGGTGTCCTGGAGCTTCTGATCCCGGCCCGACAGGGCGAAAAGGTGGAAGGTGATCAGCTCCTCCAGCAGGGCCTTGCGGCCCTCGGGGGTGTCGTAATAGGCCCGTTGCTGAGGCGGCAACACCGCCAGGGCCATGGTCAACCGGGATTGGGTGATCTTTTCGGGGCCCACGGTAGCCACCACCCGGTCTTCCTCAGCGGCGGCGGCAGACGCCAGGGCCAACGCCAACAGGGCGGCTAGGATCTTGCCGTAACGTTTCACTGTTTTCTCCTCCTCAAGATGAAGATGGACGGGATAGATCGATGAGGATCGATCCAAAGGGGCCGGACCGACCGACGGAAATGTCGGTGACATTTTAGATCATCGCCAGGGCAGGAAGCATCAGCATTTTTACGAAAAGCCCCGCTAAAGCCAGCGGGATGCTACAATAAGGCCATGGGGCCTTCCGGCCTAGGTCGAAAGTTCAAGCGGGAAAGAACCGCTCTCCCCGGAAAGTCCGAGAGCGAGGGAAGGACTGAAATTTATTGATCACTGCACGCGTAGAGGACTACCTAGAGGTCATCTTCGAGATCGAGATGGAGGGGAAATTGCCGTCGGTGACGGAGCTGGCGGCACGTTTAGGCGTCCGCAAGGCCACCGTGGCGGTGTCGGTGCGCCGCATGGGGGAAGAGGGGCTGCTGGTACACCAGCGCTACGGCAAGATCGCCCTGACCCGGAAGGGGCTGGAAAGCGCCTTGACCACCTACCGGAGGCACCAGCAGATGACCTTTTTCTTCTCGTCGGTGCTGGGCATCGACGGCGCCGTGGCCGAGGAGATGGCCTGCTCGATGGAACACAAAGTCACCGACGAGGCCGACCAGAGGCTGGCGGCCTTTGTAGAGTTTTTCAACGCTGCCAAGGTCACCGGAGCCCCTTGGCTCCAGGAGTTTCAACGGGCTATGGAGCGGCCGGTGGTGCTGTCGGTGCCCCTGGCCATGGTGCCGGCACCCCAACGCTGTCAGGTCCACTCCATCGTGAGCCACCGGACCGAGCGGATCGCGTCGCTCAACGCCATGGGTATCAACACCGGCGTGATGCTGCGGCGCTTCGGCGGCCCCGGCGATTTGAAGATCCAGATCGAGGGCTCCGAGACGGTGCTGGCCCTGTCGCTGGAGGATGGCGTCTCCATCTGGGTCCAGCCCGAGGAGTCCCTGGAGGTCCTGAGCCTTCTCCAGGGGCTGGTCCAGGATCCGGTGCAGAATCCCGACCAGGATCCCCAGGACCACTAAAGATCGGAACAACCCGGGCCATGGAGGCCCAGAGCTCCTAGAGCTCTCCACCAGGACAGGCCACTGGCCTACCCTCCCGGAAAAACAAGGCCCCCAGACCAAGACCTGTGGCGCTTTTTTGACTTATGAAAAAACTACTTTTCTCCGCGGCCTATATTAAAATATCCTGGGCTCAGCAAGGGGCACTGTTGCCCCTTTAGGACCTCACTTCGGACTCCGACCCCGAGTCCCTGGCAAAGGCAGGTAAAGGCTGTGACTATGACATCGTTGTTCCAGATCGTCGGCGGGGTGGGCCTGTTCCTCTACGGCATCAAATTGATGAGCGACGCCCTGCAGGACCTGGCCGGCGAACGACTACGGCAGTTGATCGCCGCCTTGACCAGCACGCCCCTTCGGGGCGTCATGGTGGGCATCCTGGTGACGATGATAATCCAGAGCAGCAGCGC
>CAZCKP010000067.1:0-6851 GCA_964499295.1 uncultured Synergistaceae bacterium | reverse complement strand
GATGGAGCGGGTGGCCTTCTCGATCCCCTACGAGATCTCCATGAGCGCCTTCGTGACACTGGCCGATACGACCATCGATAGCCTGGACGATGTGGCTGGCAAGGTGATGGCGGTACAGCTGGGCACCGTCCAGGAGACCTTCGCCCGGAATACCATCGCCAACGTGGAGCTCAAGACATTCCAGAAGTTCGACGACTGCGTCCGGGAGGTTATGCTGGGCCGGGCCTTTGCCGCCCTGATGGACGTGCCCGTGGCGCGGCAGTTCGTGACCAGCAATGAATTCTCCGGCAAGGTGGTGGTGGCCTTCGAGCAGGAGATCACCGAGGCCGGCAAGGCCAACGCCATGTCCCTGAACGATCCCGAGCTCAAGGCCGCCGTAGACGGCGCGCTGATGCAGATGGAGGAAAGCGGCGAGCTCCAAGCCCTGCGGGAGAAGTGGTTCCAGTAGCGCCACCGTCCCCGCTGTTATCGATGCTACCAAAGATAACCCCACGTCCCAGTAACGAAGGCCCCGGCCCGCGCCGGGGTCTTTTTTTCGTGGCTTCATAGTCCCATAGGGCCACCATTTTGCCCCTTGACGGCGGGACGGCGATGAACTATGATCCCAGAAGAAACTAGTGTTTATTTAATTGCGATGAGTTGTGCTGATAGTTCACAAAGGAGGAACGCCATGACCGTCAAGAGAATTCTTTTCGCCCTCTGTCTGTCCCTTTGGAGCGCCGTTGCCTGGGGCGCTTCGGCCATGGACAAGGACGTCCTGCTGGTGGGCACCGAGAGCACCTACCCGCCCTACGAGTTTCGGGGCCCCGACGGAAGCCTTCAGGGCTTCGATGTGGACATGACCAACCGCATCGGCGAAATTTTGGGCAAAAAAATAGAATGGGTGGACATGGCCTTCGACGCTCTGATCCCCTCGATGATCACCGGCCGCATCGACATGATCTCGGCAGCCATGTCGCCGACGCCGGAGCGATTGGAGCGGGTGGCCTTCTCGATCCCCTACGATTTCTCGGCCACCTCCTTCCTAGCCCTGGCTGGGACCACCATCAACAGCCTGGACGACGTGGCCGGCAAGGTGGTGGCGGTCCAGCTGGGCTCGGTCCCCGAAGGGTTCGCCCGCAGTTCCATCAAGGACGCTGACGTCAAGGCCTTCCAGAAGTTCGACGACTGCGTCCGGGAGGTGATCTTGGGCCGGGCCTTTGTAGCTCTGGGCGATACCATGGTGGCCCGTCAGATGCTGGATCAAAGGGACTTCGCCGGCAAGGTGATCATCGCCTTTGAAGCCGTGACCAACAACAGCGGACTCTGCAACGCTCTGCCCCTGGGCGACGCCGAGCTGAAGGCCGCCGTCGACGCAGCCCTGACCCAGATGACCGAAAGCGGCGAGCTCCAAGCCCTCAAGGAAAAGTGGTTCCGCTAGGGGCCGGCTCCCTGTAAAGGGCCGAAGACCCCTTTCCTGTGGCAAAGACCTTGATTTTTGCAAGAACAATCCCAAGGAGGAATTGAACCGATGGCTCTACAGTTGATCAACGCCGACCAAGTGAAGTCGTTGCTGACCATGGAGGACACCCTGAAGGTCTGCGAGGAGACCTTTAAGGGCTGGGGCGATGGGACGGTGCTCTGTCCCCCCAAGATCCACCTGGAGCTGGGCAGCAGCGAGCCTTGGCCGCCCTACAAGAACGACCTCCACGCCATGCCGGCCTACATCGACAGCACCAAGACGGCGGGGCTCAAGTGCATCAGCGGATCCCTGAACAATCCCGGCTGGGGACTGCCCTACAGCGTGGCCCTGATTCTGCTCTTCCATCCCGCCACTGGGATCTTCTACGCCATGGTGGAGGGCGAGCGGATCACCAGCTACCGCACCGGAGCCCAAGCCGCCGTGGCTGCCAAGTACCTGCAGCAAAAGAGCTCCCTTTCCCTGGGGCTCTGCGGCGCCGGCGCCCAAGGGCATACCCAGATTTTGGCCTTCTCCAAGGCCTTTGACCTGAAAAAGGTGGTGCTCTACGATATCGCTCCCGAAAAGGCCCAGCAGTGCGTCCAGGACATGGCGCCGCTGGTCTCCTGCCCCATCGAGATCGCCACAGCTCCGGAGCAGGTCTTCTCGGGTACCGACGTGGTGGTGTCGGTGACCCACAGTCGGGACAAGTTCATCCAGAAGGATTGGATGCAGCCGGGGCAGCTGTTGCTCCCCCTGGGAGCTCGGGAATGCAGCGACGAGCTGTTGCTGTCGGTGGACCGGATCATCGTGGACTCGGTGGGACAGACCCTCAGCCTGGGAGCACTGAAGAGCCTGGCTTCCCAGGGCAAAATCACCGCCCAATCCCTGGCCGGTACCGTAGGTGACCTGGTCTGCGGCAAGATCCCGGCCATGGGCCCCCAGGAAAAGGTGGTCTGCGTCACCGTGGGAATGGGCGCTCTCGACGTGGCCGTGGCGGCGATGATCTACCAAAAGGCCCTGGACGCCGGCATGGAACTGCCCTCCTGGGTCTACAGCTCCGACGTGGAGATCGACCTGACCGGAAAGATCTGAACCGCCACCTCTGTTCCAATCTCAAGGCCCCTTGATTTATAACGACATTATCGTTACGATCAGGATAAGGCGGAGGTGATGGAAATGGCTACAGCCACCACAGCGACGAAACGGCGCGGCGGCAACGTGAACGTGCGCATTTCCCAAGAACTTAAGGACAGTGCCGACGCGGTGATAGAGTCCCTGGGACTGACGCCTACCGACGTTATCCGCTGTCTGTACAAACAGATTTCTCTGAAGCGGGCAATTCCCTTTGAACTGACGTTGCCCGACGAGACGGTGGAGTCCATCGAAGCCAGTCACCGCGGAGACGGGAAAAGCTATAATAGCTTTGCCGAGATGATGAGGGACGTCGAAGGGGAAATGCAGCGGGAAGATGAAGCAGATCAGGCCCACGAAGACCTTTAAGCGAGACCTGAAACTAGAGATCCGCGCTCGCTCCGATTTAAGCAACCTCGAGAGGGTCCTCGATTTCCTCGTTCGCGGCCAGCCGCTGCCTCCGGAATTTCGAGATCACGCCCTGACTGGAGCCTATCGAAACTGCCGTGATTGCCACTTAAGGCCTGATTTGGTCCTGATCTACGAGCCTCTAGAAGAGGTGGTTCTGCTTCAGCGATTGGGGAGTCACTCGGAAGTCCTGGGGAAATAGCCCGGGCCGTAATCCCTCGTCCGGAGGCTCCGCTACCGGATATGGCCGGGAGTCCCTAGGCCATGGCAAGGGGCTCCAGCAAAGAAGGCTGGCAACCTCGAGGGAGAGCGGATATCCTATCAGTGACGGCAATAGTGTTGTCATTAAGGGCCCCGTTGGGACCCGGTCTTAGAGCCGGTGCGCCCAGCGGGGCCTTTTCTCTTTGGCCTTTATAGGCTTTTCGGGTTCAACTCCAATATTAGTGGACAGGCCTTTTAGAAGGGCCTAGTGCTCTAGAGAGCTCTATGATACAGCCTCCGCCTCCATAATCAACGCAAAGGGCCGGGTTAATCGGAGGGCCCTATAGAGGGTATAATGAAGCCGTGGGACAGGCTCCGACAATTTGGAGCGGATGGCACGTGAAGGAGGATGGGCAGATGTCGGAAACCTTCGTTGAAAACGCTAAGATTATGGCGAAAAGGCAAGTTACCATACCTGAAGACGTCTGCAGCGCCTTGGGCGTTTCCAGTGGAGATCGGATTTCTTTTATAATGTGTTGCTAACAGGCGATAAGGATTTTTTAGAGTCTGGTATAGAAAGCCCGGCTATACTGACTCCAGCGGAGTTTTTGAGATTGTACGGTTAAAAACGACAAGCCGCCTTCCTGTAAACTCAGGTAGGCGGCTTGTTTTGAGGCGACATAAAAATGGCTACCCCGCCTGGATTCGAACCAGGATCAAGGGAACCAAAATCCCTTGTGCTGCCGTTGCACCACGGGGTAACGGGGCCTATTATACCAAGACCGGGCTCTTTCACAACCACCGAGCTGCAAAAATCTTCCCCGACTCCTGGGGCCGTGTTATGATCTGTCCTGCTAGGGCCCCAGGGTCCGGCGATCTTTTGGTGATCTTTGGCTAGAGAAGGGAGCGTCACAGCGATGATCAACGATCCTATTTGGAACTCCATAGAAGCCGAACTGGAACGCCACGTCACGGCGGCCTGGGAGGTCAGCCAATGGATGGCCGACCATCCAGAACTGCCGGGCCAGGAGCGGCAGGCCTGCCAGCGCCATAGCGACTTTTTGCGGCAGCGGGGCTTTGAGGTGACCTCGCCGGCCTGGACCTTGGAAACGGCCTACGACGCCGTAGCTCAGGGGCTGCCGGGGCCGTCGGTGGCGCTGATGGCCGAATACGACGCTCTACCGGGAGTGGGCCACGCCTGCGGCCACAACCTCCACGGCGCTATGTGCCTTTTGGCGGCGGCAGCACTGAAGCCGGCTATGGCCCAGCTCAAGGGCACCCTGCGGGTGGTGGGCTGTCCCGCTGAGGAAGGCTTCGGCGGCAAGGCCATAGAGGCCAGGGAAGGGGCCTTCGACGGTTTGGGGCTGGCCATTATGATCCACTGCACCGCCGGCGCAAGCTACGTGCCCAATCGGGCCTTGGCCCTGGAGGGCTTCGACTTCCTGTTCCAGGGCAAGACAGCCCACGCCTCGGGGTCGCCCTGGGAAGGCCTCAACGCCCTCAACGGCGTCCAGCTGCTGTTCCACAGCCTGGACATGCTGCGCCAGCACGTCAAACCCTCCCATCGGATTCACGGTGTGATCCTGGAGGGCGGCCTGGCTCCCAACGTGGTGCCAGAGCGGGCGCTGGCCCGAATTGAGTTCCGGGCACCTACCAGCGCTGAGGTGGAGGCCCTGCGGGAAAAGATCTTCAACTGCGCCCGCGGCGCTGCCCTGGCCACTGGGACCCAGGTGTCCTGGACGCCCTTTGAGGAGCACTTCGACGACATGCACCCCAGCCTGGAGGGAGAGCGACTGATGGCCCAGGTCTTCCAGGAGATGGGGGTGGAGCTCTCGGAAGGGCCCACCGAGGCCCGGGGATCCACCGACGTAGGCAACGTGAGCTATCGCTGCCCCGCCGTTCACGGCCAGCTGGACGTGGCCTTTGGCCAGACCTACGCCGCTCACACCCGGGAGTTCGCCCAGGCCTGCGTGGGGCCCCAGGTCAAGGAGCCCCTGGCTCTGGGAGCCAAGATCCTAGCCCGCACCCTTTACCGCTATTTGACGGAGCCCGAGACCCAGGCCGCCATAGGCCAGGAGTTCCAGCAGTTCCGCCGCTAAAGCCCCCTAAAACACCGATCGCCCCAGGTCGCCGGCTCACCTCCGGCGGCCTATTTTGTGGTAACATCACAGTGAACCCTTCCGATGGCGTCGAGCCCCTGGGATGGGCTTTGGACTTTGGCGGTCCCACGGGGAGATGGCGATGCGACAGATCAGAATATCCAACCAAATTACCGAAGGCGTGATCTGGAAGCAGATCCTGATTTTCTTCTTCCCCATCCTGCTGGGGACCTTTTTTCAACAGCTCTACAACACCGCCGACGCCATAGTGGTGGGCAAATACGTGGGCAAGGAGGCCCTGGCCGCCGTGGGAGGCCCCACGGGGACCTTGGTCAATTTGTTGGTGGGCTTTTTTGTGGGGCTTTCCTCGGGAGCCTCGGTGATCATCGCCCAGGCCTACGGCTCCGAAAACGCCGAGGCCACCAGCCGGGCTGTCCACACTGCGGCAGCGCTGGCCCTGACGGCGGGACTGGTCATGTCGGTGCTGGGCGTGGCCGGTGCGCGTCGGGCTCTGATCTTGATGGGTACCCCCGCCGACGTGATGGGCCCAGCGCTGACCTATCTGCGGATCTACATGAGCGGCATCCTGTTCTCACTGATCTTCAACGTGGGCTCGGGGATCCTGAGGGCCATCGGCGATTCCAGGCGGCCTCTGTACCTGCTGATGATCAGCACCATGGTCAACGTGGTGCTGGACTTGTTTTTCGTGATTGGTCTGGAGCTGGGAGTAGCCGGCGCCGGCATCGCCACGGTGATCTCCCAGGCCGTCAGCGCTACCCTGGTGTGGCTGCTGCTGTCCCGGAGCCACAGCATCTACCGGCTAGAGGCCCGGCGCATCGCCTTCGACAGCGCTATTTTGCGGCAGATCCTGCGCATCGGCTTGCCCGCCGGGGTCCAGTCGATGATGTACTCCCTGGCCAACATCGCCATCCAGTCCACCATCAACGGTTTCGGCGTGGACACCGTGGCGGCATGGGCAACCTACGGCAAAATCGACGGTATCTTCTGGATGATCATGACGGCCTTCGGCGTAGCCATGACCACCTTCTCGGGGCAGAACTTCGGCGCTCGCAAGTACTCGCGAATCCACCGCAGCGTCAAGGTCTGCCTGATCATGGCCATGGCTGTCACCCTCTGCGTCAGCTTCTGCATCGTCTACGGCGGACGGCTTTTCTACCAGGTCTTCACCGACGATCCCCAGGTCATAGCCATCGGTATGGAGATCATCGCCATCCAGGCGCCCTTTTTGTTCACCTACGTCTGCGTGGAAATCCTCTCCGGCGCTGCCCGGGGCACCGGCGACGCCCTGGTGCCCATGGTCCTGACCTGTCTGGGCATCTGCGTGCTCCGGCTGTGCTGGATCTGGATGGTGGTGCCGGTGTACCACAGCTTGTCCACGGTGATCTGGAGCTATCCCATCAGCTGGTCCACCACGTCGCTGTTCTTTTTGGCCTACTACTTCTACGGCGGCTGGCTGAAACGGAGCATCACCAAGGCCTCTCGGGCCCGCCGGGAAGCGATGGCCCACTGACCCCTTCGAAAATCCCAGGGCCACCGAGCCCCTCGATGGA
>CAZCKP010000066.1:0-6879 GCA_964499295.1 uncultured Synergistaceae bacterium | reverse complement strand
AAACTCTAGACCTCGCTCGCACTTCGTCCTCTTCCCTGTTCTCTTTTCAAGGTTCCACCACTACCAAAACTATCGCCTCGGCAGCAGCGCCTAAGCATAATATCAGGTCGAGGAGAAACCGTCAAGGACTTTTATGCTTTTATCTCGCTATCTCTCTTGCCCTTTCTCTGGGGGCCTTCGCTCCGGGCTCTTACAGGCCCTATCGAGAGTCCTTGGGGCGACGCTGGCCCTTGGCGGATCCTTTGGACTTGGACTTTCGCTTTTTTCGGCGAGGGCTGGGGCGGTGCTGAAGCTCCGGCAGGGGAACCCGGGTATCCTCCATCTCCTGGATTTTCTCCTCAAAGCCGAAGACGGTGGGGTCGATCTCCACAATGGCCTGATCAACCGCTTCCATCCCTCGAAAGCGATAGACCTCGGGCAGGGCGTTGTTGAAGCGCTTGACCTTCAGCAGGGCCTGGAGAAAGTTGCGCTCGTGCTTTTGCAGCAGGTCCGCAGCCATGAGCCCGTCGGGATGGACGTAGTCCTCGCCACCTGAGCCGCCCCAGAAGAAGAGCTCTGCCATCTCCAGGTTCTGCTCCACCTCCATCTCGCTGTACCAGATGTCGGCCAGGATGGCCCGAAATTGGTCCTTTCGCCCTGGGGCGATTTTCTCAAAGCTTCGGTCGATGGTCTTCAGGGCTTCTCGGATCTCTTGGAGCACGTAGCCTCGGCCAAGCTGAGGCAGGGAACCGAAGGCCACTATCTCCGCTTCGTTCTCGGGGGTGCTCTTTTTCTTGAGGATGGCTCCGAAGTCGGGGCGCAGCTCCACCCTGGCGTTTTCCACGGGCTGACGGCATAGGGCTTTGAAGAGGCGGCCGGTATCGACGCCCCGAGACTCCGCCGGCGAGTCCTGGAGCCAGGTGACGTAGCCTCGCTCGAAGAGGCCCTTTCTGCCGGCACGGCCGGCCATCTGGAGAAAGGCTATCTTAGAAAGGGGCTGACGGTCGTGGTACTTCACCAGCTGGGCAAAAACCACCGTCTCGGCGGGGAGGTTGACTCCCAAAGCCAGGGCGTCGGTGCCCACCACCACGTCGATGATCCGCTCCCGGTAGGCCCGCTCAATTAGGAGCTTTTCCTTGGGAAGGAGGCTGCCGTGGTAGATCCCCACGCCCTTGAACATGCACCGCCGGAGGTGGCGCACCTCCAAGATCCAGGCCAGATCTCGAAGCCTGGCCTTACGGCTCTGGTCAAAGTCCATGCGCTCTTGGGCGATCATGTCGGCCAGCTGCAATACTCCCCTTTGGGAGAAGGCGAAAACCAGGGCGTCGCGGATGTTCCCCGCCGTCAAGCCGTGGCTCATGTATTCCAGCTCGGTGGCCCTTTGATCGGTGATGTAGAGCCGGAAGGGCAGTCCGACGATGCGCTCCAGATAGGCCCTGACGTTTTCGGGCTGGCCGAAGGTGGCCGACATGACCAGGATGGGCACGGAAGGGGCGGTCTTGCGGATCCCGTCGATGTAGGCCCGGCTGCGCTCGCTTTCGCTGAAGATGTAGTGAAACTCGTCGACGATCAGCTTGATCCCCGGGGTGCCGGCGTATTTGAGGGCGTAGATCTCCTGGGTGCAGCAAATCACCGGAGCGCCGGCGTTCTTTTTGAAATCGCCGGTCTCGATGCCCACGTCGTAGCCTCGATTCAGCAGGTCCATGTAGCGCTCGTTGCTCAGGGCTTTGATGGGAGCGGTGAAGATCACCTTTTCCCCAGGGGCTGGATCGAGGCGACGGCCTTGGCCGTCGATCAACCCGGCCCAAAGGTAGGCCACCAGGGTCTTGCCCGACCCCGTCGGCGCCGAGAGCACAGCGTTATGCCCCGCCAGGGCCTGCCAGGCCTGGATCTGCCAGGGATAGAAGGGGCTTGGGAAGCTCTGGGCTCCGGTGGGGTCTCTGTCTTGGGAGATCACGGCACTAGCCTCCTTCCGGTCCTTCCAGTCCTTCCGATCCTTGCCGATGCTCCCGCGGGGATCGCTCCGATGGGCCACGAAAAAAGCCGCAGTGGCCCTGCGGCTTGACAAAGCGCCATCAGTAGGACTTGGCGAAGATGGCCAAGCGGGCGCCCTCCTGGCCGGTGTAAACGCAGGTTCCTCGCAACGCTGCATCAGCCAGGGGATAACAGCGCACCGTGGCACTGGTGGCTTCTTTGATAGCCTTCTCGTCCTCTTTGGTGCCGGCGAAGAAGGCCCTGACCCAGCCGCCTTGGGCAAGCCGTTCCTTGAGCTCCTGATAGGTGGAGACCTCGTAGGTATGGGCCTGTCTGAAGGCCAGAGCCTTGGCCAGCAAGGCGTCCTGGATTTGCTGGAGCAGTGCCGGGACGGTCTGAGCGATGGTCTCCTGGCTCAGGTCCGCCCTTTCACCGGTGTCCCGCCGCACGGCCCGCAACGTGCCCTGGTCCTGGTCCTTCTCGCCCAGCTCGAGCCTGAGGGGTACACCCTTCTGGAGGTGATAGAAAAAGCGATCACCTGGCCTGAGGTGGAACTGTGCGTCCACCTTGACCCAAGAGCCTCCCATGGCGTCGTTCAGAACCTGGGCCAGCTCCTGGGCTCGGGCCAGCAGCTGGGCCTGTTTGGCCTCGTCTTTGGCAATGGGGATGATCACGGCCTTGACGGGAGCTACCCGGGGCGGGATTACCAGGCCGTCGTCGTCGCCATGGGTCATGATGATGGCGCCGATGGTGCGGGTGGAAATTCCCCAGCTGGAGGTCCAGGCATATTCCATTTTCTCGTCTTTGTTCTGGAATTGAATATCGAAGGCCTTGGCGAAGTTCTGGCCCAAGAAATGGCTGGTGCCGGCCTGTAGGGCTTTGGTATCGCTGACCATGGTCTCGCAGGTATAGGTCTCCAGGGCGCCGGGGAACCTCTCGCCCTCGGACTTGACGCCGTCCACCACCGGCAGAGCCATCTCCTCCACCATGATCTTGCGGTAGACCTCCAGCATTTTCTCGGTCTCCTCCAGGGCTTCCTGGGCGGTGGCGTGGGCGGTGTGGCCCTCCTGCCAGAGGAACTCCGATGTCCGCAAAAATAACCGGGGGCGCTTTTCCCAGCGCATCACGTTGGCCCACTGGTTGATCAGAATGGGCAGGTCCCGCCAGGACTGGATCCACTTGCTGTACATGTAGCCGATCACCGTTTCCGAGGTGGGGCGTACCACCAGGGGCTCCTCCAGCTCCTCCCCTCCGGCGTGGGTAACCACGGCACATTCCGGGGCGAAGCCTTCTACGTGCTCAGCCTCCTTGGCCAAGAACGACGAAGGAATCAGCACCGGGAAATAGGCGTTGACGTGGCCGGTGTCCTTGAAGGCTTTATCGAACTTTGCCTGGATGTTCTCCCACAGGGCGTATCCCGTAGGACGGATGACCATGCAGCCTCGCACAGGAGCATAGTCGGCCAGCTCAGCGACCTTAATGACGTCGAGGTACCACTGGGAGTAGTCCTTTTCCTTGGGGGTGATGTTACGGGCCATGGTGTCATCCTCCAATTCCGGAAGCCGGAAGAAATTTCTCACACTGGGAAAGGCCGAAGAAAAACGGAAAAACGTCCCGCCAAGGCGGCAGGACGTTTCATTCTACCATAATTGCTCCACCATGATCGCCTGCCGGCCTTAGGCGGCCGCCGGCCGTCCCCAAAGGGGCTAGTCGTAGGGCAGGAAGGTGTCCCAGTCGGCGGTGCCCACTTGGACGCCGAAGCGCCAGTGATCCTTGTCGCTGTAGACGGCGTAAAGCTTGCTGTTCAGAAGCCTTCGCGGCGTAGTCAGGGCCAGGCCCACCTCCCAGGGCTCGGCGATCTGGGATCCGTCGTCGTCCCAGGCGATGCCCTGGCCGCCGAAGAGCTCCACCGTGGCGCTGCCCAGGAAGGTGTCCTGCAGGGTGTGGATAAAGCTGAAGCGCCACCAGGCAAAGGACTCCGCAGGCAGGGGGTGGTCCGCCAGGCTGTAGAGCTCTTCCCGGGCTCCCAGATAGGCCGCGGTAACCCGAGATTCCTTGATGTTGCCGTTTTTGTAGCCGCCGCGGACCTCCAGGGAGTCTCGCTTGTTCAGGGGCATCAGGGCCAGCATTCTCAGCTGGAACAGCGGCTCCTCGGTACCGCTGGGCATGTAGGCGCTGGCCTGGACCCTCAGGCCGCGACTGGGACCTTCGACGGTGTCCATGAAGTTAAAGGCCGCCGATACCATCGGCGAGAAGAAGCCCCGGCTACCTTCGCCAGAGACCCGGCTGAAATAACTGTAGTCCAGTCCCGCTGTGACCATGATCCGCTCGCCCACCATGATATAACGCAGCAGCGCTGCCGAGGTGCGCAGCCACTTGAGCATGTCGGCACTCTGGGGCTCCATCTTGTACTGCGAGGCCAACAACCTCAGGTGCCAGGCTCCCCGGTCGCTGTCGGGGCCGCTCCAGGAGTAGTCCACGACGCCGCCCCAGGTCTCGGAGAGGTACAGCTCTCCCCGAAGGACGTCGCCCTCGTCGAAGAGATCGTAGGTGTCACCCTGGAGAGTCAACCAGCTCTTGCCGCTCATGGTGCTGCCGAAGCCGCCCAGGGAGTAGCGATGGTGAGGGTAGCGCTGGATTCGGTAGGCCACCACCACGCCGTCGGGCCTTTCCAGAAGATCGTAGTCCACCGTCCGCACGTCGAACCGGGCCATGAACTTGGCGCTCTCCTCGATGACCTCCTTCATCTCGATAGGCGAGCCGATCCAACGGCTGCCCAGGCTCTGTTCCAGCCGGCTGGCCATCGAAGCCGGCACGCCTGAGACCACCACACCGCGGACCACCGGCGTCTCCTGACGACGGGGCCGAGCTGGGCCTCTGGGAGCCCGGGCCAGCAGGGCGCGGATCTGGGGCATGGCCGCCTGGGTGGCGCTACGGCCCTGGGCGATGATCTCTCTGGCGTCGACGTCGCCCAATATGGGATACTCCCGGACCTGGGGATTGATCACCAGATCCGCCTTGAGGGCCTCCCGCTGGACGTTTTGCATCGTCAAAATGGTGACGGTCTGGGATAGCACGTCTACCACTCCGGTCATGGAGCTTCGCGGCACCAGTTCGCTGGTCAGGTTCACGGCGATGACGGGATAACCGGGAAAGAGCTCCTGGGCCGTCTCCACGGGCATATTGGAGACCAGGCCGCCGTCCACCAGCATGCGACCGTCGACGTACCAGGGATCGAAGACGCCGGGCAGCGACAACGAGGCCCTGATGGCCGAGGCCAGATTGCCCCGGCGAAGCACCACTTTTTCACCGCTTTCCAAGTCCGTCGCCACGGCGGCGAAGGGCGTCGGCAGTTGGTCGAAGTCGGTCACCGTCACGTGGGACAGCTGGGTGGCCAGGTATTCCAGCACGCCCACACCAGAAAAGAGCCCCAGCGGACCCACCACGTGGTGCTCCCGGTCGGTGTGGAGCTCCGGGCGGAAGGCCGTGGTGTCGTTGCTGGTCCCGGTCATGGGCTGGAAGAACCGCCGGGGCATATCTATGATAAGCCTGCCCATGTCGGCCTCCTGGATCATGCCCTCCAGCTCCTGGGCGTTGAAGCCACTGGCGTAGACGCCGCCGATGATGGCCCCCATGCTGGTGCCCACGATGCCAGCGATGGCCACACCCTGCTCCTCCAGGACCTGCAGGACTCCCACATGGGCGTAGCCCTTGACGCCCCCTCCGGAGAGGGCCAGCACCACGCGAGGCCGGTCTTCGGCGGCCGACGGCGGCGACCACAACCCTAGAGCCAGGACCAACAGGATCAAAAGGGTCTTGTTCTGCACCATGTCAGGGACCACCACCTTCGAGTTTCAAAGTCGTCCGATCCGGTATAAATTTTACCACAATCTCCGACGCCCTGGCATCCAAGACGACACAATAGCCGCTAAGGTAGATAAAAATATATACTTTTGCCATCGTTTCTGAATTCTTGACAGGGAGCCCTTAGATAGGCTATTCTGATCCGAAGATTAATGCTTGATATTTGAATCATCCTAGGAGGTGGGACAATGACGGGAAGCGGCCCTTCGCAGGAAAAGATATCGCTGATCTGGAAGATCTCCATCGGCTTTGTCCTGGGCGTGTTCTTCGGCTACTGGGCCGACGGGAACTGGGTCCAGGCCGTGGCACCGGTGGGACGGATCTTTATGGCCCTCCTGAGCATGCTCATCGTGCCGTTGGTGTTTTCCAGCCTGGTAGTGGGCGTGGCCTCTCTGGGTGATCCCAGGGCTCTGGGGCGTATCGGCGCCAAGACCATCGCCCTCTATCTGTTCACCACCGCTGCTGCCATCGCCATCGGCCTGGTGCTAGGCAACCTGATGCAACCTGGTCAGGGCATGGACCTAGCTCTGGCCACAGCCCAGGAAGCCCGAGAGGCTCCGGCGGTCTCCGAGGTGGTCGTGGCCATGTTCCCCCGGAACTTCGTCCAGGCGGCAGCCGAGGCCAACATGCTGCAGATCATCGTCTTCGCCCTGTTCTTCGGCGCTTCGGCGGTGCTGACCGGGTCCAAGGCAAAGCCGGCTCTGGCCTTTATGGAGGCCACCGCCGAGACCATGTACAAGATGACCGAACTGGTGATGAAGCTGGCGCCCTACGGCGTCTTCGCCCTCATCGCTGGGACGGTGTCCCGCTACGGCGCAGCGGTGCTGTTGCCCTTTGTGAAGGTCATCGCCGCGGTCTACATCGGTTGTGGCCTCCACATGGTCATAGTCTACTCGGGGTTGATCACCCTCTTCGTGGGTAAGTCGCCGCTGTGGTTCCTCAAGGGCGTCCGAGAGGCCTTTTTGACGGCCTTTGTGACCCGGTCCAGCTCGGGCACTCTACCGGTAACCATGGAGTGCGCCCGAAAAATGGGCATCTCCGAGCGGGTGTCCTCCTTCGTGC
>CAZCKP010000065.1:0-6981 GCA_964499295.1 uncultured Synergistaceae bacterium | reverse complement strand
TCAAGAAAACCCTCACCATCCCGGCATGGCTCAACGATCGGGCCATCGCTAAGGGGCTGAATTTTTCCCAGGTGCTCCAGGAGGCTTTACTGGAGAAAACGACGTAGCTTCAGAGCCCCTTCCACAGGGCAGCTCCCAACGATAGCCCCTTTTTAAAGGACCTCTGGACAAAGCGCCCAGAGGTCCTTTTGATTGGGGCCAGGGGCTGCGGCCCTCGGCCTTTGGGGCGGCGCCTACGCCTGCCGGGATCTTGATGGGGAGAGCTGGAATCGGCGGGACTAGTCCAGCGCCGGAAGACGGATCTGCACTGCCGTGCCTTTCTGGCGAGGCAAAAGGGCGATGGCGCCGCCGTGGTTTTCCACGGCGTGGCGGGCTATGGCCAGCCCTAGGCCGTAGCCTCCCTGGCCCCATCCCTGGCGGCTGCGGGAGGGGTCTCCCCGCTGGAACCGCTGAAACAGGGTGTCGCCTTGATCCGAGTCGATGCCTATGCCGTTGTCCTCCACTGTCAGGAGCCAGTGATTTCCCGCCGGGTCCTTTGTCACGGCAACGGTCACCTTGCCGCCTGGAGCCTCGCCCCAGCGCTGGCGGGTGTACTTGATGGCGTTGTCCACCAGGTTGGTGGCGGCCTTGGCCAATCCGTCGCCGGAGGCCTCCACCCAGGCCCCAGTGGGCAGGGAGCTATGGAGCTCGATGGCCCCCCTTAGGGGATGGGCCTCCATGTCGGCCATAACGGCCGATAGGATCTCCGAGAGGTCCTGCCGTTCCTTGGGGGCGTGGTCGGGCTGGGCTTCCAGCTTGGACAGGTAGAGCAGATCGTCTACCAGCCCGGTGAGGCGCTGCTGTTGCTGCAGGATCCGCTCCAGGTCCTTGCGGCGCTGGAGGTTGGTCTCGTCGCCCAGCAGGTATTCGGCGGTCATGGCTATGGCCGTCAGGGGGGTCTGGAATTCGTGGCCTGCGTCGGCGATGAAGTTCCGCCTGGCCAGTTCCAGTCGGCGGGACTCGCTGAGGTCCATCACCAGCACCAGAGCGCCTCGGAACATGGCCAGGGCTTCCAATTTGAGGTAAAGGCCCCGCTCCGGCAGGTTCATCAGGCAGCTCCTGGGCCCCTGGTCCAGCTCTTCCAAGAGCTCTGCCCCTTCAGGAGGCAACGCCGCCTGGGCTTTCTGGCCCAGCACCGATTCCTCCAGGCCCAGCAGCCTCAGGGCGCTGGCGTTGGCCCGCTGAATCCGGCCTTCCTCGACGGCTATGAGGCCCACCGGCAGAGCCGCCACGATGGTGGCCAGGTCCTGGCGTTCAGCCTCGATGGTGGCGGCGGCGCTGCGGAGCCGGTCGGACATCGACGACAGGGCCTCGCTGAGGCGCTGCAACTCCGGGTCCTCCATCAGGGGGAAACGGGTCTTGGGCTGCTGGGTCACGGCGTCGGCGGCAGCGGCCAGCTCCCGCAGGGGCGCGAAAAAGCGCTTGAGGATCCAAAGTTGCAGCAGCAACGTCAGAGCCAGAGTCAAAGCCAGCAGTCCCAGAGCCCGCTGGAGGGAGGCCGCCATGGCCTGGGACAGCGTCGTCATGGGGTAGGAGAGCCGCAGCACCAGGGAGGTCCCCTCCAGGTCCACCCGCCGGGCGCAATAGAGGTAATAACTGTGGGCGCTGCGGCTGTAGCGCAGGCTGTGACCGAAGCCCTGGACCAGGGCCTGGCGGACCTCGGGGCGGTCGATGTGGTTGTCCCAGCTCTCGCCGCTGCTGTCCAGCACCACCTCGCCCTGGCCGTCGATCAGCGTCAGCCGGCTGGCCAGCTCCTGATCCATCTGGGGGAAGACCAGAGTGAAGCCCTCGGGGCCCTGGCTTTGGAGCAGCTGGGCCATCACCAGGGATTGGCCCTGGAGCTCTCGAATGGCCTCGGTCACCAACTGTTCCCTCAGGGCCTGGCGGAACAGGAACCACCCCGCGGCGAAGACCGCCAGGCTCAACAGGGCCAAAGCGGCGAAAAGCCTGTTTTTCAGGGATTTCATCGATGGTCATCCTCCCAAAGGAGCCGATAGCCCCGGCCCCGCAGAGCCTCGATGGTGGGCGCTCCGTCGATGGCGTTCAGCTTTTTGCGCAGCCTGGAGATATGGGTGTCCAGGCTGCGGCTGTCGCCGCCCCAGAGGCCCCAGACCCGGTTCAGCAGCCGCTCCCGGGGGAGGGGCACCTCGGGCTTTTGGGCCAACATCTCCAGAATCCGAAATTCCGTAGGACTCAACTCCAGTTCCTGACCGTCCAGATAGGCCATCTGGCTCTCCAGGTCCAGCCGGAGGTTGCGCCGCTCCAGCTGGTTCTGTTCCTGCGGCGAAGCCCGGCGGAGCAGGGCCTCGATCCGAGCCAGCAGCTCCGCCAGGGAAAAGGGCTTGCGGACGTAGTCGTCGGCGCCCATGGACAGGCCTTCCACGGCGTCTCGCTCCTCTCGCCGGGCCGTAACCATGATGATGGGAATAGCCTTGGTGGCGGCCTCGGCCCGGAGGCGCCGGCAGACCTCCCAACCGTCCATGCGAGGCAACATCAGGTCCAGCAGGATCAGGTCCGGCAGCTCAGCCGTGGCCTTGTCCAGTCCCGTGTCGCCGTCGGTGGCGGTGCTGACCTGGTAGCCCTTGCGGCGCAGCGCCTGGGTCAGGATGTCCAAGATGGGAAGCTCGTCTTCAATCAGCAGAATCCTCTGTCCGGCCATGGTCGCCTCCAGAATCTTCGTGGGTCACGGGTCTGCGCAGGGCCGAGGCGTGGATCCGGCGGCCCCAGAAGATGAAATAGATGTGTTCGGCCAGGTTGGTGCCGTGGTCGCCGGCCCGCTCCAGTATCCGGGCCACGTTCAGTAGCCGGTGGGCCTGGTCGATGTGGCTCGGCCGCTCCATCATGAGGAAGATCAGCTCCCGGAGGATCTGCTCCTCCAGGTCGTCCACCTGGTCGTCCATGGCGAAGACCTTCATGACAGCGGCTTCAACCCTTTCCGGAGAGCCGTCGCTGAGGGCCTGGGAGCAGAGCTCCATCATCTGGCCCACCAGATCGCTCATCCTGGGGATGTCGATCAGGGGCTTTAATGGCGGCTGCTGGAGCAGCGCCAGGGCCTCCTTGGCGATGTTTTTGCCGTAGTCGCCGATGCGTTCCAGGTCCCGGATCATCAACATCAACGAGGTGATGCACCGCAGGTCCTGGCCCAGGGGCTGGTAGCGGGCGATGAAGTTCAGGCAGTCCTGGTTGATCTGGTCAGTCAGGGCGTCGATGGACTCCTCTTCGGCTAGGACCTGCCGGGCCCCTTCGACGTTGCGCTCCTTCAGGGCCCAGACGGAGCGCTGCAGCGACGCCCTGGCCATGTTGCCGAGCCTCACCGCCCGGCCCAGGATCTGGTCCAGCTCTCGCTCGATCTGCGGCGACAGCCGGGCTTGGCTGTTCTCTTTTTCCATGGTTGCCTTACCCCCAGTGCGGAATGATCGAAAGTTTTCGGATATATCGGGGCGTCTCTATAATAGGCATTTTCCCCAGCGGGGAGCCTCGGCACTTTAGCCGAACCGGCCGGTGATGTAGTCTCCCGTCTTTTTGTCTACCGGAGAGGTGAAAATCTGGGCTGTCGGAGCGTACTCCACCAGCCGGCCCATCAGGAAAAAGGCGGTCATGTCGGAGATCCGGGCTGCCTGCTGCATGTTGTGGGTCACTATCACCACGGTGTAGCGCTCTCGCAGGGACCGGCAGAGTTCCTCGATGCGCAGCGTCCCCAAGGGGTCCAGGGCGCTGGTGGGCTCGTCCATGAGCACCACTTCGGGGCCCGTGGCGATGGTCCGGGCGATGCAGAGCCGCTGCTGCTGACCCCCCGAGAGGCCCAGTGCCGAGGAGCCCAGTTTGTCCTTGACCTCTTCCCAGAGGGCCGCTCCCCGCAGGCTGGACTCCACGATCTCGTCCAGCAGGGCCCTGCGGCGCTCGCCCTGGAGCCTGGGGCCGTAGGCGATGTTGTCGTAGATGGACATGGGAAAGGGATTGGGCTTTTGGAACACCATGCCTACCCGACGGCGCAGCTCGTGGACGTCCACGCTGGAACCGTAAATATCCTGGCCGTCGATGGTGCAGGATCCCTCGATGCGGACCTGGCTTATAAAGTCGTTCATCCGGTTCAGACACCGGAGAAAGGTGCTTTTGCCGCAGCCCGACGGGCCTATAAGAGCCGTGATCTGGCGGGAGGCGATGTCGAAGGATATGTCCTGGAGTGCCTGGTTGTCGCCGTAGTGCAGACTTAGGCCCTGGGTGCGGATCTGGGGATTTTCCACGGCAGCGATGGCCGAGGAGGCGATGGAGCCAATCATAGCGGGACCTCCCTTGGAGTCTTTTTCCTACTCTTAGAGTCGCTCTAGAGTCTTCTCTTTCTCAGCCGGGCTCGGAGCCCGATTCCCAGGGAACTGATGGCCATGACCAGAGCTATCAGCACCAGCACCGTGCCGTACTGAATGGGCCTGGTGGCTTCGATGTTGGTCCCGGCGGTGGCCAGCACCATGACGTGATAGGGCAGGCTCATGACCTGTTCGAAAAGGCTTTTAGCGATCCGGGGAGCGAAAAAGGCCGCGCCGGTGAAGATGATCGGCGCTGTCTCGCCGGCCACCCGTCCGATGGCCAAGATCGCGCCGGTCAGGATGGTGGGCATAGCCGCGGGGATCACCACCCTGGCGATGGTTTGGCCCTTGGTGGCGCCTAGGGCGTAGGAAGCCTGGCGATACTCCAGGGGGACTGCCAAAAAGGCCTGCTCCGAAGCGGTGACGATCAGCGGCAGCGATAGACAGCCCAAGGTCAGTCCCGCCGACAGCAGGCAGGGACCGAAGCGCAGCAAAATCACGAACAGCGACAGCCCGAAGAGGCCGAAGACCACCGAGGGCACCCCGGCCAGGCAGCGAATGGCCAGCCGCAGCGCCGAGGCGAAGGGCCCGGATCCGGCGTACTCGGCGAAGTAAAGTCCCGTGCAGACTCCCACCGGCAGGGCAAAGGCCATAGAGACTATTACCAGCTGCAACGTCCCTACGATGGGCGTCAGAATTCCCCCTCGGGTCATGGAGTCCCGGGGGTACTCGGTGAGGAATTCCCAGGAGATGATGCCGGCGCCCTGGCGAAAGACGTAGGCCAAAATCCCCAGCAACAGCGCCCCTATCAGCGCCGCCGTGGCCCAGAGAAAGCAGGTCATCAAGGCGTTTACAAAGCTGCGTCGGGTCATGTCAGAGCCTCCATTTCCTTCGGCCCCAGCGTTCCGCCGCTGCCGATAGCAGGTTGATCGCCAGGGTCATCAGCAACAGCAGCAGCCCGGCGAAAAATAGGGCGTAGTAGTGGGTGCTGCCCACCGGGGTCTCGCCCATCTCCGCCGCTATGGTGGACGTCAGAGGCCGCACCGGGTCCATGATGGACCGGGGGATCAGAGCCGCCCCGCCAGAGGCCATCAGCACCACCATGGTCTCGCCCAGGGCCCTCATGACTCCCAGCAGCGACGATGACAAAAGCCCCGGCAACGCCGCGGGGATCACCACTTTTTGGATTGTCTCCCAGCGAGTGGCCCCCAGGGCGTAGGAGCCGTCCCGGAGTTCCTTAGGCACCGCCTCCAGGGCGTCCTCGGCCAAGGAGCCCACCATGGGGACGATCATCACCGCCAAAAGGGCCGAGGCGTTGACCATGTTCAGCCCCGAGATGATGACGAACCGTTCCTGGAGCCAGGGTGCCACCAGGGTCATGCCCAAAAAGCCCAGGACGATGGAGGGGATAAAGCCCAGCAGTTCCAGGGCGGGCTTTAGGATCTCCCGCATCCACCTCGGGGCTACCTCGGCCAAAAAAATGGCCACCAAGATGGCCACCGGCAGAGCCATGGCCGAGGCCAGGGCGGTGACGGCCAGGGAGCCCAAGATAAGGGGCCCCATGCCCAGCAGCGGCGGCTCCTCGGTGGGATACCAGAGCTCCCCTAGGATCACTTCCCCCAGGGAATGGCTCCCCAGCACCGGGATGCCGTTTCGAAAGAGAAAATAGAGTATAAAAGCCACGATCAGGATGCCCAGACAGGAGACCAGCCTGATCAACAGGGCGATGAGCTTTTCTTTCAAGGACGAACCTTCCCTTCGGGGTTCTGGGCCAGGGAGTCGCCAGCCAGGCGATTTCACGGCGCTGGGAGGCCGTCCCTATAGGGGCGACCTCCCGAGGGAGACATGGAGATAAGGGCCTTTTAGCGGACGGCGATGAAACCGCTCTGGTCCACCAGCTTTTGACCGTCGTCGCTGAGGACGAAGTTGATAAAGTCCATCAGAACGCCCTGGGGCCAACCTCGGGTGAACATGAACAGAGCCCGGGCGATGGGATAGCTCTGATTTCGCACCGTCTCAGCGCTGCCGGCTACGGCCTCCACCTTTAGGGACTTGGTCTCGTCGCTCTGGTAACCCACGCCGATGTAACCGATGGCCAGGGGGTTCTTGGCCACGGCCTGGACCATGGCGCCGTTGGAGGCCACCACCAGCGTCCTGGGACTGACTCGGGAGCCCTCCATCACCTTTTCCTCCCAAACCTCGTAGGTGCCCGAGCTGGTGTCGCGGCCCACCACGGCGATGGGGGAGGAGTTACCGCCCAGCTCGGCCCAGTTGGTGATCTCGCCGGTGTAGATTTTCCGAAGCTGTTCGATCGTCAAATCCTCCACGGGATTGCTGGGATGGACCACCGGGATCAGGGCGTCCATGGCGATGGCGAAGGGCACCGGATAGGCGCCGCCTTCCACGGCGGCCTTGACCTCGTTATCCTTGATGAACCGCGACGAATTGGCCACGTGAGCGGTGCCGTCGATCAGGGCCTTGATGCCGTCGCCGCTGCCGCTGCCCGACAGGGAGATCTCCACGTCGGGATGGCCCTCCATGAATTTCTCGACTTCCGCCTGGGCGATGGGCAGCACCGTGGTAGAACCGCTGATGACCAGCCTTTCCGCTGCCCAAGCTCCACCGGCCACCGAAGCCG
>CAZCKP010000064.1:0-7037 GCA_964499295.1 uncultured Synergistaceae bacterium | reverse complement strand
TGGTAAAAGGGCGTTTTTATTGGCCTTTTCTAGTGCATAGATCCGCGGTGGTGCTCTCTCCTGGAGACTCGCGAAAAAGGCGCTGGAGAAGGAAGGATTCCAACGGTAAAGTGCCGCGGAAATTTGTGGGAGATGGTACAATAAACGTCAGTGTACCGGCAGATTTGCCCCTTCTAGGTCCTGGGGTCGTCTTTGCCCCTAAAAGCGAGGAATGCCATGGCGTCACAAAGTCACCCCGAGAAAAAACTGAGCCCCCGGGGGAAGAAGATCCTGGCACGGTGCCTGACCTTGGCCATCGTAGTCGTAGCGGTGCTGTCCTATCTGACCTGGCTGCGCTGGGTCACCGAGGCCAAGGCGCCGCCCATGGTGATGCCCCTTCCCTACGTCTACGAGGATATCCAGCCTGTGACGGCGGCGCTGCTCTGGCAGGAGGAGCTGGTCTACGCCCCGGCGAGGGGCGAGATCCAGTTCGCCAGGGACAACGCCGTGACCAGGGTGGCCAAGGGCGAGACCGTGGCCACGGTGTTGTCCCGGGGGCGGACCCAGGCGGTGCAAGCGCCGCTACAGGGCTATTTCATCCCCGCCTGGGATGGCGCCGAAGGGGTGTGGACCTACGGGGCCCTGTGGCCTGGGTCAGAGATATTGCCCACGCCGCCGCCACTGCAGTGGCTGCCCAACCTGGGCGATGTGCCCAGCCACGGGATAGTGGGCAAGCTGTTGCCGCTGCCCCAGAGGCCCCGGGCCATCTTCTACGCCGATTTGACCCAGTCGGTGCGCCAGGACCTGCAAAGGGGCCATCTGGACTTTCGCCTTCAGGATCAGGGGGCCAAATGGCGCGGTGTGGTTCGGGTCTTTCTGGCACTGACGGAGCACCGGGTCAAGGTGGCCCTGGAGTTGCCCTTCTTCCCGCCCCAGCTGGCCCAGTCCCGGAGACTGCCCCTGCTGATCTGCGCTGGCGAGTCCGACGGCCTGCTGGTGCCCGAGTCCTCGGTGATCCTCAAGGAAGGCAGCTACGGCGTCTACGAGCTGGTGGGCGACCGGCTGGTCTTTCGTCCTGTGACGGGCCGCCCTATGGAAAAGGGCATGTTCTTCGTCGCCTCGGGGCTCCGCCCTGGAAATCCCGTGATCCTCCACGGTGCCGACGCCGTAGAAAGAAGGGTTCAGCTATGGTGACCATCAAGGACCGCCTGGAGGCCCTGCTGTATAGCATCGACCAAGCCGCTCGGCGCAGCGGCCGCCGGGGTCAGGAGATAACCCTGATTGCCGTCACCAAGACCCAGCCCCTGGAGAGGATCCTGGAGGTTGTCCGGACCGGCCTGGTGAGCCATTTAGGCGAGAACCGGGTCCAGGAAGCCCTGGAAAAGGTGTCCCACTGGCCAGCCGACTTGCCGGTGACCTGGCATCTAATCGGCCACCTCCAGCGCAACAAGGCCAGAAAGGCCCTGGAACTGTTCGACCGGATCCAGAGCGTCGACAGCCCCAGGCTAGCCCAGACCCTGGAGACGATCCTGGGGGAGCAGGGACGATCCCTGCCGGTGCTGATGGAGCTCAACAGCTCCGGCGAAGCCCAAAAAAGCGGTGTCGTCCTGGACCAGGCCTCGGCCCTGGCGGATTATATCCTGAACCGTTGCCCCTCGCTGGAGCTTCAGGGCGTGATGACCCTGGGTCCATTGGGCGGTGAGGCCGAAACCAGGCGAGCCTTCGCAGCGGCTCGAGAGACCAAGGAGCGGCTTTCCCGGGAGACCGGTCTGGCTATGCCGGTGCTTTCCATGGGCATGTCCGGCGACTATCCCTGGGCCATAGAAGAGGGGAGCACCATGGTCAGAGTGGGCACAGCTATTTTCGGTGCCCGTCATACTAAGGAGGTGCGGTGATGCTCGGAAAACTTCTCGACCTTCTGGGCTTTTCCGATGGCGGAGAAGTGGCGGTCAACGACTATCGAGAACAGCGCCGGGGGCGGCTGGAGCGACTGAAGGAGCATCGCTGGGCCTCGAGGCGTCACGATTTGGGAGAACGGATCGTCCTGCGGAGCCCCGTGGAGGACCGTCGGGATCCGGAGTTTTTCGACCGGCAGCAGGACGATCGGCAGGATCGCCGCGACCGCCGTCAGAGCGAAAACCAGGACGACCGGCAGCAGACCTACCAGACCCTGCCCATCGTGCCGGGGCTGATTCTGGTGCGGGGGCCGACCTGCGCGAAGCTCCTGGACGACTTGGTTGGGGCGCTGAAGTTGGGCAAACTGGTGCTGGTGGATCTGCAGGGCATCGACCTCGACGGAGGTCAAAGGGTGCTGAACTCCCTCCACGAGGAGGTGCGGGGCCTGGGTGGAGGATTTTTCAGGGTGGACCGCAGCTGTTTTTTGGCCTCGCCTGTGAAGGATTCAGTGGAAGAATGGATGCTGGAAGGCAGCGAGATAGGAGGTTTCGATGAGTAACAACAGTCTGATGCGGGCCATGGAGGCGGAGAGCGTCTCCTTTTCAAGGGGATTGTGGGGCTATGTCTCCGACGAGGTAGACGAGTTCCTCGATAGCGTCGCTTACTCGCTTCACCGCTACGCCGAGCTGGTGGCTTACAACGAGATCCGCATACGCCAGCTGGAAGAACAACTGGCGGAGTACATCAACCTCAGGGACTCTCTGCAGGACGCCCTTTTGATGGCCAAGCGTAGCTCCGACGAGCACATCAAGGCGGCCCAGAGGGAAGCTGAGGCCATCGTGGCCGAGGCGAAATCTCGGGCTGAGTCCATCGTTACCGAGGCTAAATCTCAGGCTGACTCCATCGTTACCGAGGCTAAATCTCAGGCTGACTCCATCGTCACCGAGGCTAAATCTCGGGCTGATCCCATCGTCACCGAGGCCATCAGCCGCCACGACGCCATGGTCCGGCAGTACGAGAACCTTCAGCGAGACCGGGATCACTTCATCGCCGACGCCAAGGCCCTGGTGCTGCGCTTCGGCTCTCTGTTGGACGACACGGTGCTGTCGGCGGTGCCGCTGCAGAGTCCGCCCGAATCGTGACCGCCGTCACGGCTCGAAAAAAAACCTCCTACCCTGGAGCTCTGACCCTGGACAGCCCGGTTCGGTACCTCAAGGGGGTCGGGCAGGTCCGTTCCCAGCTGCTGGCGCGGTTGGGCATTGCCACCGTGTCGGATCTGATCTACTTTTTCCCCCGACGCTACGAGGACCGGCGCCAGGTCTTGGCTCTGAAGGACCTGATCCCCGGAGGACCTCCTGCGGCGGTCCGGGCCAGGGTGGTCTCGCTGGAGCGCCGACGGACTTCGAAAAGACAACTGGAGATCCAGCGGGCATGCATCACCGACGGCGTCACTCTGGCCTACGCTCTGTGGTTCAACCGCCGGGGGCTGGAGAGCCTGCTCAAGCCCGGGGTGGAGCTGGCCCTCTACGGCCGTGCCGAGGCCCGAGGCTCCCTGGTGGAGCTGGTCAATCCCGAGCTGGAGGTGCTCAACGGCCAGGAAAGCCACAGCCTGGGCCGGGTCGTCCCTATCTACTCGGTGACGGCGGGGATCCCCGAGAAATGGCTCCGGCTCCTGATCGATCAGGTGCTGGACCAGGTGTTGGATCAGGTGGACGAGATATTGCCCGAGGCCCTGCGGCAGCAGCTCCAGCTGCCTTTGGTTTCCTGGGCTTTGGAACAGATGCACCGCCCCAGCGACGACGGCCATTGGAAACTGGCTCGTCGCCGCCTGGCCTTTGAGGAGCTCTTCGCCCTCCAGACCGGTTTGGCGTTGCGGCGGCTTCGAGGTGACCGGCAGAGCGCCCTCCCCCTGGACGGGGTACCGGCGTTGCAGCGCCGCTTTCTCCAGAGCCTGACCTTCGCCTTGACCGAAGATCAGCGGCGGGTCTGTCGGGAGATCGACCGAGACCTTGCTAGCTCCTCGCCGATGAACCGCCTTCTCCAGGGCGACGTGGGGTCAGGCAAGACCGTGGTGGCCCTGATGGCCATGCTCCGGGCCCTGGATTCGGGGGCCCAGGCCGCCCTGATGGCTCCAACGGCGGTGCTGGCTCAACAGCACGCCTTTACGCTGAAACGCTGGCTGGAGCCCCTGGGCATCGACGTGGGTCTCCTCCTGGGTGGGACCAAGGCGGCGGACCGCCAGGAATTGCTGGCGGCGTTGGCCGCCGGGTCCCTGAAGATCCTGGTGGGCACCCACGCTCTGCTTCAGGAGGGCGTGGAGTTCCAGGACCTCGGCTTGGTGGTGGTGGACGAACAGCACCGCTTCGGCGTGCTCCAGCGCAAGGCCTTGGCCGGCAAGGGCGGAGCCCGGAGTCCCCATCGGCTGGTGATGACGGCCACTCCCATCCCCAGGACCCTGGCTCTGTCCATCTACGGCGACTTGGCCATCTCCACGATCCGCCAGATGCCCCAGGGCCGCCGTCCCGTTCGGACCTACTGGATCCGGGAGAACCGCCTGCCAGGTCTTATGGACTTTTTGGAGTCCGAGATGGTCCAGGGGCGGCAGGTCTACTGGGTTTGTCCCGTTATAGAGGAGAGCGAAACCCTGGAAGTGACGTCGCTGGAGCAGCGTTTCGAGGCCCTGAAGGGGGCCTATCCCCACCGCCGGATCGCCTCCCTCCACGGTCGGATGGCCCAGGCCGAGAAAGAAACCGTCATGGCCGACTTCAGTGCCGGCCGGATCGATCTTCTGGCAGCCACCACCGTCATCGAAGTGGGAGTGGACGTGCCCAACGCCTCGGTAATGGTCGTAGAAGGGGCCGAGCGCTTCGGCCTCTCCCAGCTCCACCAGCTCCGCGGCCGGGTCGGCCGAGGAGCCCATCAGTCCTGGTGTGTCCTGGTGGCTTCGCCCAAGGCCCGGGAGAGCCTTCAACGCCTGGAGGCCCTGTGCCAGAGTTCCGACGGCTTCCAGATCGCCGAGACCGACATGCGCCTCCGAGGCCCAGGCGAGTTCTGCGGCGTGCGCCAACACGGCCTGACGGACTTTCGGGTGGCCAATCTGATCCAGGATGGCGACCTGATGGAGCAGGCCCAGGCCTGGGCCAAGCGGATCCTGGAAGACCAGCCCTTCAGGAATCATCCCGCTTTGATGAAGTGCGTGTTAGAACGCTACGGAGAGCTGTTGGACATCGCCCACACCGGCTAGGCCTCTGGCTTAGCTCTGGGCAAGAAAGGGACACTATGGCAGAACCGCAAAAATCCCCCCAATCCTGGGAGGCCGTCCTGGCCCGATTGGTATCGGTGCCTCGGTGCCGTGCCGATCTGAAGCGGCGACTCCGGGCCAGGGGTTGTCCCGCTGAGACCGTCCAGGAGCTACTGGATCGCTTCGAGGAGCTGGGATTGATCGACGACAGGGCCTACGGTTTGTTGTTCCTGGATTCCCATCGCGATTGGGGAGAGCTGCGCCTCAAAGGGGAACTGCGGGAGCGAGGCCTAGCCCCCGAGGTGATCCAACAGGTCCTGGAGGAGAGCGACATAGACCAGTGGCAGCGGGCTTCGGAGCTGGTCCAGCGCTGGCAGGGCCAGAACTTGCCGCCGGAGAGGATCCTGGGCCGATTGTTGCGCCGGGGCTTTCCCGCGGCGTTGTGCCGGGATCTGTTGGACCAGCAGGACGATTCCGAGTTCAGGGAACACCTCTTTGAAGGAGAATACTGACCGATCAGGGACCCCGCCGGCTCAATCACGGCGGGGTCCCTTTCGTAGTGCCCTGAGATCCCACGGCCAGGGCTGTCAGGGCTTGGAGGACTCCAAGGCTTTCTCTTGGGCGATGAACCACCGCCAGGCTAGGGCCAGATGGGAGGTCATGATCTGGGCCGCCTCGTTGGGATCCCCGGCCTCTAGGGCCTGGAGGAGACCCTGATGGTCCTTCCAGGCCTCCTGGGCCAGGGTTGGAAAGGCCTCGCTATAGAACCTGGCCCGGCTTTCGCCGATGTAGCGGACCAGGAGATCCTGGATGCCCTCGTAGATGCGGTGGAGAATCTGATTTCCCGAGGCCTGAACCACCGCCCAGTGAAGCAGCGAATCCCATCGGGCGCCGTCGCCAGGCTCCTGCTCGCCCCGTTCTTCGATGGCTCCCAGCTTGTCGACGCAACGCTGGATCCGGTCCATGTCCTCCTGGCTGCGCCGTTGCGCCGCCAGCCTGGCGGCGGGCACCTCCACGATCTCGCGGATCTCCATGAGCTGCCGCAGGGAATCCCGGGGCCAGAGCACCATCTTGGTAAAATCCGGCAACTCCGGCATGCCGTCGGTTCGCTTCAGCAGCCGCGCCCCTTCTCGCTCCCGAATCTCGATGACTCCCATCACTTCCAAGGCCACCAGGGCCTCCCGCAGCAGGTTTCGGCTGACCTTGAGCGACGCCGCCAGGTCCCGCTCCGGTGGTAGCTTTTCCCCTACGGCCAAGCCGAGGCGGGAAACGCGGTCACAAATGGCCTCGATAATCCCTTCCCTTTTTCGCTCCATATCCAGCTCCTTGTGTATACTGTATGGGTTATTGAAGCTAATTTTCGGAAAGTAACTTTCCCGTCTTCCTCTGGATCGTCTTGTCACTGCTGTTACAACGATTATAATTCACTATTACCGGTTGTGGTAGTAACAGTGGTAGTACCAAATTTGAGGAGGTCGATTGGAATGAAAGGCTTTACAAGGGTGGCTCTCTGGGGCGCTTTGGCGCTACTGGTGACCGCGACGGCAGCCTTTGCCGCGCCGAAAACGCTGAAACTGGCTCATGCCGTCAACGAGCAGGACGCCTTCCAGGTATGCGCCCTCAAGATCAAGGAGGTCATCGAGGCCGAAAGCGACGGCCAGCTGGCGGTGACCATATTCCCCAACGCCTCGTTGGGCGACGAGCGGACGCTGATAGAGAACGTCCGCATGGGCGTCATCGACATGGCCATCGTCACCGGCGGTCCCGTCACCAACTTCATGCCTGAGTTCGGGATCTTCGATCTGCCCTTCCTGTTCCGCGACGAGGCCCACGCCTACAGGGTGCTGGACGGCGAAGTGGGCAAGAGGATCCTGGCCGGCATGGAACAGGCCGGTTGGAAGGGCCTGGCCTACGGCGAGCG
>CAZCKP010000063.1:5748-7232 GCA_964499295.1 uncultured Synergistaceae bacterium | reverse complement strand
TTTTGAAATAGAAAGCGCCTCCCTGGCCGGACAAATCGGCCGGGGAGGCGCTTTTGTAATGGCTGTGGCTATAGTTCTGACCTGGCGGAGCCTGGACGATCTCAGGACTGGGGCAACTCCCAGGGCACCGACAGGGGCACGGTGCCGGCCTGGTCCACCCAACGGCCCTCCACCAGGAAATAGATCCTGGCGATGGGCTGGAAGTTCTCCACCATGGTGCGGACGATGCTGGTGATGAACATCAGCGCCGGGGTCTCCTCCAGGGTCTCTAGGCCCTGGAGAAAGGCCTGGGGCATGTCCAAATAGGCGGTGACGCCGTCGCGGAAGAGATGGCGCACCTCCAGGCCCTGGGTCCAGTCGGTGGGAGTGGCGGCGAAGAGGAGCTTCAGCGCCTGGGCGGCATCGACTTCCTGGATGTCGGAGATCACCGACCGGTTCTCCCGGATCAAGCCGGTGCCGTCTTGGTTCATCACGTAGACATCCAGGTTCCGCCAGGTTCCCACCGAGCCCGGGGACTGGTCACCACCGCCCAGAAGCTCCTGGAGCTGTTGGGTGCTCTGAACGACGCCCTGCTGGGGCGCTACGCCCCGGCGGCTCAGGGATCCGAAGAGCACCCCGGTGCCGTAGTATCCGACGGCCACAAAGAGCAGGATCAGGGCAGTCCAGGCCGCCACTCGATAGGCCCAGGGAGTCTGGTAAAAACCGCGGGGGCTGTGCCAACGGGCGTCGTCTCGGCGGTCTTCGCTATGGCGACGGTCGGAACTCCGGTGGCGCTCGTCGGCGCGATGGCGGGAAGTGATACTTTCGTTGTCCACTGCTATGCCTCCTTCATGGATGCAGACTCCAGATCACTGCAGGAACTTGGCGACGCCTTGGGCCAGGGCCTTGGCCATCTTGGCCTGGTAGGCGGGGTCGGCCAACATCTTGGCCTCCGAGGCCTCGGTGATAAATCCGGTCTCGATCAGCACTGCCGGCATGGCCGCTCCGCGCAACACCCAGAAGGGGGCCTGGGCCACGCGACGCATGTTTAACCCGGCCTTTTGACCGGCGTCGAAGAGGACCTCGGCAAAGCTGGTGCTCTCGATGATCTTGGCGTTCTGCTGAAGATTGCCCAGGATGGAAAGCAACATCTCGGTCTGTTGGTCGTCCTGGGTTACGCCGTTGGTACCATCGGCGATCTCGGCGTTTTCGATCTTGGCCAACTCCATGGCGTCCTTGTCGGTGGGCAGGGCCATGATGTAGATCTCCATGCCCTTGGCGTGGCGGCCCTTGGGCAGGGCGTTGAGGTGGACGCTGATAAAGGCGTCGGCCTTCCACTCATTAGCCATGGCAGTGCGCTCCCGCAGCGAGGGGTAGCTGTCGCCGGTGCGGGTCATCCGGACGTCCATGCCCAACTGGCGCACTTCCTCGGCCAAGCGGTTGGCTATCTGCAGCGCCAGCACCTTCTCCCGGTAGCGGCCGCTGACGGCGCCGGGGTCCTTGCC
>CAZCKP010000063.1:0-5648 GCA_964499295.1 uncultured Synergistaceae bacterium | reverse complement strand
CAGAGGCGCTTCCCTGCCTGGGGATGTCGATGACGTAACGGTGGGGATTTTGGAGCTCAAAGGCCGTAGCCTCCCGCTGAGGGAAGAAAAAGGCCAGCTCTGCCTCGGGGCCATTTTGCACCGTCAGGGTAACGTCGGACACCGGCGGGGCCAGCTGAGCCAGCTGGTCCGCTGCCAGGGTGGCCACCTTCAAAAAGAGCTTGCCCGGCACGATGTCCACCTTGGGGGCCAGGGACTCCTGCAGGTCCGCCACCACCCTCACCTTGTCGTCGTAGACGCCCCAACGGAGCTGCAACAGCTGGGGCAGGGGCTCCGAGGACTGGGCCTGGGGCTGCTGAGGCGACGGGGCGGGGGCACTCGGCTCCGGCTCCGGAGCCGAGGCTACAGCCGGGGCACTGGAGGATCCCGGGGAGTGGGAGACACCCCAGCTCAGATTGCGGGGGTGGCCCTGGGCCTGGAAGAGCTGGGCCACTATCCGCAGGGCGGCTTGGGCCTCGATCCACCAGTGACCGTCCTGGTAGAGGGTCCGATGGGGCAGCGAGACGATGCTATGGCCCTGCCAAATCGCCGCAGCGTCGCGAACCAGTCGAAAATTGGACCGTCCCAGGGTCACCACCAGGGAGTCGGTGCCCGGCTGGATATTGCAGCCCGACAGCCGAGCCATCACGTCCACCGCCGCCAGATGGGCCGAGTCCGAGGCCATAATGGGCACCTGGCCCAGGGAGCGGCCTTCGTCGACCAGCTCCCAGCTCCGGGCTGCCAGGGGAGAGCTCCAGACCAGTCCCAGCAGCAACAGCAGCAACGGAAGCAGCGACAGCCTATAGGGCCGCCTCACGGAACTTCACCGCCTTCCGTCGCCCCGACAGGGGGAAGGACCTCGAGGGTTCGGCAGGCCTCAACATTGGAGCTGATGGCAAATCACTTCGGCTGCCGTGGCCACGTCGCGGCTGGAGATTTGGAGATGGGTAACCAGGCGGATTCTCCTGGGGCCCTGGTCGTTGAAAAGCACGCCCTCGTCCCGGCAGCGGCGCACCAGCTCCGCCGCGTCGATCTGGTCTTCCCTCAGGGAGAAATAGACCATGTTGGTAGGGCAGGGGCAGCGCTCCACCGACAGTCCCCGTCCTTCCAGGGCCTGGGCCAGCGCCGCGGCGTTTTGGTGGTCCTGGACCAGCCGGCCCAGGTTGTGCTTCAGCGCGTAGATCCCCGCCGCGGCCATATAGCCGGCCTGACGGAGGGCGCCGCCGACGCGCTTGCGCTGAAAGGAGGCGGTGGCGATAAAGTCCCGGCTTCCGCAGACCATGGAGCCCATGGGAGCGCCCAGGCCCTTGGAGAGGCAGAACTGCACCGAATCGACGATGGCGGTGTAGCGCCGGACGTCGCAGTTCCAAGCTGCGGCGGCGTTGAAGATCCTGGCGCCATCCAGGTGGACCTTCAGCCCCAGGTCGCGGGCGGCCTGGACAGCAGCGCCAAAGTCATCGGGGGAGACGGCCACGCCGCCCCAGTCGTTGTGGGTGTTTTCCAGGCAGACCAGCGAGGCCAAGGCGTGGTGGACGTCTACCGCCGGCACGGCCTGGGCGATGGCCTCGGCGTTGGGGCAACCCGAGCTGTCGTCGACGGGATAGGGCAGCAGCCCAGCCACCGAGGCGATGCCGCCGCCTTCGAAGCGGTAGATGTGGGCCCGGTTTCCGACTATGACCCCCTCGCCCCGACGGGTATGGGCCATCAGAGAGATCAGGTTGCCCATGACTCCCGAGGGGACGAACAGCGCCGCCTCGTGGCCAGTCATGGCCGCAGCCAGCTCCTGGAGCTCGTTGACCGAAGGATCGTCATCGTAGCCAGCGTCGCCCACCGGCGCCTGGACCATGGCCTGGACCATGGCCTCGTCGGGACGAGTCACGGTGTCACTTCTCAGATCTATGATTTCCACGGAACGTTCAACTCCTTCGCGACGGCCTGGGGCCTGAGAAGGCCTCCCGGCGGCCCCTTTGGGCCCTATGATACCACAGCCTCCGGGCTATCCATGGGCAAAAACACTGGTTACAGCCTCACTCCCAGCCGGGCCCAGGGCAACAGGTCCTCGGGCACCGACACCCCCAGATGATGGCCCGGCCGGCCTTGGCCGTGGTAGTCCGATCCCGCGGTGACCTCCAGGCCTACCGCCAGGGCCAGAGCCCGGTAAGCGGCCACCTGGGCGGGATCGTGGTGTCCTGAATAGCACTCCAGCCCCCAAAGCCCCATGGCCTTGAGCTCCCGCAGGATAGACTGGAGCCGAACCGGGTCCGCAGTGGTCTGGATGGGATGGGCCAGCACCGCCACGCCGCCAGCCCGGCGGATCAGCTCGATAGAGGCCCTGGGGGAAAGGCACTGCTTCTGCACGAAGGCCTTGCCGCCCCGGCCCAGGTAGACCTGGAAGGCCGTGGCCATGTCGTGGACGACGCCCCGGCGAACCAGCGCCCGGGCAAAGTGGGGGCGGCCGATGACGCCAGGGCCGGCCTCGCGCTGGACCTCCTCCAGGGTCATGGCGATGCCCAGGTCCCGGAAGCGCTGCAGAATCTGGAGGTTGCGCCGATCCCGACGGCGCTGCAGATCCTCCAGGACCTCCCGAAAGGGCTCGTCGGAGGCGTCGAAGCCGTAGCCCAGTATATGGAGGGTGCTGGGGAAGTCCGCCGAGATCTCCACCCCCGAGACGGCCCGGAGGCCCAATCGGCGGCAGGACGCCAAAAAGGGCCCCACTCCCTGGATGGTGTCGTGGTCCGTCAGAGCCATCAGGGCCAGTCCCCTGGATCTGCCCAGCTTGGCCAGGGCCTGGGGGGAGTCGGAGCCGTCGGAGCAGTTGCTGTGACAGTGCATGTCCACGCGGATCATCGCCGCGCCTCCCCGTCGTCTCGATCTCGGCCCCGGGCCAAAGCCCTGGGGTTGATCTGGCCATCGCCATGGACGGGAGGGATTCCCAAAACCATGGGATCAACTCCTTTCTCTGGCCTTCCGCTCTCTGGCCTTTTCTGGGAACGGAGGCCAACGCTGACCAAACTATAGCAGAATCGCCCTGGACTGGGCAGGGGGCCTCGGGGCTTTGGCCTCCGGAGCCTTCACCGAAGCCAACAACCCAGACCAGCCCGCAAAGGCCACGCAAAAAAACGCTGAACCCCCTCTGGGATTCAGCGCTATGACAGCAATGGTGGGCCGCAGAAGATTCGAACTTCTGACCTCTCGGTTATCAGCCGAGTGCTCTAGCCGACTGAGCTAGCGGCCCCTTTTAACTCATGGACGAATAATACCACATATTTTTATTTTGTGAAGCCCCCGGAAGGGAAAAGATCCCAAGAATCAGGGCGCTGGGTCCACAGAAAAGGCGACCCTCCCGGAGGAGCGGCCGCCTAGTACCGGTTAGAGTAGTGGTGCCCAGTAGATCTAGAAGAAAGCGCCCCAGATCAAGAAGCCGGCGCAGCCCACCAGACCGGTGAAGATGGTGACGATCACCAGATAGCCCATGATGTTGCGGGCCGACAGTCCGGCGATGCCCAGGGCGGGCAGAGCCCAGAAGGGTTGGATCATGTTGGTCCACTGGTCGCCCCAGGCGATGGCCATGGCCGAGCGTCCATACTCGATGCCCATCTCCGTGGCGGCGGGCATGACGATAGGAGCCTGGACTGCCCACTGGCCGCCGCCGGAGGGCACGAAGAAGTTGATCAGACCAGCGGCCAGGAAGTTGAGCATCGGGAAGGTGATATCGTTGGAGATGTTGGTGAAGAAGTGGGCGATAATCCCCGCCAGAGACACCCCCGTCTCGGGGTTCTGGGCCACCATGAGGCCCATGATACCGGCGTAGAAGGGGAACTGAAGCAGGATGCCGGCAGCGCTGGCAGCGGCGTCGGAGATAGCATCGACGTACTTGCGCAGATCGCCGTGGAGCAGCACCCCGATAAACAGGAAGATGGCGTTGACGATGTTCAGATCCAGGCTAAAGCCCCGCTGCATGAAGTAGTAGACGATGTAGGCGAAGCCCAGGGCCAGGGTGATAATCCAGAGGATCCGGCTGTGCTCGATCCGGTCCGCCGGCGATTCGATCTTGTAGGTCCTTTCCTTTTCGTCTACCAGCAAGGCAGGATCCACGGTGATGGTGTTCTCGGGATCGGGATGCATGGCGAAGTTGACAAAGGGCATGAAAAACAGGACCACCAGCACCATGCCCAGGTTGACGGGATGGAAAATGGTCTCCATGGTGCCCACGTAGTAGTTCACGCCCAGAATGGTGGTGCCGCCCATGGCGCCGATGGTCAAGGGGATCGACCCCGACAGGCCAGCGTGCCAGATCACGAAGCCCGAGTAGGCCGAGGCGATCAGCAGGGGATAGTCCACGTCCTTGACCCGACGAGCCACCGCCCGGGCCAACAGAGCGCCGGCGATGAGGCCAAAGCCCCAGTTGATCCAGCAGCACACCGTGGACACAAAGGTGGTCACCACGATGGCGCTCTTTTTGTCCCTGGCCAGGTTGGCGATGGCAGCCAGGGCCTTCTTGCAGGCCCTAGCCGAGGCCATGGCCGAGCCCAGCACCAGCACCAAGGCCATCTGCATGGAGAAGGCCAACAGACCCCAGAAACCGTCGGCGGTGGTGCCTCTGCCACCCCAAGCCCAGACCACTTCCATGACGCTCTGATCGGTACCTACCACCACGCCGACGAAGGTGATGATGGTCAGAATGATGGCGAATAGGAACGGGTCCGGTAGCCATCGGTTCACGAGGCGCACACAGGCGTTGGTGAAACGCTTAAACATAGACAACTCTCCTCCTTTTCCTAACTCCCATTGCATCAGCCGCGGCACCGAAGTGCCAACTCTACTGCGATCCACTCCCAGGGCAGCGCGACTTCGCACCTGCCGGGAGAAGGACACCAAAGGGAGAAGATAGGGCGGTGAGGGCTCTCAGGCCTTGGCCACCTCGGCCCAGGCCTGGAGCAACAGCGCCAGGGACACAGCGCCGGGATCCAGATGGCCAAGGCCGGGCTCTCGGGCCCAGCGGCCAAACTTGGCGACCAAGTCCTTGGTCTTAGCGGCGCCGGCCTGGGCAGCCTGGGCCGCCACGGCCAGCAACACCGCCGGAGATCCCGAGGGGCAGCTCTCCATGGCCTCCACCGCCGGGATCAGGGCATCCATCAGCGTCTTGTCGCCGGTCCTGGCCGCCGAGATGGACCCCAGGGAGTCCAACCCGCCCCGGAAGGCCTTGCGCAAATCCGGCCCGTCCAGCTCCTTCTGCTCGTCCAGGGCCTCGCCCATGCCAGTCAGAAAGGATCCCCACAGGGGCCCAGTGGTGCCGCCGGCCACGCCCAAAGCTTGCCAGCCCAAATCGTCGAAGAGGTCCTTCAGCGGCCGGGAACCGTCCCAGCCCTGGGCGCTTTCCTCCATGCGCCCGGCGATCATGGCGATGACGATGCCGTGGTCGCCGTCGCCAGTCTCGGCGTCCAGCTGGGAAAGCATAGGCGCCTGGCTCCTGAGGACCTGAGATCCGTGGAGCACCATTCGACGCCAATCGCTGCCGGTTAGTCGCATCTTTTTGATGCCTCCTTGCCGCTATTATTGGTTTTATTTTAGCACTTTTTGTGCTTCCTGGGCAATTGTCTTGGCATTCTAGTAAAAACGCCGCCTCTAGG
>CAZCKP010000062.1:7030-7246 GCA_964499295.1 uncultured Synergistaceae bacterium | reverse complement strand
GCAATGCTGGTCCGAGCCCAGAGCCTTCCTGTGGTGTGCGACGAAGAATGCACGGAGTTTTCCCCCGAGGAGCTGAGCCAATTTAGACGAATCGCCGCGGACCGCCAGGACCTGCGGAGAAAACAGACCGTGACGTTGAGACTATCCCCCCAAGCCCTGGAAAAGGCCCGTTCCCTCGGAAAGGGCTACACCTCCGTGCTGAACAGGATTCTGGAA
>CAZCKP010000062.1:0-7020 GCA_964499295.1 uncultured Synergistaceae bacterium | reverse complement strand
CGAGCAGAACCTTTGATTACCGCCCTCTCATTAGGAAGATAAAAAATAAGACCGCTCCGTACCCTGGCGAAAAGGTACGAGGCGGTCCCTAAGCTGAGTTCCCTTAAGCTTGAAATCCCGTCACCATGAGGCTCCGAGGCCCCACTCAGAGGGCCAGGATCGTCAGTTCCTGAGGGAGCTTGGGCGACAGCCGGAGGGCGCCGGTTTCGGTGATCAGGTAGTCGTCCTCCAGCCGGAGGCCGCCTCGGTCGGGGATGTAGATTCCCGGCTCCACAGTGACCACGTCGCCCACTTCCAGGGGGGCGCTGTAGGTCGGCGACAGTCGGGGCTCCTCGTGAATTTCCAGCCCCAGGCTGTGGCCCAGGCCGTGGCCGAAGTATTGGCCGTAACCGGCGTCAGCGATGACTTGCCGGGCCACGGCGTCGACGTCACAGCCAGGAACGCCGGGAGCCAATCGGGCGACGGCATCCTGATGGGCCTTGACCAGCATCCGGTGGATCTCCAGGAACTCCCGGTCCTTCAGGGGCCCCAGGGCGAAGTTCCGGGTCAGGTCGGACATATAGGCGCCGTAGATAGCACCGTAGTCCACCGTAACCTGCTCGCCCAGGACCATGGCCTTGTCACTGGCTCGACCGTGGGGCAAGGCGCTGCGGGAACCCGAGGCCACAATCATGGAACCGCTGTGCCACACCCCCTGCCCGCCCAGACGGGCGATTTCCAGCTCCAGGGTCTTGGCGAACTCGATCTCCTTCATTCCGTCGTGGACCTTCTCCAGGGCCTTGAGATAGGCCTGGGTGGCGATATCGGCGGCGTTGCAGATCAGGGCGATCTCGTGGGAGTCTTTGTGACGCCTCTGGCGCCTCATGGCCGGCGAAAAATCGACCCACTGCACCGCCAGAGCGGCCAAGCGAAGGTAGGAAGCGGCGCAGAGCGACGCGCCGTCGAAGCCGCAGCGTTTCAACTCCAACTCCTCCACCAAACACTCCACTACCTCCAGCAGTCCCTGGCCCGTGGGTTGGAGCCGCAACTCCAGCGGCGATTGCTGGGACGCCTGGGTGTGATAGCGGGAGTCGGTGACCAACAGAGCCCTCTGGGCCGTGATGGCCACCACGGCGTTGCTGCCCTGAAAGCCGCTGTAGTAAAAGGTGTTCTCCCATCCCGATCCTTCGGCGTCGATCAGGATCAGGCCGTCCAAGCCCTGATCCTCCAGGGTCTTCCTCAGGGTCTCGATCCGCTTCTTCAGGTACCACACAGCCATCCCTCCGTCGTCGTTCGTCCTCGTTCGGTCATCTCCCGGGGCTTGGGCTCAGCCCTCGAGGCCCATCCGTCGCCAGCCCAGTCGGCCGGCGGTCAAGGCTACAGCGCCAGCAATCTCCAAAGCTCCTCGTCGGTGCTCAGCGTCAGTTCTCCCTCGGGATCCACCTCACCGACGGCAGAGGCGGCGATCCCGGCCTCCGATAGCCGGGACAGCGCCGTGGCACAGGAAGCCTCGGGCACCACCGCCAGGAGCACCCCCGAGGAGATGAGCTTCAGCGGATCAAAGCCCAGTGCCTGGGCCGCCTTGCGGGTGTAGCTGTGGATCGGCAGAGCCTCCCGATCCAGGCGAAGGCCCAACTTGCCCAGCCGGGAGATCTCGGCAAGGCCGCCCAAGAAGCCGCCCTCGGTGGGGTCGTGGATAAATCGGGCCAGATCACGGATGCACCTGGCCTCGGGCAATATCGATATAGCGTCGACCCAGGTGGCCACTTCGGCGATCTCCTGGTCCGTCAGAGCCCGCCGCAGCAGGTCCGGCCGGTCGTTGGCCAGGATGGACATGCCCTCCAGGCCCAGATGTTTGGTCACGATGAGCCGATCGCCGGGGCGGATCGAGTCGGCCTGGTAGTTGTAATCGGTAGTCCCCAGCATGGTGCCCATCACCACGGGGTTCTCGTAGCGGTCGGTGATCTCGGTGTGACCGCCCACGACGGCCACGCCGATTTCCCGACAGGCCTGGTCGATCTCAGCCATCACCGCCGAGGCGTAGCCGCGGCCGTAGGACTGGGGGACGATGAGGGTCACCACCAGATGGGAGGGGTCGCCACCCTTGCAGGCGATGTCGTTGCCGTTGACGTGGACCAAGTAGCGTCCGGCGCCCTGGCTGGCTCCGACGATGGGATCCGATGAAATGGCCAATAGCTTCCCCCGGGGCCAGTCGATCAGCGCCGCGTCCTCGCCGATGCCGGGACCGATTAACACGTCGCTGCGTTTGGCACCACAGTACTGGAGGATCTGGCTTTCCAGGACTTGGGGCGGCAGCTTGCCCACCCCCTCCTGGTGGCTCTGGGTCGGTTTTTCCATGGTTCTCGCCCTCCTAGGGCTAGGCCGAGAGGCTGCCAGAGCCTTCCACAAAGGCCAGAGGCAGGGGCGTCGGCTGGAATCGGTCTCTCATGCTGAAGAGGCAACCGCAGTAGTTTTGACGGTAGAGGCCCAGCCTACGGCTCTCTTGGACCGACCGGGCCACGCCGTTCTCCCGGCGCCAGACTCGGCTCTCCCAGCTCAAGCCGTAGCGCTCCGCTATCGCCTGGCCTATGGCGTTGACCAGCTGAGGGTCCTTGTGGGGGCTCAGGGTCAGGCTTGTGCAAAGCCCGGCGATTCCCCGCTCTCGGGCCGCCTGAGCCGCCGCCTCCAGCTGGACGCGAAAGCAGAGGCCACAACGTCGGCCACCCTCGGGCTGGTCCTCCAGCTCCGCCGTGGCGGTCAGCCACTCTCGAGGATCGTAGGGCCGCAGGATCGCCTGAGCGGACAGCGAATCGGCCAGACGCTGCACCGCCTGGGCCCGGCGGCGCCACTCCAGGTAGGGGTGGATGTTGCCGCCGTAAAAGTAGCCCACCGCCCTAAAGCCCTCGGCGATCAACTGGGGCCAAGCCACGGTGCCGCAGGGACCGCAGCAGAGGTGGACCATCATGTCGGGCCTGGGAGCGTCGAGGCCCCGAAAAGGGATCACTTCAAGAACTCCGCGACGCGGCGAGCCACCGACAGGGCGTCCAGACCCATGGCGGCGTAGACCTCCTCGCTGGGGCCCGAAGCTCCGTAGCGATCCACGCCCAGCCGCAGATATCGGGCCTTCAGTCCCAATTCGGCGGCACGGGCCGTCCAGATCGCACCCATGCCAGTGCGGACATGGTGGTCCTCCATGGTGATCACAGCGCCAGTCGAAGCGGCTTCGGCCAGGGCCCGGTGGGCCACCTCTAGGGGGCAGGAGACGCCGTAGACCGCCACGTCAATCCCCTGGTCTTTCAGGACCTGGGCGGCAGCCAGGGCCCGCTGGGTCATCGATCCCAGGGCCAAGATGGCGCCGTGACCGCCTTCCTTGACTTTCAGGGCTCGACCGTAACTAAAGGGTTCAGCGCACAGCGGCAGCCCCGATCCGTCGCAGATCACCGAGACCTTGCTCCGCCCCATGGCCAGGCAGACGTTGCCCGGCTCGGCCAGGGCCCAGCGGGTGGCTCGATCGGTCTGATTGGGATCCAGGGGAACAACCAGCTTCCAGTTGAAGAAATTGGAGGTCAAGGCGACGTAGTCGATACACTGATGGGTCATACCATCCTCACCCACGTCCAACCCCACGTGGGTCAAGGCCAACTTCAGGTTGCTACGGTTGACGTCATTCATGCGCTGCTGGTTGTAGGCCTCGGCCAGGCCGAAGACGCCAAAGTCGGCCCACAGCACCACCGTTCCTGCCACCGAGGCAGCGCCGGCCGCCGTCGCCGTGTTGTGTTCCTGAATGCCGCCCTGGACAAACCACTGTGGGCAGGCCTTGGCGAAACCGTCGGTCTTCACCGACCCAGCCAGGTCGCAGTCAAAGACCAGCAGAGGCGTGCGGCCAGGCTCCTGGTAATTTAGGGCGCCCACGTCGGCCAGGGCCTTGCCGAAGGCCGAGCGATTGTCGGTCTTCTCCGTGGCCTGGTAGGCCCTGGGAGAGCCGGTCTCCAGGAAAGGCCTGGGCGGATCCAGGGGGCGACCCTGGGGCTGCGTGGGGCTAGCCTCCTGGGCTAGGCTCAGAAAATCGGGCTGTCCCAGCTCCACCATGGCCTGGCGGTAGAGGTCGCCGGTGGCGGCCTTGCCGTGGTAGTCAGGGCGGTTCTCCATAAAGGACACGCCCTTGCCCATCACGGTCCGACAAAGCAACACCGCCGGAGCCGGAGCTTGACGGGCCTCCTTTAGGGCGCTGTAGAGAGAGGCGAAGGAATGGCCGTCGCAGTGGATCACCGTCCAGCCGTCGGCGGCCCAGATCTCGGCAATCCGGACCGGCAGCACCTCGTCGGTGGTCCCCGAGATCTGGATGCCGTTCAGGTCGATCAGGGCCGTCACGTTTTTCAGGCCCTGAGCAGCGATGAGCCGCCGCGCCTCGGCGACCTGGCCCTTGGACTGCTCCCCGTCGCCCATCACCACCAGGACCTGGCCATCGTAGCCCAGAGCCCGTTGGGCCAGGGCGAAGCCTGCCCCGGCCGAGAGGCCCTGACCGAGACAGCCCGACCCCCAGTCGATGCCTGGCACCAGCCGCTCCACGTGACCCTGGAAGATCGAGCCGGTCCTGCGAAAGCCCGCCAGGGCCTCCAGGGCGTCGACGAAGCCGTAGTAGGCCAAGGCGGCGTAGGCCGCCGGCGAGGTGTGGCCGTGACTGATCACTACGTGATCTCGCAGGAACTGGTCGGCGTTGTCCGGCGTCAAGTTCGAAGCGCCGTAGGCCGCTAGATAGAGTTTCATGCTCGACAGCGAGCCGGCGGGATGGCCGCTATTGGCCCGGGCCACCATGGACACCGCCAAGCCGCAGCAGGTCGCGGCGGCATCGTCCAGGCGACGCTCCATCTCCTGGGGCAACGTCTCCCAGCGATAGCCAGTGAAACGGATCGGTTCATCAAAGACAGTCATCGCTTTTCCTCCTGCATAGGGGCCTGGAGCCATTTTTAGGAGCTCTTCACGTCGCGAAAGCCACGGTCCCGCAAAAGGGCGACCAGGCGCTCCCGCTGGTCGCCCTGAAAGACCAACTGCTGGCCCTCCAGCGAAGCACCGCAGCCTAGGGCTTTCTTCAGGGACTGCACCAACGGCGCCAGGGCCGGAGAACTGCCGAGGCCCCGCAGCACCGTCACGGTCTTGCCGCCCCGGCCCTTGCGCTCCAGCGCCAGCCGCAACGGCCTCGTCAGGTCCAATTCCCCCCGATTCGGGGGCTCGGCCTGATGGGGCATCGGATCGTAACCGGAAAGCCCCAGTACTGCGCCAAGGGACAGATCTCCCTGGCCCAGGGAAGAACGATCCACTCGCCCCCGCTGGCGGCTCATGAGAGCTCGTAGCCCCCTTCCAGGCAGGTGACCAGGAAGTCCTCTCCGGGCTGGAACTGAACCGTCATGGTGGTTCCGGGAGCCATGGCCAGCATCTTCTCGTAGACCCTGGCCGCCACCTGGGCTCCGCTGAGGTCACTTTGGCTGGCAGTCTGGTACATCGCCTCGATCAATTTCCGGTCTATCATAGCGTTTTCCCCTAGCGTTCGGATTTAGGCCTCCAGACGATGCCATTGGGACACTTCGATAGCCCTTTCCCGACAGAGGACCTTCAGGGCTTCCTGGTCCTGGCAGGGGTAGCAACAGGCCAGGCCGCAACTGGCCGAAATCTGCCGTGGTACCGGCACCACCCGCACGGCGAAGCCAGCGGCGCGGCACTGCCGTTCGAACAAAAGGGCCATGGTGGTCACCTCGAAGGTACAAAGACACCGCGCCATCGCCTCGGTCCTCCTCGGATAAACCGGGCCCACTGGGGCCCGAAGGCTATGCCAACGGGCGCCAGGGCTCCCCTGGGATCCCGACTCAGGGCCTCGATGGGCCCCATTATAGCAGGTATGGTGCTCCGAGGCAGATTGTTCCGAAAATCTCATAATCTGTTCCCTTGGCCGCCTGGGCCAGGAATTCCCCGCCAACTGGGCCGCTGGCCGTCGGGGCTCCTAGTTAGAGATAGTCCTACCTCCCCAGGGCGGCCCGGGAACAAAAAAGGCCCCTCCTATTGGGGGGGCGTTTCCTGAGGCGCCCAGTCAAGGCGCTGGATTCGGTCCAACACCATGCTGTAGCCGTCGGATCCGTAGTCCAGGAACTTCCGCACTCGGCTGATGGTGGCTGTGCTGGCTCCGGTGAGTTGAGCGATCTGGGGATAGGTACGGCCTTCCTGGAGTAGCCGAGCTACCTCCAGGCGCTGAGCCAGAGAGCGGATCTCGCCGATGGTGGCCACGTCCTCTAAAAAGGAGTAGACCTCCTCCACCGACTCCAGTGACAGGATGGCCCTGGCAAGCTGATCGGTCAGTTTGTCCTTCCATTTTTCCATGGTCTATCATCTCCTTCCCCTTGGACTGGCTGGCCGTTGCCCTCCAGGCGGCCCAGCCACTATGGGCACAGGGTTTGATCAGCTCCATTATAGCCATCTCTACTATTCTGGACAAGCATAGTAAAACGTTAAAGATAGGCATTTTCATATTCTGCAGGAATGCTACGATAGAGCAAAATAGGGCCGAATCAGCGCTATCCCGTGCTAGTTTAGACGGCAAGAGGGCGACTATAGCCCATATCGGAGGCGGTACTCCTGGCTTTTCATCCAAGACCTGGAACGTCGTCTAGTGTTGTGGTGTTGCTGTGGATTTTTCTCCCAGAGCGATGTAGAATATTCGGGAGCCTTTGACCCTGGAGGCCCGCCCGAGTGGTGGAAGGGTAGACACTGGGGACTTAAAATCCCCTGCCGGTTTCGGCGTGCGGGTTCAAATCCCGCCTCGGGCACCAATTGTTCGAACCTGGATGAGTACTGGAACAGGGTCACGGCGCCGGCTCGATCTCGATAAGGACTTTCCCGTCGGTAGAAGTTACCCTGCAAAGCCCCTTTATTGTCAGGACTTGGACCTTTGAGGGAATCCTACAATTTCGTCGGCGGAGACATCGAGGATCTCCACCAGCAGCAACAGGGTTTCCAAGCTTGGAGAAATCTTTCCCCGGATCCACATGGATA
>CAZCKP010000061.1:1201-7298 GCA_964499295.1 uncultured Synergistaceae bacterium | reverse complement strand
GTCCACGAGGAGCTCGTGGACGCCGAGCGGCGGGGGAATCAGGGTGGTCACACCGGCCCAGAAGACCACCGGGAGCCGCTCCCGGATGTCTACTCCCATTTTTCCGGCCAAGGTCAGGTTCTCGGCCTGGAAGGACACCGTGGCTACGCAGTCAAAATAGAGGGATCCGCCGATTCCCACCAGGAAGGCCAGCGCCGTGGGCAGCGCTCCGAAGCCGTACATCAGGGCCAAAAGGCCTTGAGGAATGCCGTTGACCACCACCGCCAGGGCGGTCAGAAGGTCGGTCATCATAGTAAAAGATCACTCTCCTCCGCGGGATTTGGCGCCGAAACGCCGATTTTCTTTCTTACTTTTTAGACTCCCAGCGCAGCGCCGTCAAGGGGCGTACATTTCGGCGGATTTTTAAGGGTTTTCGCCGGGGTAGCTTGCCGGAAGGCTAGGGTTCCCGGCGGCGAAATCGGGATGACGCCAGCAACTGGTCAGGTGGTCGTTGACCATCCCCGAGGCCTGCATGAAGGCGTAACAGATCCGGGGCCCCACGAAGGTGAAGCCGGCGGCCTTGAGCCTCTTGGAGAGTTGCCGCGAGACCTCGGTCTGGGTCGGCACCTCCTGGGGATTGCGCCAGCGATTTATCACCGGCTGGCCTTCCACGGTCTCCCAGAGCCACTGGACGGGGTCGCCTTTCTCCTTCAGCTCCAGCCACCGCCGGGCGTTGTTTACCGCTGAGGCGATTTTCAGGCGGTTTCGGATGATGGACCGCTGCTGCATCAGCTCGGCCTGGCGGGCCTCGCTGAAGCGAGCCAGCTTTTTGGGATCGAATCCAGCATAGGCCTGGCGGTAGGCCTCGACGCGGCGCAGCACGTCGATCCACCGCAAGCCCGCCTGGTGGCCCTCCAGGATCAGCAGTTGAAACAGCGCGGCCTCGTCGCGGCAGGGCTGGCCCCAAAACCGGTCGTGGTAGTCCTGGTAGAGGCCGTCGCTGCCGCACCAGGGACAGCGGGGTAGGTCCTTCATGGTCGAGGTCCTCGCCTTCCAAGTAGGATAAACGGTGCGGGCTCAGGGTTCCGCAGGCTTCATTATATCCCACAGGCCTCGCCTGGCCGGGGCTTCGTCAAGAGAGCGCACCGCCATCTCGGTAAAATTGGCCATGTAAAAGCGAGGCTCCGTCGGGTATTCTTAGCCCGAATAAAGGCCCGGTGGCTCGGCCTCGGAGGGCCTTGGGCGCCCAGGGCGCTCAATTTCGGAGGTGAAGGAAATGCAGCGCGTAAAAAAGATACTTTTGCTGTGGCTGGCCGCAGCGCTCTGGGCGGCGCCACTGTGGGCCGCTCCGACCCCGACGGGGGAGATGTTCGCCAGCAACGCCATTGCTGACCTGGTGGCCAAGGTAGGCCCCGCGGTGGTCAATATCGATACCGAGTCGGTGGTGACCCAGACCGTTGGGCCCCGGCTGCCTAGGGATCCCCTGTTCCGGGAATTCTTCGGCGATGCCTTCCGGGAGTTCACCCGCAAGGTGCCCATGAAGGGCGCCGGTTCGGGTTTCGTGGTCTCCGGCGATGGCAGGATTTTGACCAACAACCACGTGGTGGCCAACGCCGATAAGATCACCGTCACCTTCTCCGACGGCAAGACCTACGAGGCCTCGGTGATCGGCAAGGATCCTACCTTTGACCTGGCGGTGCTGAAAATCGACGCCCAGGATCTGCCCACGCTGCCCCTGGGCGACAGCGACAGCGCCCGGGTGGGAGAGTGGGTCATCGCCATCGGCAACCCCCTGGGGCTGGGCGTGGAGCCCACGGTGACGGTGGGGGTGCTGTCGGCCAAGCACCGCACCATCCAGGCACGGAACTTCAGCTTTGACGGCTTCCTGCAGACCGACGCGGCCATCAACCCCGGCAACTCCGGCGGTCCGCTGCTGAACGTCAACGGCGAGGTGATAGGCATCAACTCCGCCATCATCCCCTACGCCCAGGGCATCGGCTTCGCTATCCCCGTCAACATGGCCAAGCAGGTCATGGAGGACATCGTCACCCATGGCCGGGTCCGTCGGGGTCAGCTGGGCGTCTATCTCCAGACCATCAACCGCGAGATGGCCCAAGCCATGGGGCTGGAGAATGCCGAAGGGGCCCTGGTGGCCGATGTGATGCCGGGCTCGCCGGCCGAGGCCGCAGGCATTCGCCGGGGCGACGTGGTGCTCTCCATCGACGGTAAAAAGGTCAAGGACAGCCTGGCCCTCTCCACGGCGGTGCGCCAGCGTATGGCCGGCGACAAGGTGACGTTGGAGGTGAACCGCAACGGCCGCAACCGAACCTTTACGGTGACCCTGGGCGAGGTTGACGAACCGGTGATGATTGGCGACGAGGAGCTGAGCGAGAAGCTGGGCTTCAAGGTCACCAGGCTGACAGCGGAACTGCGGTCCAAACTGGCCATTCCCGCCTCGGAATCGGGGCTGGTGATCACCGAGGTGACCGAGGGATCCCAGGCTAGCCGGGTGGGCCTCCGGGAGAACGACCTGTTGCTGGAGGCCAACCGCCAGACCCTGCGGACCGTCGACGACCTGGCCAAGGTGGCTGCCGACGCCGAGACGCTGGTGCTGCTGGTGCTGCGGGATGGTCGAAGCGCCTACGTCACCTTGAGGTTGCGGTAGCTCTGGGCCTTCTGGTTCCTTAGATAAGCCCGTGAAATGAAAGAGGCCCTCCGGTCGAAGCCGGGGGGCCTCTTTCGCGTCTTCCCCCTTTAGGGGCCTGTCCCAGTCCAGCACCTTGAAGGGGCTGGGGTGCTTTCCAATGACGGGGTTATGGATAGGAACTTTGGTCGTCGGCTAGGGCCTTCTCCCGTGGAGGTCCAGCAGGACTATGTCGTGGTCGGGATGTTGGGCTCTTTTGGTGGACCGGTCCGGGATTGCCGTCTCCACCTCCCGGACCAACCAGCCGCCGTCGGGCTCGATGTTCCAGTAGCCTATAAAATCTAGGTTGCTGGGGCCGTTGTCGTAGCTGTAGGATCCATGTCCCAGGCCCAACAGGGGAAACCGGAGCCCCTGGGGATTGGAGCTGTTGTAGTCGCCCAGGATGAACACCGGCCCCTTGATGGTGGCCACCAGCTCGTTGAGCTTCTGGATCTGGGTGGCTCTCTTAAAGTCGTTGTATCGTTGGGCAGCCTCTCGGTCCTTTTTCCCTCGGGTACTTTGGCTCTTCAGGTGGACGTTCAGCAGGGTGTAGGATCGGTTGTGCTCGATGTCCAGCATCTTGACGGCCAGCACCGGCCGATCGAAGAGGCGGTAGCTCTTGCCCTGATATTTCATAGAGGCGTTGGCGTAGTAGACGTAGGGCCCATCCAGAAGTTTGGCCCTTTCCGGGTTCCAGAGGAAATAGAGGTCCTGGCGGCCGCCGGTGTCGTTACCGGCGAAGCGCCATCCCTGAAGGTGCCGTAACGTCAGATACCGCATGGCTCCGTCGTCGTGGATCTCCTGGAGGGCCAGCACGTCGGCGCCGCTGTTCGCGATGGTCCGGGCCAGGTGGGCGCAGTGGTCGTAGCTGTAGGCTTTCTTTCCGGTGACGGTGAAGTACTCGATGTTAAAAGTCCCGATGGCAAAGGCCCTAAGCGGCGACGCCCACCACAGCGCCATCAACCAGGCCGCCAGCCAGCGCTGGAAGGTCTTTTTCATGGCCGGTCCTCCTTAATTAATCGTGTAGTGAAGGGGTAAAATCCTGGTCAGAGCAGGGGACTCATGAGCTTGGTCACCGACTCGGCGCAGCGCCGCAAGGGCCCCCGGTGGCTCCAACGCTGGGCCGACAGTCTGCGGCAACAGGTGGCGTAGCGCCGCTGGATCCCGTGGACCGCCTGGGTGGCCTCGGTGCCGTAGAGCACCAGGTTGATCTCGAAGTTCAGGGCGAAGGATCGGATGTCGAAGTTGCTGGATCCCACAAAGGCCAGGTGGTCGTCGATGGTTACCGTCTTGGCGTGGATCAGCCCGTCCTGATACAGATAGATATCCACCCCCAGCCGCAGCAGGTCCGAATAGTAGGCCTTGGCGGCGTAGCTCGCGACGAACTGGTCCGACCGTTCCGGCACGATCAGCCGGACCTTAGCACCCCGCAGACTGGCCACCTCGATGGCCTCCAGAGTGCTGGTGTCGGGGATCAGATAGGGTGTGGTGATGGTGATCTGCTGTTGGGCGCCGAAGATCGACGACAGCATCAGCCGCTGGTAGTTCTCGGTGGGGTAGGATGGACCGCTGGGCACAGTTTGGATGCACCAATCCCCCGGTGGGTTGTCCTGGGGCAAAAAGAGATGTTCCGTGTCCAGGGTCTCGCCGGTCTCCACGTACCAGTCCTCGATGAAGATGGCCTCCAGCTGGCGCACCACCGGCCCCTGGATGCGGAGGCTCACGTCGTGCCAGACCAGGTTGGATCGGCCATAGCTGGGATCGGTGATGTTGTGGGAGCCCGTAAAGGCGATTTTCCTGTCGATCAGCGCCAACTTGCGGTGGTTGCGGAGATCGAACCGGGCGGCTTTGCGGCGAAAGAGCTGCACTGGCAGGGCCACCGCGGCCTGGACGCCCTTGGCCCGCAGGGCCTCCAGAGTGCCGCTGCCGATTAGCGCCAGGGACCCCACGCCGTCCACCAGCAACCGGCACCGCACCCCCCTACCAGCGGCCCGGACCAGGGCGTCCAGCACCCCCTTGCCCAGGCGGTCGTCGTTGAAGATGTAGTAGAGCAGGTTCACTTCCGAGGTGGCGTTGTCGATGTCGGCCACCAGCTGGGCGGCCATCTGGTAGGCGTCGGCGATGAAGTGGCAACGGTTGCCGCCGGTGATGCCCATATAGCCCAGTTTCTCGGCCAGTCGGACCGTAGGCTCCAGGGCCTTGGGCACCTGGGGGACCGTCGCCCCCGGGAGGCCCTCCCGGGTCATGCGGCTTCGCAACTGGTGGAAATGGGCCAACATGCGCCGGTGCCGCTGGAGGCGGCTCCAGGGCAACACGTTGGACCCCATGACGCCGTAGGCGATCATCCCCGGCCAGGGCCACAGCAGTATCACCAGCAGCCAGGCCGTGGCCACCGAAGGGCTGTGACGCCCCGGCAGGGCGAAGAACATGACAAACCTGATGGTCAGCGCCGAGGCGCCGTAGCACCACAGCACCAGATTCCAGAGCTCGTAATCGGCCATACCAACAGGCCTCCTTTTATCGGAAATGGTAATACATTCCTCCGGTCAAGACAAGCCAAAGCCTCCCTAAAGACTCCACGAAAGGTGCAGCGTTTCCCCCGGGCGTTGGGGGATCTTCTGGCCTCTTTTCGAAACCGACCCCGGGCTAGCTTCGGAACCAGGGGACCTAACAACAACAGCGCCGCCTCCGGCGCGATGGCGGAAACGGCGCTGCTAGGGATTGTCGCTCAGCTGGCCACCTCGAAGTCCCAGACCATGGGCCGGTGATCGGAGTAGGGCACCGGCGGGATCCTCATGGCCAAGCTCCGAATGTCGGGGCTGTGGAGCACGTAGTCCAGTTCCCGGAAGGGCCGTCGGGCCGGGTAAGTGGGGTGTCCCCAGCGGTTGGCGCTGATGAGTCCCGTCCGGTCCAAAAAGTCCGCCAGCTCCTGGTGTCCGTAGAGGGTGTTAAAGTCCCCCGAGAGGATCAGGGGCCCTCGACGGGCCAGGACGATCTGTTGCAATCGCTCCAGTTGGAGCCTTCGGGCCCGGTGGCCCAGGGGCAGGTGTACTGCCAGCAGGGTCAATCGGTCCAGCCGTAGCTCCAGGGCGATCCTCTTGATCCCTCGTCCCAAGTCGTGGATCCGGCGGCCCTGGACGGGCAACCGGGAGATCACGGCGTTGCCCTGGGCCTTCAGGACTGGCAGGGAGCCGGTGAGGCTACGGCGGCCGTATTTTCCGACGAAAAAGGAAGATCCCTGGATGGTGCTGGCGATGTCGGCGGCTTGGGATCGGCCCCGGCAACGATAGGACCCGCCATCGGCCTCCAACAACACCGCCAGGTCGGGCCTCTGCTGGCCGATGAAGCGACGGATCTCGGCGAAGCAGGGACCGTTGGCCCTCAGGGCCCCGGCGAAGGGCAACGGCAGGTGATACCGGGGCCCCGTCCCGGTGC
>CAZCKP010000061.1:0-1191 GCA_964499295.1 uncultured Synergistaceae bacterium | reverse complement strand
CAGTAAGCGCAAGTTCCTGCCTCCTTCATATCGGCGTTTCTCTAGGTCCGGCGTCTAAGCCGCCGAAGTTCGACGCCGAGATAATTTGAAACCTATCATAGTCCTTGAATGCGGGGCCGTCCAGGGCCGGACTACCGATCTTCGCCAGTGGCTTGTCTTTCTCTCCTGGCGGTGGTAGACTCAGGCCATCTCAGGTTCCTGACAAAATACTGTATACAAACGGAAATGTAGGGATTCCACAAAAGGAGCAGTCGACGATGAAGGAACTACAGCAGTGGAAGGGTTTCCAGGGACGACTTTGGAAAGAAGAAGTCAACGTCCGCGACTTTATCCAGCAAAATTACAAGCCCTACGGGGGCGACGAGTCTTTTCTAGAGGGGCCCACCGAGGGTACCCTCAAGCTCTGGGAGGCGCTGCAGCAGCTCCAGAAGGAGGAGCGGGCCAAGGGCGGAGTGTTGGACATGGACACCGACGTGGTGTCGTCGCTGACCTCCCACGGAGCGGGCTATATCAGCCAGGAACTTAAGGACCTGGAAAGGGTAGTAGGCCTCCAGACCGACAAACCTCTGAAGCGGGCCTTTATGCCCTTTGGTGGCATCAGAATGGCCGAGGAGGCCTGTCGGACCTACGGCTACGAGCCCAGCCAGGAGCTCCACCGGATCTTTCACGATTACTGCCGCACCCACAGCGACGCCGTGTTCAGCGCCTACACGGCGGAGATGCGGGCGGCCCGGCGGAACAAGATCATCACCGGCTTGCCGGACACCTACGGACGGGGCCGCATCGTGGGGGACTACCGCAGGGTAGCCCTTTACGGCATCGATTTTCTGATGGAGCAAAAGGCCAAGGATCTGGAAAACTGCGGCTGTGGCATCATGACCGACGAGGTGATCCGCCAGCGGGAGGAGCTGGCGCTGCAGATCAACGCCCTGAAGGGCATGAAGGAGATGGCCCGAATCTACGGCTTCGACATCTCCGCTCCCGCCAAGGACGCCCGAGAGGCGGTGCAGTGGCTCTACTTCGGCTATCTGGCGGCCATCAAGACCCAAAACGGAGCGGCCATGAGCGTGGGCCGGGTCTCCACCTTCCTGGACATCTATTTCCAGCGGGATCTGGAATCGGGGCTTCTGACGGAAAAGGAGGCCCAGGAGCTGATCGACCACTTTGTCATGAAGTGCCGCATGGTCAAGT
>CAZCKP010000060.1:0-7324 GCA_964499295.1 uncultured Synergistaceae bacterium | reverse complement strand
TGGCGTAGGTGCTGAACTTAAAGCCCTTGCGGTAGTCGAACTTCTCCACCGCTCGAATCAGGCCCAGGTTGCCCTCCTGGATTAGGTCCAGAAAGAGCATGCCCCGGCCGATGTACTTCTTGGCGATGCTGACCACCAACCGCAGGTTGGCGTCGATGATCTGCTGTTTCGCCTCGTCGTCGCCCTGCTCCACCAGCTTGGCCAGCTCCACTTCCCGCTCGGCATCCAACAACGGCACCTTGCCGATCTCCCGGAGGTACATCCTCACCGGGTCGGTCAGAGGCATGTCCTCCATCTGGCCCAGCTCTTCGCTGTAGACCGGTGCCTCGGCGGTAGCTTCGGCCAGGTCGTCGTCGAGGTCCCTTTTACCTCCCCCGTCGCCATCGCCCAAGGCCTTGCCATGGGCAGCGGAAGAGACCCCGGCGCTGCGGGATTTGGGAGATACCTTAGCGCCCTTGGGGCTGGAACCGGAGGGAGCTTTGGCCGGGGCGGTTTTCCTGTCGGGTCCCTTCTCCTCGGTGACCTCCACGCCCAGTTCCATCAGGTTCTCGAAGACATTCTCCAGGACTTCGGTGTTCCAGAACTCGATGGGGATGCAGTTCTCGATGTCCCTTTGGGTCACGTAACCGTTTTTCCGGCCCAACATGATCAGATCGCGGATCCGCTCCATGTAGACCTTCATGTCCTCCTGGGAGATGTCCATCTTCGCTCCGGTGCCCTTTTTCGTCGTCACTGCCATCCAGAATTCCCTCCAGCCCAGCGGCCTCTCCGAGCACCCCACCGCGACTGGGGGAAATCTCGAAGAAAAAGATCAGGTTCCAGCCTGAGAAGCAATCCTCTCCAGTGGGAACCTGATCGTTCGTTATTCTTCTCGTCTTTAACTGATTGATTTTACCACGCTTCGACGGGAAAAAGCAAGCCAAGGCCCAGCCGGGGGAGTCCCCCGAAAGGGGCTAGTCCGTAGGCGTCAGAGCTCCGGAAAGGTCGATCAGAGCCGGCAGCGTCGCCACCGGCGAGGGCCCCAGCACTTCCCAGGTGGCCTCCAGCTGGAGGTTCAGCAGTTCCGCCGTCACCGACAGACCCCGGGGATTGTCGGTCTCGTAGGGCACCGGACCCCGGAGGTAGCCCAGTTTTTCGGCGTAAAAAGCCGCGGAACTTCGAGGCTTCTGGGCCTCCAGGGCTTCTCCCAGATCCCGAAGGCAGGCCCCCTCGTCTACCAGGGGCAAGGCAGCCACCACCACGATCACTTTGTAGCGGCACGACGGCACGGCGTCGCACCAAAAGGTGCAGTCCGTCACGCCGCCTCGCAGCTCGGGATGGCGCTCTAAAAAGGAGGTCACCAGGGCTTCCATGGGACGGCTGTAGCCCAGCACCAGGGTGAACAGTGACAGTGGCGACGGTCCCAGCCGCGTCAAGGGATTTTCCCAGGCCATGGTGCCAGCCACACCGGAGGTCAGGCCGCAGAGATAGAGGAGCTCGCTTTCCAGGGCCAAGGCGCCAGCGGCGATTTTGGCCATCAGGGGGCTGTGAAATCCCGCCGACGAGACAGGCCTTTTTCGGAGGTTCACCGCTCCCCACCGTCCCACTTCCACGTCTAAATCGCTGTCCCAATAGGGAAGACACACCGGAGCCACCTCCCTTATCGCCCAGGGCTGGACGACTATAAACCCCTGCATTGTATCACGGCCGCCGATCCTGGGAACGCCCTGGGGCCCTCGGAATGCTACGAAATTTTGCCGATCCCCAGAGCTCTGGAGGTCCGATAGAATCGGAAAGCTTATGTCATAAATTCTGGAAATTTTGCGAGGTGGCGCCATGTTCGCAGAGATGGTCCAATGGCTGGTCCGTACCGTGGGAGACCTGGGTTACGGCGGCATTGTTGGGCTCATGTTCCTGGAGTCCTCGTTCTTCCCCTTTCCCAGCGAGGTGGTGATGCCTCCGGCGGGATACCTGGCCCAGCAGGGCCAGCTCTCGTTGACCCTGGTGATCCTGGCGGGGATCTTCGGCAGCCTGTTGGGGGCCTGGTTTAACTATTGGATCGCCGTGCGCTTTGGCCGCCCCTTTTTCGAGCGCTGGGGCAAGTACTTTTTCGTCTCGCCGGAATCCCTGGACAAGGCCGACCGCTTCTTCGAACACCACGGCCACATCAGCACCTTCGTGGGGCGGCTGATCCCAGTGATCCGGCAGTACATATCCCTGCCGGCAGGCATCGCCAGGATGAACCTGGCCCAGTTCAGCTTCTACACCGGCCTGGGCGCTGGGATCTGGGTGATGATTTTGACCTTCGTTGGCTATTGGCTGGGCCGCAACCAGGACCTTATCGACCTGTACCTTCGGGAGATCACCCTGGGACTGCTGGGCTTTTGCGTCCTCTTGGTGGCGGGATACCTCTGGCGGTGGAAGTGCCGGAGTCGCCCAAATTCCAGGACCTAACTATCGTGAACTTCAGAAAAAGCGAGAAGGCGGCCCCTCGACGGGGAGCGCCTTCTCGCTTTTTTGCTATGCCGTCACCCCTCCTGTTGGGCCAGATCCAGCGCCCCCAGGACCAGGCCAGAGTAAGCGCTGGGGTAGGATGCCAGGGCAGCGCCGAAGGATTCCAAGATCTCCCGAGCTTTCTGAAGCCAGTGGCGTTGCCCCGTGAGGCGGTGCAGCGCCAACAAGTTTTGGACAGCCATGGCGTTGCCCGACGGTACCAGACCGTCGCCGCCGTCCCAGCAGGGAGCCAGCTCCAAGGTTCCCGACGGCATCAGCACCAGAGCACCGCCGGAACCGAAGATCTCCTGGGCCCTCTGGGTCCACTGGGCCCCCAAATCTAGCCATCGGGGGACCTCGGTGACCTGGAAGAGCTCCAGACAGCCCCAAGCCAGGGCGCTGTAATCCTCCAGATTGGCCGGTCCACGACGGATGCCGCCGGAGAGACAATGAAAGAGCTGGTCCCCCTGGGCCATCTGGTCTAATAGGGCCTCCAGGATCCTCTGGCTCTCCTGGGCCCACTGGGGCTCGCCCAAAGTCCTGGCGGCTCGGGCCGCCACGCCAGCGAAGAGCCCCACCGCTCCCGTCAGGACCCGATCCTCCTGGGGCGGATTCGGCCTGGTCCTACGGCGCTGGGCCAGCGCTGCCCAGCTGGCCGCCAGCCGCTCTAACTGGGGCGCCTCCGTTGGCTCCATCCAGAGAACGTTTTTTCCGCTAGGTCGCCCTGTGGACACCTCGGGGAAGTTGCCCTGGTCGGTGATGCCGCTGGTCCGGCAGAACCAGGGCCCTTCGCCGGCCAGGACTTCCAGGATCTCCGATCGGGTCCATAGGTAGTAATCCGCCCCGTCCCGGCCCGAACTGAAGAGGTCCTCGCCACAGCTCAACAAGCCGTCGCGGCCCAGTCGGTCCACCACCGCCCTGAGGCAACCCAGAGCGGCGCGGCGGTAAAGGGGGCTTTCAAAGACCCGGTAGCCCTCCAGGTAGGCCCAAGCGATGGCGGTCTGCTCCAACAGACGGCGGCCCAGGCAGGGCACCCTCCAGTGACGGTCCAGACAGTAGCCGTGAAATCCCCCTTCCAGATGGTCCTGTAGGGCTCCCACCGCCATGGCCGTCAGAGTCCGGTCCAGCAGGTCCCTGGCCCGGTGATCCTGGGAAAGCCGGGCCAGAAGCAGCAACCGGGGCACCTGGGGGAACTTGGGCCCCTGGTCGAAGCCGCCCCATTGGGAGTCCGACGATTCCATCAGATCCGCCAGAGCTTGGGCTCTCAGCTGATCGGGGTCCTTTAGAGGGCCCTCAGCGGCCTGGAGGGCCTGGGCCAGCTGGCTCTGGTAGGAGCTGGCCGCCCGTTCCAGGGTATCTCGCTTCATCAGCCACAGCCACTTGACCCGTAGCAACACCTCCAGCAGCCCCGGCATCCGGGAGTCGGCACTTTCCAGGGGCATATAGGACCCGGCGAAAAAGGGCCTTCTATCGAAGGTCATAAAGACGTTGAGAGGCCATCCATCGCGGCCCCCCATGATCTGGCACAGGGCGCGAGAGGCCAGGGCCAGGTGGGTCATCTCGGCCTGGTCCTCCTGAACCGGCACGAAGTCCCGATTCAGCAGCTTTGCAACCCGGGGATCTCTGAAGCTCTCCTCCATGGCCCAACTCCAGTAACTGCCGCCGTGGCGGATCGACAGGAACAGGGGCTTGTCCAGCCTTTGGGCCTCGTCGAGGGCCTCCTGGCCCCATCGCCGCCACTCCACCGCCTCGCTGCCCTCCTCCGATCCAAGGTCCCTAGATCCTGGGCTCCTAAAGCTATCCATGGCAACGCCTCCTCCCACAGCGGGCTCTCGGTCTCCCGCCGGCCGGCGGGAGTTGACCTATTATAGCCCAAGCCCCGAGGCGCCCCAATTGTCCGGGGCTAGCCCGTTAAGATACCTATCGAAAATAGGGATCCATAGCTAAACTGAATCGTTTCTGCTATGATTGAGTACGATTGCAAAGGCAGCGAAAATTTCCGAGGAGGCGGCCCATGATCGAGACTCGACTGCTCCAGTACTTTCTCGCCGTGGCGCGGGAATTGAACATCACCAAGGCCGCCGAGGCCCTGTGCATCACCCAACCCACGCTGTCCAAACAGATGATGGAGTTGGAGGCCCAACTGGGAAAGCAGCTTTTCATCCGGGGAAAGCGAAGGCTGACCCTCACCGAGGATGGGGCCTTTCTGCGCAGCCGGGCCCAGGAGATCCTGGAGCTGATGGACCATACCGAGTCGGCCTTCCGCAGCCAAGGGACCCTGGTCAGCGGCCACCTCACCATAGGCTGTGGCGAGACCATCGCCATGAGGACCATTGCCCAGGTCCTGGCGGGTTTTCACAACCGCTATCCCGGCGTGACCATCCATACCCACAGCGGCGACGCTGACATGATCCTGCAGCGCCTGGACAGTGGCCTGGCCGACATGGGCCTTCTGCTGGGGCCGATCCGTCAGGAAAAGTACGATTACCTGAACATCCACCACAGCGACCGCTACGGCCTGTTGATGCCGGCGGACTGCGACCTGGCCAACCAGCCCACCATCGCCATGGAACAGCTCAAGTCGCTGCCCTTGATCCTGTCGGCCCAGACCTTTGCGGGCCGACACGACATGGAATGGATTGGCTCCGACTCCTCCGACTCGGCGGCGCTGGACGTAAAGGCCACCTATAACCTGATCTACAACGCCACCTTTTTGGTGGAGGAAGGCATCGGCTATGCCCTGTGCCTTCAAAACCTGGTGAACACCCTGGGGAGAAACCTGGTCTTCCGGCCCATCGTGCCGGAGTTGACGGTGGACCTCTACATGGTCACCAAAAAATATCAGACCTTCTCCCCGGCGGCCAAAGCCTTCCTCCAAGAGCTACGGGAGACCCTGAGCTCCAAGGGACTTCTTGGAAAGGGCTGATCTAGCCTGGATTGACCGATGATGAAAATCAAGGCCCCTGCCGGTTCGCTGCCGGTAGGGGCCTTTTGGTCGCTGCACTTTGGAGCTTTTACTTTTCGTAGAGGCCGGGATAGATGGGCTTGGCAGCGCAGAGCTCCTGCACTTCGGCCCGGACCTGAGCCAACACCTTTTGATCCTCCACGTTGTTGACTACTCGGTCGATCCAGCGTGCGATCTGGACCATCTCGTCCTCCCCAAAGCCCCGGGTAGTCACCGCCGGCGTGCCCAGGCGGATGCCGCTGGTCACCGTGGGGCTCAGGGTCTCGAAGGGCACCGTGTTCTTGTTGACGGCGATGCCCGCCTGGTCCAGGGCGTTCTGGACGGCCTTGCCGGTGACGCCTTTATTGGTCAGGTTGATCAGCATCAGGTGGTTGTCGGTGCCGCCGGAGACCAGGTGGAACCCCAGACTCATCAGCTCCTGGGCCAGGCGCTTAGCGTTGGCCACCACCTGTTTCTGATAGTCCTTGAACTCCGGCTTCAGGGCCTCGGCGAAGGCCACGGCCTTGGCACCAATGATTTGGAGCAGCGGGCCGCCCTGCATGCCCGGGAAAATCGACGAATCCACCGACTTGGCGTACTGGCCTTTGCACATGATCATGCCGCCCCGGGGACCTCGAAGAGTCTTGTGGGTGGTGGTAGTCACGAAGTCGCACCAGGGCACCGGGTCCTTGTGGAGCTTGGCCGCCACCAGCCCGGCGATATGGGCGATGTCAAACATCAACAGGGCTCCCAAATCGTCGGCGATGGCCCGGAACTTCTCGGCGTCGATCTCTCGGGGGTAGGCGCTGGCGCCGCAGACGATCATCTTGGGCTTGTGCTCCTTGGCCAGCCGTTGGAGCTGGTCGAAGTCGATCCGCTCGGTCTGGCGGTCCACGCCGTAGGGGATCACGTTGTAGAGCCTGCCCGAGAAGTTCACCGGCGAGCCGTGGGTCAGGTGGCCGCCGTCGGTGAGGTTCATGGCCAAAATGGTGTCGCCGGGCTGCAACGCCGAAAAGTAGACGGCCATGTTGGCTTGGCTGCCGGAATGGGGCTGCACGTTCACGTGGTCGCAGCCGAAGAGCTCCTTGGCCCGCTGGATGGCCAGCGTCTCGGCCTGATCCACCACCTCGCAACCGCCGTAATAGCGCCGGCCGGGATAGCCCTCGGCGTATTTATTGGTCAGCACCGATCCCACAGCGGCCATCACGGCGAGAGAGGTGAAGTTCTCCGAGGCGATCAGCTCGATCTGGCCGTTCTGGCGGGCGTACTCCTGGAGGATCACGTCGGCGATCTGGGGATCCACGGCTCTGATCAAGGCGTCTGCACTTAGACTCATAGTGTTACCACCCTTCCTGATGAGGACTCACTATGTTACTTTCTGAAATCCTGCCTCAATTAAATTAGAGTATACCAGAGTCTGCTCAGCTATAGCCACGATCCGGCACCGTCGGGGGCAATTCAGTAGAAACCCTGATTCTTAGGGGAAATATATTGGATTAGCTAAACTTTATTTCATAGCCTATTTTCTATACAAATCCCCGAATCCAGGCCACCAAGGGCCGTCAAAAAATTAGCCCTGGAGAAATTTATTAGCCCTTCCAGAAGAAAGCTTTTATTATTTTTACTCTATGAAGGCCTTATCCTTATATTCCTTTTTCGTCGTTTCGCTGCCATAACGCCAAAGGCTCCGGCGATCTGCCTTGACTTGGACTTCTCGAAACGGGTATACTGCCATCGTAGCGGAAAATCCTGAGGGCTCCTTGGAGATGGGAGCCTGAGCGGTCCTTTTCTGCTTCGCCGAGTCTCTTCCGCGTCATCACCAAGCCTTTCACCCAATCTCAAAGGAGGAACGTAAGATGAAAAAGATCCTCGCTCTGTGCCTCGTCGTCGGTAGCCTGTGCGCCGCTG
>CAZCKP010000059.1:0-7371 GCA_964499295.1 uncultured Synergistaceae bacterium | reverse complement strand
CAGATGCAGCCCGACCGCAACTCCTGCCAATATAGCGCCTTGGCAGGCATTATCGTCTACTTGATAGAGAAGGAGCGGTATCCTTTTCGATATATTGAAGCATCCTTGAATTCTCTCCGAGGCGTTTCCACGGCCTCCAAGGGACGCCTGCCCAAGCCCATGTCGGCTTACGTCAGCAAGCCCAAGGACAGCGTTTTCAAGATGATCTTGAATTCCATCAAGGAGCTTTTCTAAGGGGAGAGACAGACCATGAGCGATATCAACACCGTTTTTGAGATTCGAAATGATAACTCTGCGCCGCCCCGCGAAGTCATCAAGGTGGTGGGCGTCGGCGGTGGCGGCGGTAATGCCCTGAACAACATCATCAGAAGCGAAGTTTCCGACGTGGATTTCATCGCGGTCAACACTGACATGGCGGCTCTAGACCTTTCTGAAGCTCCCTACAAGTTCATCCTAGGCAAGAACCTTACCAAGGGCAGGGGGGCCGGCGCCGATCCTCGCCGGGGCTTCCAGGCCGCCGAGGAGTCCAAGGAGGAGCTGAACCAGCTCCTGGCCGGAGCCGATATGGTGTTCATCACCGCTGGTATGGGCGGCGGCACCGGTACCGGAGCCTCCCCAGTGATTGCCCAGGTGGCCCGGGAGCTGGGAGCCCTGGTGGTGGCGGTGGTGACTATTCCCTTTTCTTGGGAGGGCAAACGCAAGATCAACCAGGCTCTGGAGGGCATCGAGAACCTCCGCGAAAAGGTGGACGCCCTGATCATCATCGAAAACGACCGGCTCTTGCAGATCTCCGATAAGGCTACCACCTTCAGCGACGCCTTCCGAATGGCCGATGACGTGTTACGCCAAGCCGTCATCGGTGTCACTGGTACGGTGCGCCAGACCGCCCAGATCAACGTGGACTTCGCCGACGTCTGTTCGGTCATGCAGAACGCTGGCACCGCCATTATGGGCATCGGCGAGGCCAAGGGCGACGGACGCATGGTAACGGCCGCTCGGTCGGCCATGAACGGCCCCTTGATGACGGCCCCTGTCAGCGGTGCCCGGGGCGTGCTCTGCTTTATAGAGATGGGGCCTGACGTGGGGCTCTACGAGTTCAACGAGGCTGCGGACCTCATCGCCGCGGCGGCCCACGAGGACGCCAACATCATCTGGGGAGCCAAGGTTAACCCCGAGATGGGCGACGGCGTGAGGATCACCCTGATCGCCACGGGCTTCGACGACCCCTCCGAGATAGGCCCCGTTATGCCCAACCCCCATACCTTCTCCAACTTCGGCCGTTCCGGTTACATGCAGACGTCCCGCCGTCGCTCCGCCGACAGCGTCACCCACCTGAACCCCGCCGACGTGGTGCCAGAGCAGTCTGGGGATATCTTCTCCATGTCGGGACTCACCCCCGACGACATCGACAGGCCCACGATTTCCCGTCGTAGAGAAAAGTATTAGTCGTCTTCAATGGTCTCAAGCCGGGGACAAGGCCTTGTCCCCGGGTTTTATTCTTTCGGGACGCTGGGCCCCATCTTTATGCACTCGCTTTTCGGCGCAAATAAAGAGAGGTGTCATACCATGGCAGCGAGATCCACCTATCGATACAAGAAAAAACCGGCTATTCCCTTTGGAGATCTGATGTTGCCCATTTTGGGTGTCGTATTCTTAGGCATTCTGATCGTGGGAGTGCGTGTGTTTTTCCTCTCCGGCGATGATCTGCCCCCGGCTCCGACGCCTCGGCCCATCGTAACCGCTGCGCTGCCTCAACCGGAGGCCACGGCTACCGTGGCTGTGGAAGCCGCTGAAGCTCCCCAAGGTGCCGTGGTGGCTCAGCCGGCAGTGCCGGTCACGTCAGGGCAACGTCGCCCAGCACCGCAGCCCCAGACGCCGCAGCCTCAGCCGGCAGCCCAGGCTCCAGCGGCTTCCAGAGCTCCGGCACAGGAGACGGCCAACGTCAGCGGCGGTAGCTTCGATACCAGCGCCTTTCTGGTCCAGTGCGGTTCCTTTAGGGACATCGCCGCGGCCAACAGAGTGGCATCAGGGCTACAACAGCACGGCCACGCTGCCCTGGTCCGTTCCGCCAACGTGAGGGGCACCACCTATTATCGTGTCTTCGTGGCCGGAGGCAGGAACCGCTCCACCGCCGACGCCGTGGCCAGCCAGATTAAAGTTCTGGGCCATCCCACTCTAGTAGTAACCAATCAATAGCTCCAGAGAGATCGCCATGCTCCTGCGGAAGCTTCTCATCATCACTGGTCTCTCGGGCAGCGGTAAAAGCAGCGTCCTGGACCTCCTGGAGGACCAGGGCCTCTACGTAGTGGACAATTTGCCGGTGGTGATGGTACCCCAACTGCTGTCGCTGCTGGCCGATAACATCCAGGCCCGGGAAAACGGCGTTGCCGCCATCGTGGACGCCCGCAGCGGTAAGCTGTTGGACCACCTGCCCAAGATCATACAGGGCCTTCGGGATCAGGGTGTGGATGTGGCATTGCTGTTCCTGGAGGCCTCGGAGCAGATCCTAACCCAACGCTACAATTTCACCCGGCGCCGTCACCCCCTGGGATTTATGACCTCCATTCTGGACGGCATTGAGACGGAGCGGAGGCGACTGGCGCCCCTGCGGGCCTTGGCGGACCAGGTCATCGACACGTCGTCGTTGACGTCGACCCAACTGAGAAACCAGATCCTGTCCATGCTGGGCCGGAATCCAACGGGGTTGGAGGTGTTGATCAGTTCCTTCGGCTTCAAATACGGCTGTCCTCAGGACTCTGACTTCGTCTTCGATGTCCGATTCCTGGCCAACCCCTACCACAACAAGGCCCTGAGGGACCTCAACGGCACCGACGAAGCCGTGCGGAGCTACATCTATCGGCACAGCGCCACAGTGGCCTTTCTCCAGCAGTGCCTGGAGCTTTTCGAGACGATCCTGCCAGTCTACCACGCCAGCGGAAAGCACTACCTGCAGATCGCTTTCGGCTGTACCGGCGGGCGTCACCGCTCGGTGTTCGTGGCAGAGTGGCTGGCAGAGCGACTGCAACGAATGAACGGTGTGGTCTGCGCCCTGCGCCACCGCGATATCGACAGAGACCTAGGGGGGGCTCTCTAGTGTGGCGCTATGGATTGGCCTTCGCAGTTGGCTGCGGGGCCGGGGCTGGGGTTCTGTACTGGCTGTTGCGCCAAAGCCGGAAGGTCAGAGGGGCTCTGCAACTCAATAAAACCGAAAAGGAAACCGCCGCGGCAGTGGTCCAGTTCCGGCTCTCCTGTGGCCCCCACCTGGTGGCGGTGGGCGGCGGCACGGGTCTTTCGTCGCTTCTCAAGGGCATCAAGGCCTACACCCGCAACATCGTGGCCTTGGTGGCGGTGACCGACGAGGGAGGCAGCTCGGGACGGCTGGTAAGAGATTGGGGAGTGTTGCCGCCGGGGGACATCCGAAACTGCATCGTTGCCCTCAGCGAAAACGACAGCCGCCTCCGGTCCTTTCTGGACTTCCGTTTTGACCGGGGAGACCTTCAGGGCCACAGCCTGGGCAATCTGATGCTACTGGCTGCCACTGAGCAATCGGGAGACTTCAAAAACGCCGTGGATCTGATCAACAACCTCCTGGCCATCCGTGGCCGGGTGTTGCCTATCACCACCGAGACGCTGACCTTAGTAGCCGAGACGTCGAAAAGGACCCTTCGGGGCGAGCTAGCGGTGGCCTCCTGTGGCAGAGAGATCAAGACCATTCGGCTGGAGCCCTCGGGAGCCCAGCCCGTAGAGGAGGCCATGTCGGCGGTGACCAACGCCGACATGGTTATTCTGGGGCCCGGCAGTCTCTTCACCAGCGTGATCCCCAATCTGTTGATCCAGCGTTTTACCGAGGCCCTGGTCAAAAGCCAGTGCCACCTGGTCTACGTGGCCAATCTGATGTCCCAATCGGGGGAGACCCAGGGGATGACCCAGCTGGAGCACATCGTCTGGATCGCCAAGGTGCTGGGACAGTATCCCCACAGCGTGGTGGTCAACGAGGACTCGGTTCCCGACGTACTGTTGGAGCGATACCGCCAACAGGGCGCCGAGCCCCTATACCTCTCCAGAGAGGACGAGGTCTTTCTGCAAAGGCAAAATTGCTCGGTCTATCGCGCCTCGCTACTCCAGATCGCCCAGGGGGGTATGATCCGCCACCACAGCGGCCATCTGGCGGAGACGCTGATGAGGATCTACCGCAAGCGGGGCCACTAGCCCGGATCGGCCATGAAGATCAGCACAGGACTCTGGGATCAGTGGCTCTGCGCTGCTGTGACCGACCATGTGTCGGCGGAATCGGAGCTATCGGGCATGGTCGTCGCCATGGAACGGAGGATCGTTGGCAATCGCGTTCGCTGCGGCACCAGCCGGATCTGGCCCTTTCGGAGGATCCGACGGATCTGGACTGCCACGTCATGGGCTCGGGAGCTGCCCCTGGGAGAGCTCTTCTGGGTCCAGCGCGAAAAAGTCCGGCTGGACCTCTCCCTGGACCTTTACCAGAGGATCTGCGCTAAGCCCGAGACCCAGGATTTCATCCGCTGGGCCTGGGCTAGGGGAGTCTTCGGTGTGGCCGGGGGGATCTTTAACCCCCGTCGTGGTTATTACTGCGCCCTCCGCCTCCGAGACCCCCTGGTCGCCTCGGGGATCAAAGCCCTATTGACGGGCAACCACATTGCCTCCTCCCAGAGAGTGAAGGATGGTGTCTACGAACTGACCATTCGGGACCTGCAGCACATTGTCAGGTTCTGTCATTATATGGACATGACCGACCAGGCCCAGAGCCTGGAAGACAAGGCCATGATCCGATCCATTCGAGATCACGCCAACAAACAGGCCAACTGCGATGACGCCAACATCCGCCGCAGCGTTGAGAGCGCTCGCCACCAGGCCCAAATCGCCCAGTTCCTCCAGGGCTTGGGTGAGGATCTGCCCGAGGGCCTCAGACCCTTGGTAACGCTCCGGCTGAGCCACCCCAGCGCGACCCTCCAGGAGCTGGGGAATTTGTTACGGCCTCGCGTCAGCAAGAGTACCGTGAAATACCGATGGAAAAAGCTCCAAGCCCTGGCCGAGGCCGCTGGTTTTAGGCCAGAAAGTGCGCTAAACTGAGAGAAGATCCGGAGCTATATCCGGTTAGGACCATTCGAAGGAGGACCCACCATGGATAAAAGGGCTGTGGCTATTAACGGTTTTGGGAGAATTGGACGGCTATTTCTGAGGGCTCTTTACGAATTTGACGATCAAGGCCTCTTCGAAGTGGTAGCCATCAAGCGCAATCGCGCTACGGTGGAACAGATGGCCCATCTGTTCAAATACGACTCCGTCCACGGCCGTTTCCAGGGAGAAGTGACTTGGGACGATAGCCATTTGATCGTCAACGGCCAGGCCATCAAGGTCATCGGCCCCGACGACGGACTGCCCTGGCAGGAGCTGGGGGTGGCCATTGTCGTCGAGTCCAGCGGCGCCTATACCAAGGCCGAGAAGGCCAAGGCCCACCTGGAGGCCGGAGCTAAAAAAGTGGTCATCACCGCCCCCGGAAAGGGGGAGGGCATCGCCACCTTCGTCATGGGCGTCAACGAAGAGACCTACGACCCCGCCAAGGACCATATCATCTCCAACGCCTCCTGCACCACCAACTGTCTGGCTCCCATCGCCAAGGTCCTGCAGGACAGCTTTGGCATCCAAAAGGGGATGATGACCACCATCCACTCCTACACAGGAGACCAGCGGCTGGTGGATGGCTCCCACGCCAACAACTACCGCGCCAGAGCGGCAGCTCTTTCCATGGTTCCCACCACCACAGGGGCCGCCAAGGCCGTGGCCTTGGTGATACCCCAGCTGAAGGGCAAGATGAACGGCATGGCCCTGCGGGTGCCTACCCCCGACGTGTCGGTGGTGGATTTAACCTTCCTGCCTGCTCGCCCCGTCACAGTCGAAGAGGTCAACGACGCCATCAAAGAGGCCTCCCAGGGGCCTCTGGGGCGCTACATAGGTTACGACAGCGACGGTTGCGTCTCGGCGGACTTCATCCACGACTGCCGTTCGGCCATTTTCGCCCCGGAACAGACCATGGTTGTCGACGGGTTGGTCAAGGTCTTCGCCTGGTACGACAACGAGTGGGGCTATTCCTGCCGTTGCGTCGACCTGGTGAATTACCTGATCGGCAAGGGACTGTAGACCATGATCCTGCGAGGACTCGCCGAAGCGCCCTGCCAGGGCAAAAAGGTGCTGGTCCGGGTGGATTTCAACGTGCCCTTTCACCAGGGCAAGGTGACCGATCGGAGCCGCATAGCCGCCCACAAGGCCACGTTGGACGCCCTGATGGCCGCCGGCGCCAAGGTGTCCTTGGTGTCCCATTTTGGTCGCCCCAAGGGCAAGGTGCTGCCTGAGCTGTCGTTGCAGCAGATCGTTGGTGACGTTGAGGAGGTGCTGGGACGGCCGGTTCGTTTCGTTGGCGATTGCGTTGGCCCTCTGGTTGCCCAGGCGGTTTCCTCTCAAGGTGAGGACGAACTGATCCTTCTGGAGAACTCACGGTTCCACACCCAGGAGCAGAAAAACGACCCGGCCTTCAGCGCCGAGATGGCTTCGCCCTTCGATCTCTTCGTGATGGATGCCTTCAGCGCTGCCCATCGCGGAGACTGCAGCACCGAGGGGATTCAGCACATTTTGCCCTCCTACGCCGGCCTTCTGATCCAAAGGGAAGTAGAGGCCCTAAGCCGGGTCAAAGACGATCCCGAAAGGCCCTATGTGGTCCTGCTGGGTGGCGCCAAGGTGTCCGATAAGATCGGCGTGATCGAGCAGATGCTGACTAAGGCCAGCACCATCGTTATCGGTGGCGGCATGGCCTTTACCTTCTTAGCAGTCCAAGGCGGATCCATCGGCAGATCCCTCTTCGACGAGGACCACAGGGACTTCGCTGAAGCTATGATGGCCCGCGCCGCCGAGGCGGGAGTTAAGATCCTGCTGCCTCTGGACGCCGTGGCAGCCCCGGAGATCGCCGCCGATGTCCCGGTATCGGTGGTCCCGGCCCAGAAAATCCCTGACGACCTGATGGGACTGGACATCGGCCCCGAGACGGCGGAGCTGTTCCGCCAGGAGCTCATGGGAGCCCAAACGGTGCTTTGGAACGGTCCCATGGGCGTCTTCGAGTGTCCGCCCTTTGCCGGCGGAACCACAGCCCTGGCCGACGCCTTGGCCCAGGCTACCGCCCAGGGGGCCTTTACGGTGATAGGTGGCGGCGACACTGCCTCGGCGGTGAAGGGTCTAGGATTGATCGACGCCATGTCCCACGTCTCCACCGGAGGTGGCGCCAGCCTGGAGTTCTGCGAGGGCAAGGCCCTGCCCGGCCTCATCCCGCTGATGAAGAGGCTTTGAACCTTC
>CAZCKP010000058.1:0-7372 GCA_964499295.1 uncultured Synergistaceae bacterium | reverse complement strand
AACACCGAGCCAGGACCCTCCAGGAGGGCATCGAGCTGGACGAGGCCACCTGCGCCATCGTGAACAACTTTGCTGCCCAGACGGGCCGTTCTGGCCTGCCCAAGTCCTGACCCAGCCCGAAGAAGTCCCCTCGGGACAATACAAACAGGCCGCCGGTGGCAACTCTGCCGGCGGCCTGTTTTACTGGTTTTTACTAGAGGCAAGGGGCTAGACGTCGAGGTTGCGTACCTCGTGGGCGTGGGCCTGGATGAAGTCCCGGCGGGGCTCCACCCGGTCGCCCATGAGGATGTTAAAGTACTGATCGGCAGCCACGGCGTCGTCCACTTCGATGCGCTTCAAAAGCCTTGTGGCCGGGTCCATGGTGGTCTCCCAGAGTTGGGAGGGGTTCATCTCGCCCAGGCCCTTGTAGCGCTGTACGCCGGGTTTTTTGCCGTCGGCTTCGTAGCGGTCCATAGCCTCCCGGAGCTCCCGGTCGCTGTAGAGGTAGTCCACCTTTTTGCCCATCTGGACCCGGTAGAGCGGTGGTACCGCCAGATAGACGTAGCCCTTTTCCACTAGCTCCTTCATGTGGCGGTAGAAAAAGGTCAGCAGCAGGGTGCTGATATGGGCGCCGTCCACGTCGGCGTCGGTCATGATGATGATCTTGTGGTACCGCAATTTGTCAGCGTCGAAGTCCTCGCCGACGCCGCATCCCAGGGCCTGGATGATGGTCCTGATAGTGTCGCTGCTGAGGATCCGATCCATCCGGGCCTTCTCGACGTTTAGGATCTTGCCCCGCAGCGGCAGAATGGCCTGGAACTTGCGGTCCCGGCCCTGTTTGGCGCTGCCACCTGCGGAGTCGCCCTCGACGATGTAGATCTCGCAGTTTTCGGCCTGTTTTCCCGAGCAATCGGCCAGCTTTCCCGGCAACGACAGTCCCGACATGGCGGACTTGCGCACCAACTCCCGGGCCTTTTTGGCGGCGTCCCGGGCCTGGCGGGCTTTGATGGCCTTTTCCACGATGGGCTTGATGATGCTGGGATCCTCTTCCAACGCCGCCAGGAGGCCCTCGTAGAGCACCGAGTCCACGATGCCCTTTACCTCGCCGTTGCCCAATTTGGTCTTGGTCTGGCCCTCGAACTGGGGATTGCCCAGTTTCACCGAGATCACGCAGGCCAGGCCTTCCCGCAGGTCCTCGCCGGTGAGGTTTAGGTCCTTTTCCTTCAGGACGCCGGCACGGCGAGCCCCTTCGTTGATGGCCCGGGTCATGGCGCTGCGCAGCCCCGCCACGTGGGTGCCCCCTTCTACGGTGTGGATCAGGTTGGCGAAGGAAAAGAGCCGCTCGATGTAGTCGTCGGTATACTGAAAAGCCATCTCCACCGACACGCCATCCCGTTCGCCTCGGACCACCACGGGCTTGGGGAACAGCAGGGTCTTACCGCTGTTGAGGTAATCGATGAAAGCTGCGATCCCGCCCTGGTAACAGTAGGTCCAGCTCTTTTCCTGGCGCTGGTCCACCAGGGTGAGGCTTAGGCCGGGATTTAAAAAGGCCAGTTCCCGGAATCGGTTGCCCAGGGTCTCGGCGGAGAAGTCGATGCTGTCGAAGATCTCCGAATCGGCCATAAAGTGCACCGTCGTGCCCCGGCGGTCGGTGGCCTCGCCGCCTTCCAGGTCGGTGACGGGGACGCCCCGCTGGAACCGTTCCCGCCACTGTTGGCCGCCGCGGTACACCGTGACCTCCATCCACTCCGACAGGGCGTTGACCACCGACACGCCCACGCCGTGGAGGCCTCCCGAGACCTTGTAATTGTGGTTGTCAAACTTGCCGCCGGCGTGGAGCACCGTCAGTACCACCTCCAAGGCCGGGCGGCCGTTGGAAGGATGGGGATCGATGGGGATGCCTCGACCGTTGTCCTGCACCGACAGGCTGCCGTCGCTGTGGATCGTGACGATCACCTCGGTGCAGTATCCCGCCAGAGCCTCGTCGACGGAGTTGTCCACTACCTCGTAGACGCAGTGGTGGAGCCCCCGGGAGGTGGTATCGCCGATATACATACCCGGACGCTTGCGGACCGCTTCCAGCCCCTCCAGGACCTGTATGTCCTTGGCTGTATAGGCCGTCTGTTGAGGTTCTGTGGTCATGAAGATTCTCCTTCCTGATTTCTGAAGGCCTGGTTCTTGAAGGGGCTCAGGGCCTGGGCTTTCAGCTGGCTGTAGCGCCGGGCCAGCGTCAGGGGACGAAAGCCCGTGGTGGCGACGGTGCCGTCGTCCCTGTAGATCCAGGTCTGACCGTCGCCTCGGACCAGGGCGATCACCGGCGGCAGGTAGATGCAGTCCTCGCCTTCGATGGGTATGAACAGAGTCCCTTCCCCCTTTTTTCGAGAGGCCGCTAGGGTCGGCCTCAACTTTTCCAAGTCATAACCCTCATATTATACCAAAAAAAGCCCACCGCCGAGGCGGTGAACTCTCCCAAGGGGTTATAATTGAGCCATCACTCAAGGGGCCCAGCAGTGGCTCCGAGAGAAGCCGAGAGAAGGAGGAAGGCGACATGAACCCTATCGAACGGGCGCTGGCCCAAGCTCTGGAAGAGGGCACTATCACCCAGGGCCAATTTGACCGAATTCGGGAGCTGGCCGGCAGCGACGCCAGGCCTTGGCTCCAGATCGCCGCCTATACCCTAGGAGGCGCCCTCCTTTTGGGGGCGGTGCTGTGGCTTTTCGACGACATCTGGAGGATGCTCCGCGGCCTGGGGTTGGTAGCGCCCCTTTTCGGCTTCTCCCTGGCCCTGTTCTGGGCGGGCGCCAAATTCTGGGACCGTCGAGAGACTGCGGTGGCTACCATCTTCGTCCTGGCGGCGGCGGCGCTGATGCCGGCGGGGGTCCACCACCTGTGGAGGTGGCTGTCCCTGGCGGCTCTGCCCATGGGGCCCGTCACCCCTCCGGAAGCGGGGGTCTTCTTTTCTTGGTGGCTCATCGACAGGAGATCGCTGGCCATGGCGCTGTCCACGGTGGTCTATTGTTGGATCCTCTACCGCCGAGTCCCTTCGGGACTGCTGGCCCTGCCGGGATGCATTGGCTTTTGGTATCTGCTCTGGATCCTAGCTCCGGCCTTTTTGGGTCGCCCCACTCTGAAGGAGACCGCCGGGATTTTGGCCCTCGGCGGAGCTGTCATGATGGCTTGGGGCTTTGCCCTGAAGCCCAGGGACGACGAGCTGATCGCTGATCCCGGGTCGGTGATGGTATCGGTGGGGGCTCTGTTCTTCTGGGGAGCGGCGACGATGCTCTTTCCGTCCTTCCATCCCCTGGGAGGTTCCAACCTGCCCTATCTGGTCCTTAACGTGGTCTACCTGGTCGGCGCCGTCAAGTTGAGGCGGCTCTTTCCGGCGATGCTGGGCAGCATCGGCGTGGTCTATCTGTTCTACTTCTACCTGGGACGGTACTACGACGGCCGCCGGCTTCTCCCCTGGGTGCTGCTGCTTTGTGGCTCCCTGGTGCTGAGCTTTGGCGTCTGGTGGGGCCGTCGAGGCAAGGACCGAGGTTCCCAGTAGGCGCCGCCGGTACCGAAGCGCTTTCCCTTTTGGGGGCCATGGCCAGGGAAGGCGCGAAAGGGCGCAAAAAAAGAAGCCTGCAGCGACGCAAGCTCCTTGTATCTGTAACGACTGTATCCTACGCACCATAGGGCCCCCTGGAAGGCCAATAGGCTCCTGCTCAGGATCCCGGGTTCAGGAGCTCAGGCCGATAGCTGCAGCGATCAGCGCCACGGCGCCCAGGACGTCCCAGAAGGCCTTTCCACGATGACCGGCCTGGTAGTAACCCTTGGCGAGCCACAGCAGGGCGCCAGCGCATAGCCCTAGAATGGCGGGGGCGATGATACGAGCGAGCATGACCGCAGCCTCCTTTCGTATTGCCTAGCGCCTCCCAGTATATCCCAGTTTCCCGGCCAATGCCACAGAAAAGGCCCCAAAAAACTTTGTGAGATCGTCGAAAGAATTTCTGCCCCGGGCGGTCATGTGTAGCCATGTATAATAGACGAGAAAAGCCTGGTCCCCCAAGGCCTGGGCTTCAGATAGCAGACACTTTGATCCCTGGAGGTTGTGGCGAATGAATCGAATCGCTAGATTGGCCCTGGTCCTGGCTTTGCTCTGGGCCGCCCCGGCGGGGGCCATGGACACATTGGCTTGGGGAGACCTTTTTGCCGACGCCTTCCGGTCTTCGTTCCGGGATGCCCGGGAGATCACAGCGGCGGTGGATCCCGCCGATCCGGGGTTGGAAAGGGGCTTGGCGGCGCGGATCCACCTCTTCATCTCCGATGTTACCGTCAATGCCATGAGGTACGACCGGCTGACGGTGGAGCTCCGGGACGTGGAGTTCCTGGTCTCCAGCGGCAGCGCCCTGATAAGATCCATCGGTTCGGGGTCCATCGATGGCAGCATTAGCGCCGAGAACCTGAGCGCCAGCGTGTTGGAGAGCTATCCCCGGCTGACCAACGGGACTTTGACCCTGGAGGAAGACCAGATAAGCATCCTAGGCGTCTATAAACGGGACGCCCTAGTGCCGCTGCGGGCTACCATGCGGTTTTGGGGCGACTACTGCGTCAGCGACGGTGAGGCCCGTCTGGTGCTGCCCTGGGGGAGCAGCGATAACGCACTGGTCTCCCGGATGGATGTGGCAGCGGCCATCGCCAAGGCCGCTCCGGTCATCACCTTCCGGGGCCTGGTGGTGTCGCCGCCGGTGATCTCGGTGCAGATAGCCCAAAACGTCCTGTGGGTCAAGGCCAGCTCGGCCCCCCAGGTTCAGGCCCAAGCCGAGTCTCAGCAGGCTAGCCCCGACGCCCAGGATCCCCAAGGCGATAGCCAGGCGGTCCTGGAGGCCCTTTAAACGGGCGAGCCTTTGGTGGTGAAAAGTTGGAAGCTGTGAACCTCCAGGACTGGGGCGGGGCCTTTCGCCAGGGGACCCAGGCCGACGTGGCGGCGGTGATGGCGCTGATCGGCCAGAGGGTGCGCTGGATGGGCCAGCGGGATCTCCGGCAGTGGGACTCCAGCTACCTGGAGCTCTACGACCGGCAGTACTTTCTCCAACGGGCCTGGTCCGGCCAGCTCTGGGTGGCTGAGTCTTCACAAGGCACTTCCCGGGAGGAAGCCATTGTCGCCGCGGCAGTATTGACCGAGAGGGATCCCCTCTGGGATGAGGACCTTAGTGCCTGCTATGTCCACAACCTTGCCACGTCCCAGCGCTATCCCGGGCTGGGCAGGCTCTTCCTGGCCTTTCTGGCTCAGCAGGCCATCGGGCGAGGCAAGCGGGCACTGCGGCTGGACTGCGCCTCCCACAGCGCGGGGCTCAATCACTATTACCGATCCCTGGGCTTTCGGGGCCGAGGCGATGTGGTGGTCAAGGACTACCGGGGCTGCCGTCGGGAGCTCTTGCTGAACCCTCGAGACCGCCGCCGAGGTTACGACCTGATCCTGATGGACGCCGACGACACGCTGCTGGACTTTCAGGCTAATGAGAGGGCTGCGCTGACGGCGCTCTTTCAGGATCTGGGACTTGAGTTGACCGAAGAGATCCGGCTGCTCTACCGCCAGCTAAGCCGCCAGCTGTGGGAGCAGAACCAGGAAGGGCTGATCACGCGGCAGCAGATCCTGGACAGCCGCTTTGCCCTGCTCTTTCAGAGACTGGGCAGAGAAGTCGACGGCCCGGCCCTGGAACGGCGGTACCGGCAGTATTTGAACCAGGGTTGCCATGTGATCCCCGGCGCTTTGGAATGTTGCCGCCGCCTGATCGCCCAGGGCAAACGGCTCTGCATCGTCACCAACGGCTCCTCGCAAATCCAGCGCAAGAAACTGGCCGACGCTGGGATCGCCCAAGTGGTGCCGGAGGTCTTCGTTTCCGAGGAGGTCGGTTCTTCCAAGCCTGACCGGTCCTTTTTCGACGAGGTGTTCCGACGCCTGGGCTGGGAGGACCGGGAGCGGGCGATGATCCTGGGGGACTCCCTGAGCACTGATATCCGCGGCGCTCACCAGGCCGGCATCGACAGCTGTTGGTTCAACCCCACGGGCAGGGCCTTCAGGGGGTGTTTTCGGCCCAGCTGGGAGATCCGCCGGCTGGAGGAGATGGAGGAACTGGCTGATTCCGTGGTGCCGGAGGTGCCTCCGCTCCTGATGTCCTGGTAATAACGTCCCGTCAAAAGACGCAATAGACGCCGAGGAGCGCTATCCCAAGTTGGAAGCGCTCCTCGGCGTCGCGTTTTATGCTTTTTCTGTAAGGGGAAAGCCCGGACGGCTTGTGGCCTGGCCTCGGATCCTTGAGCTTTTCAGGTCACCCCCGGGATTTTGAGGCCTTATCCTTCGAGTTTCCTCCCTTTTTCCCACTGCCCAGATCCATTCCCAGGGAGATGCGCCGCCGCTGTAGGTCCACGGCGAGGACCGATACTTCCACCCGCTGGCCGGGATGGAGCACTTCGGCGGGGTCTTTGACGTAGCGGCCCATCTGGCTGACGTGGACCAGTCCGTCCTGATGGACGCCAATGTCCACAAAGGCCCCGAAGGCCGTGACGTTGCTGACCAACCCCGGCAGTTTCATGCCCGGCTGAAGGTCCTCAAGGGACCGCACCCGGGGATCGAAGGCGAAGAGCTCCAGCGCCGGCCTGGGATCGCGGCCGGGTTTTTCCAGCTCCGCCAGGATGTCCTGCAGGGTGGGAAGCCCCACCTGGTCGGTGACGTAGTCCTTCAGGTCGATCTGGCCTCGCAGCTCCCCGCTGGCCATCAGATCGCCGACGGAACAACCCAGATCGGCGGCCATGCGGTCCACCACGGCGTAGTGTTCCGGGTGGACAGCGCTGCTGTCCAGGGGATTGGCTCCTCCCCGAATTCTCAGGAATCCCGCCGCCTGCTGATAGGCCTTGGGACCCAGCCTGGGGACCTTCAGCAGCTCCTGACGGCTCCGAAAGGGGCCGTTCTCCTCCCGGTGCTTCACTACCTTTTCGGCTAGAGCCGGCGTCAAGCCCGACACGTAGGACAGCAGCTTTGCGCTGGCCGTGTTGAGGTCCACCCCCACGGCGTTGACGCAGGAGACCACCGTGTCGTCCAGGGCCTGTTTGAGCTGTTTTTGGTCCACGTCGTGCTGGTACTGGCCAACGCCGATGGACTTGGGGTCGATTTTGACCAGCTCAGCCAGGGGGTCCATGAGCCGCCGGCCGATGGACACTGCCCCCCGGACCGTCACGTCCTGGTCCGGGAACTCCCGGCGGGCCTCGTCGGAAGCGGAGTACACCGAGGCGCCGCTTTCGCTAACCACGATAACGGGGATCGACAGCCCTAGATCACGGAGAAACTCCTCGGTCTCCCGGCTGGCGGTGCCGTTGCCCAGGGCGATGGCCTCGGGAGCCCAGCGCTCCG
>CAZCKP010000057.1:0-7428 GCA_964499295.1 uncultured Synergistaceae bacterium | reverse complement strand
TGCTCCTCGGCCAGGACCACGGCCCAGGCGAACTGGTCGGCCTGGTGCTCGAAGCTGGTCATGGCTACGTTGGTGCTGGACCAGAAGTAGCAGCCCCGGCTGTGGTGGAGCAGATGGTAGATCTCGTGGAACAGGGCGAAGCGCTGCCAAAAGGGTGGCAATTGGCTGTTGAGATAGATGCGGCAACGGCCCAGTTTCCGCTGGGCGTAGGTAAAGCCCCAGAGCCGCGGCGACAGCCTGTCCCTGGCGACCTCCACCTGGAGGCCGCTACGCTCCTCCAGCTGTACCAACAGATCGAAGTCGTCCAGGCCCTGCCACTGCTGGGCCTCTTTTTGCGCCCACTGGGGCAGCGATTCCGGTGGCCTGGGGAACTGAAATATCAGAGTCCCCTCGCAGCTTTCGGTCATTGCTGGTCCGGGGCCTCCCAGTCGGTCAGGGCCACGTCGATCAGCCTTTGGACTACGGCGATGTCCCGCGGCGTCAGCTTGTGGCTGCGGTACCAGATCTCTAGCTCCTCGGGCTTTTGGAAAAGCTCCTCCAGCTGGAGCCGGCTGCTGCGCTCGTTGGGGCACTGTTCCAACAGATCGGCGGGGTCCACCTCAAGAGCCTCGGCCAGCCGGTGGAGCAACTTCATCGAGGGAGTACGGCGGTTGCTCTCCAGGGCCTGGATGTAGATCCGGCTGACGCCGGTCATGTCGGCCAGCTGCTGCTGGGTGAGCTTGCGGGATTTCCGCAGGGTGCGAAGGCGAAGTCCCAGGGTCATGGCGCTACCTCCTCGTTCAAAGTCTTAATATATTATTTTATGTATTCTCTCACTATAGGACATTTTCTACTTGTTGACAAGTATTTTATAGAGCCATCCCTGGGTTTTCCGCCGCGGCCCCTTCGGGGCCAGGGCCCGGCGGGGGCGAAAAAAGCGGGCTTGAGAGAAGGCTCTCCGGCGAAATCGCCGGGGGCTACTTTCTGGGCTTTAACCAGGCTTGACATGGAGTATATATCTAGATATATATTTTTTAGGAGGTGGTTGCCTTGGAAAAGGCGAAGCTCTTCGAGAACGGCGGAAGCCAGGCAGTGCGGCTGCCCAAGAAATACCGGTTCAGCTCCAGAGAGGTATTGCTGTGGCGCCTGGGCCGGGCGGTGGTGCTGATGCCAGCGGAAGAGCGGTGGGCCGCCTTTTTGGAGGGACTGGAAGGCTTTAGCCAGGACTTCCTAGAAGGGGGCCGGGAGAATCCACCGGCCACAGCCAGGGAAGAGCTATGACCTATCTGCTGGACACCAACATATGTATCTACGCCATAAAGAAGCGGCCGCCCCAGGTGCTGCGCCGTCTGCGGGACAACTTGACGCGGGGGTTGGCCATTTCGGCCATCACCCTGGCGGAGCTGGAACTGGGCGTAGAAAAAAGCGCCTACCCCGCTAAAAATCGGGCGGCGCTGCTGCAGTTTCTCGCTATTTTGGAGGTGGCCCCCTTCGACGACAGAGCCGCGGCCGAATACGGAGCCATCTGCGCAGCTCTCCATCGTCAGGGCCAGCCCATAGGGGTAATGGACTGCCTCATCGCCGCCCAGGCTCGAGCTCTGGGGCTGGTGCTAGTCAGCAATAACCTTCGAGAGTTCCGGAGGGTCCCCGATTTAGCCCTGGAGAACTGGGCCGAGGAATAGGAGGCGGCCTACAGGGCCTACTACACCTTGAGCTGTTGTCTCAGTGCGTTTTGTAGGACCGATGAGAAATTCACGTTTTCCTTCTCCGCCAGGTCGTTGAGCCAAGCCGGGATAGACAGGGTCTTTTTGACGGAACGATTTTTGAAGGCCCTGCGGTAAAAGCCCAGGTTCACCTCCACCAGGATAGCCCGTTGATTATCTTTCAGGGCCAGGTCCTTCAGCGGGGTGGGAGCCTTTATCTCGTCGCCGTATTCCTCGGCCACCAGCAGCCAGCCGCGCATGGCGTCGCGGGCCATGAAATAGACCTCCTCGTCGTCTTGGCCACAGGTGACGCAACCCGGCAGATCGGGGAAGGTCACTGTGATGCCGTCGGAGCCGTAATCCAACAGCGCCGGATAGATGTAGTCGTCTCTTGCCATGGCTGGGGATCCTCCTTTTGGTGACCTTTAAACTTCGATTCCCGCCTGCTTAAGGATGTTTTTTACAGTGCCTAAGGGCAGGTCTTTTCTAGGGTGGGGTACCGTGACGGTCCCCTTTTTCACGGCATGACGGAAATGGCGATGGGATCCTTCGGAGCGAACCTGAAACCAGCCGTCCTGTTCGAGCAAGGCTATAATTTCCCTCGAAGAAGCTCCCTTCACCAACACCGCCTCCCTATACTTATTATAATACGTATAAAATATCCTTCAACAACTGTTCCCCTAGGCGCCAGGTTTCCCGCCCCGTCCTCCCTTGGGGCCAGGGCCTGGCAGGGGCGAAAAAAGCGGGCTTGAGAGAAGTCTTCCCAAACCCGCTTGCTTATTCCGGGGCCTCCGGGGCTCCTGGGGTGATTTTTTGCTTATTGGGATTCGATCAGGGCTTTCAGCTCCTGGGTCTTGCGGGCGAAGACCTTCAGAGCCCGGTCCACCGGCTCGGGGGTGCTCATGTCCACGCCGGCGTCCTTTAGCAGGCTGATGGGATCCTTGGAGGAGCCGCCTTTGAGCAGCGAGAAATAGGCTTCCCGGGCCTCTTCGCCCTCGGTTAGGATCCGGTCGGTGATGGCCAGAGCCGCCGCCAGGCTGGTGGCGTACTGGTAGACGTAAAAGTCCCGATAGAAATGGGGGATCCGGGACCATTCCGCTGCCAGATCGGCGTTGCCTCCCACCTCGGGGCCGTAGTAGCGCCGGTTCAGCTCGCTCCAGAGCCCGCTCAGGACCTGGGGCGTCAGGGGCTGGCCCTCTTGGGCCATCTGGTGGGCCGTCAGCTCGAATTCGGCGAAGAGGGTCTGACGGTAGATGGTCTGGCGGATCAACTCCAGTTGCTGGCTCAGCAGGAAGATCCGTTCCTGGCGATCCTCGGTGTGGGCCAGCAGGTACTCCGTCAGCAGGCTCTCGTTGACGGTGCTGGCCACCTCGGCCACGAAGATCACGTAATCGGCGTAGGTCTGGGGCTGGTTCTCCTGGGAGTACCAGCTGTGCATGGCGTGTCCTCCCTCGTGGGCCAGCGTGGACACGTCCCGGAAGGTGCCGCCGTAGTTGAGCAGGATGTAGGGATGGACGCCGTAGGTGCCCCAGGAATAGGCGCCGCTGCGCTTGCCCTTGTTCTCGTAGACGTCCACCCAGCCCTCTTCGTTCAGTCCCCGGCTCATGACCGAGAGGTATTCCTCTCCCAACGGGGCCAGCGCCGCCAGCACCAGCTCCTTGGCCTGGTCGTAGCTGTAGGTCCTCTGGGGCTCCTGGGACAGGGGAGCGTAGAGGTCCCAGGGCTCCATGGACTCCACCGCCAGGACTTCCTTTTTCAGGGCTACGTAGTCGGCCAGCGCTGGCAGATGGTTGTTGACGGTCTCCACCAGGCCGGTGTAGACCTCGGTGGGGATCTCGTCGCCGGTCAGAGCTGCCTCCAGGGCGCTGCCATAGTTCCGCAGCCTGGCGAAGGTCACGTCGGCTTTGACGCTGGCGCTGTAGGTGGCCGCCAGGGTGTTGCCGAAGCTGGCGAAGGTGCGGTGGATCCCCTCAAAGGCGGCCTGGCGGAGGGCACGGTCCGGCGAGGTGATATAGCGGCCGTAGCTCTCCTGGGTCAGAGGAAACCGGTTCCCCTGGCTGTCGGCGATGTCCGGGAAGGTCATGTCGGCGTCGGTGAGCATCGAAAAGGCCTGATCCGGCGCCGAGGCGATCTCGCCCATGGCGGCCAGCAAGGCCTCCTCCCGGGCCGGCAGCACGTGGGGCCTGCGGATCAGCAGGCGCCGCAGCATCACCTCGTAGGGCTTCAGCCGGGGCTCCTGGTCCAAAAAGGTCTCCACCGCTCCCTCGGGGGCGGCCAGGATCTCGGGGGCTATAAAGGCTGTGGCTTCGGAAGCCCGCACCGCCAAGACTGTGGCTCTGTCGGCTCTGGCCTTGGGCTCCTCGGCGGCGGTGTCCTCGTGGCTGCCCATGACGGCGTAGCAGTAGATCTTGCCCAGCATCAGGTCCAGCTGTTCCTCCAGCTCGATGACCTTCAGAAGATCTTGGGGGCTGGCCATCACCGAGCCCTGACAGGCGCCGATCTGTTCCAACAGGGGTTCCATCCTCTGGAGGTCCTCCTCCCAGGCCTGGGGGGTGCTGTAGATGTGGTCCAGCCTCCAGCGGCTCTCCTGAGGGACCTCTTCGCGGCTGTCGTAGATGGGAGCCTGGTAGCCCTCGGCTGCCAGCGCCGGAGCGCTGAGCTCCGCCGCCAGCCAAAGGGGGACGATAAAGCGGCTCATTTTCATGGAATACCTCCTCGGGAAAAGATAAAATGGTCTAAACTGGGTCTCATCATGGCCCGACGGCGCTACTTTTGTCAACGGCCATGTGGCCGACTAGGGGCTCAAGGCCGCGGATCAAAGAACCAAGTCTCAACTCAAGGGAGCCCAAAGCCCAGAAGTTCATCCCAGGGCTCTGGAAAAAGTACCAATTTTGGGATAGAATACAACGTTATTTCTTTGCCCTGGGCCGGTGGACCCAGGCTCTCACAAAGGAGTGCGTAGCGATGGCGAAGTTCCTATTGGTGACCGGCGGAGTGGTGTCCTCCCTGGGCAAGGGGATCACGGCGGCTTCCCTGGGGGTGCTGCTGAAAAAGCGGGGTTACCGGGTGACCATCATCAAGATGGACCCCTATATCAACGTCGACGCCGGGACCATGAGCCCCTTCCAGCACGGCGAGGTCTTCGTCACCGACGACGGCGCCGAGACGGACCTGGACCTGGGCCACTACGAGCGCTTTCTCGACCAGTCCCTGGGCGACGGCAACAGTTGCACCACCGGCAAGATCTACTCGGCGGTGATAGAGCGGGAGCGCCAGGGCTGCTACGACGGCGACTGTGTCCAGGTGATTCCCCACGTCACCGACGCCATCCAGGAGCAGATCCTGTCGGTGGCCCAGGACGTGGACGTTGTTATCGCCGAGATCGGCGGCACCGTGGGCGACATCGAAGGCCAACCCTTCCTGGAGGCCATTCGCCAGCTGCCCGGCCGGGTGGGCCGGGACAACGTGCTTTACTGCCACGTCACTTTGGTGCCCTACATCGCCGCCGCCGGAGAGCTCAAGACCAAGCCCACCCAGCACAGCGTCAACGAGCTGCGGCGGTTGGGCATCCAGCCGGACCTGATCGTCCTGCGGTCCCAGTATCCCGTCAGCGATGGCCTCCGGGAGAAAATCGGCCTTTTCTGCAGTGTCCCCGCCAGCGCGGTGGCCGTGGCCTCCGACGCCGACACCATCTACCGGGTGCCCCAGGCTCTGCTGGACCAGGGCCTGGACAGGCTGGTGCTGAGCCGGCTGGGACTGGATCCGGGCCGAGAGCCGGACCTGGGCGACTGGTCGGGCTTTTTGGAGGCCTGGACCCATCCCGAGAAGGAGGTCACCGTGGCCCTGGTGGGCAAGTACACCGACATCCGCGACGCCTATTTGAGCGTCAACGAGGCGCTGTACCACGCCGGAGCAGCCAATAAAGTGCGGGTCCGCATCGAGCCCATCGAGTCGGAGGACCTGGAGACCGGCGACGCCGAGGCCATGCTCTCCCGGGCTCAGGCCATCCTGGTGCCGGGAGGCTTTGGCAATCGGGGCATCGAGGGCAAGATCCGGGCCGCCCAGTACGCCCGGGAAAAGGGCGTTCCCTACCTGGGCCTCTGCCTGGGCATGCAGGTGGCCGCCATCGAGTTCGCCCGCCACGTGTTGGGCCTGGAGAGGGCCAACAGCTGGGAGTTCGACGCCCAGACGCCGGATCCGGTGATCCACCTGATGGAGGACCAGCGGGGCGTCACCGTCCGAGGCGGCACCATGCGGCTGGGAGCCTATCCCTGCTGCCTCACCCTGGGCTCCAAGGCCCAAAAAGCCTACGGCGCCGAGGCGGTCCAGGAGCGCCACCGCCACCGCCTGGAGTTCAACAACGCCTACGAGGCCGCCTTTGCCGCTGCCGGCATGACCGTGGCGGGGCGTTGCCCTACCGGAAACCAGGTGGAGATCATGGAGATCGCCGACCATCCCTGGTTTGTCGGCGTCCAGTTCCATCCCGAGTTCCAGTCCCGGCCGGTGCGGCCCCATCCCCTGTTCGTGGAGTTCATAGCCGCCGCGGCCCGGCGCTGATGGGTCCACTGGGCCGGAGAGCCCGGCGGCCATTGTTAAAGCTGTAAGAAAACGACCGAAGACGCGAAAAGGCGGCCAGCCCTTCCCAACTTGGAGAGGGCTGGCCGCCTTTCGCTCGGGGCGGCCGAAGAGGTAGTGGAACAACGCGATATTGGTCCTGTTGAGGTACACGGCTATTCCCTACTGTCGTGAAAAACGGGAGCGCGGAAAGCGCCTCTTTAGATCCATTATACCCGGAATATACCCAGAGAAGGCTGCGATCGCCCGTTAACTGCCGGGGGGCGGGCCGCCGGCGATGGCTGAGGCCTCCTGGATGTAGAGGAGCCGCCCCCGGATCCGAAATACCCCTTCTTCTTCCAGGGCCTTCATCTTGCGGGTCACCGTGCTTCGGGTGGAGCCCACCATGGCCGCCAGGTCCTCGTGGGTGTAGCGGTAGGGGATCTTGATCCCCTGGGCCGTGGCCACGCCCTGCTGGTGGGCCAGCCGGATCAGCAGCCTTCGCAGCCGCTCCTGGACCTCGCAGAAGCTAATGTCGTGGATCTGGGCCATGGCGATGGCCAGCTTTCGGGCCAGCTGGACCTGCACCGCCCGAGCCACCGAGGCCTGGGCCTCCAGGGGCGCCAGGAATTCCCCGGCGGTCATCTGCCGCAGCGTCACGTCGGTGAGGGCCTGACTGAAAAGCCCCTCCTGGTCCCGGTCTTGGCCCAGCGCCTCCAGATCGCCCAACAGATCCCCCCGCCGCAGCAGCAACACCGTCTTCTCGACCCCCTTGGGGCCGATGAAAAACTGCCGGATCCGGCCCGACAGGATCAGAGCCACCTTGTCGGGCCCACAGCCGCAGCCCTCCCAAAGGGTCATTTTGGGGTAAATCTGCAGACTTCCCACAGCGGAAAGGGCGTCCACCAGGGCATTGCGAAAACCGTTCATGGCAGTTCCTCCGGTTATATCATGTCCTGGGATATTATAAATCTCCCTGGCAATTTATATAATGGGGCTCGAGTTCATATATTTTGTGTTCCAGAACACCTCACAGCCGGGGCAGTTCTGCTAGAATTACGCCCAATTTATTCAGGCAGAGCCCCAACGGTGAAGGGCCCTCGGGGACGGGCCTTGTTCGCCCCCGAGGGCCCGGCGCCGCTGGTTAAGGAGCCCGTGGTTTTGCCATTGTAAATTGAAAAATTCGACGAGA
>CAZCKP010000056.1:0-7513 GCA_964499295.1 uncultured Synergistaceae bacterium | reverse complement strand
CTGTAGTTGCCGGCGTAGTCGTAGAGTCGGCCGTCGCGGATCTCCAGGACCCTGTCGGCCAACCGGTTCAGGAAAAAACGGTCGTGGGAGACCACTAACAGAGTGCCGTCGTAGCCCAGCAGGGCCTCCTGAAAGAGCTCTCGGGTGATCATGTCCAAGTGGTTGGTGGGCTCGTCCAACACCAGGAAGTTGGAGCTCTTCATCAGGATCTTGACCAGCGAAAGCCGGGACTTCTCGCCGCCGGAGAGGACGTCGATGGGCTTGTGGATGTCGTCGCCGCTGAAGAGAAAGGACCCCAGGAGAGTGCGCTTTTCCGTCTCCGACATCTGGAGGTTTAGGGGGTTGATCTCCTGCCAGATGGTGCGGCTGTAGTCCAGGTTTTCCGAGCTTTCCTGGGAAAAGTAGGCCATCGACACCTTGTAGCCCAGCTCGCAACGGCCCTCCGAGGGGGGCTCTCGACCGACGATGATCCGGGACAGCGTGGATTTTCCCGCTCCGTTGGCCCCCACCAAGGCCACCTTCTGGCCCCGGGGTATCTCGAAATCCACGCCGCCGAAGACCCGGTGGGAACCGTAGGACTTCCCCAGTTCCTGGACCCTCAGCACCATCTGGCCGCTAGGAGGACAGGGGGGAAAGCGCATCCTGGCGGTCTTGGCGGGCCCCTCTACCTCGATGAGCTGGGTCTTTTCCAGCTGCTTTATCCGGCTTTGGACCTGGGCGGCCTTGGTGGCCTTGTAGCGGAAGCGCTGGATAAACTCCCGGGTCTTGGCGATCTCCTCTTTTTGGCGGGCGGCGGCCTCCCGGAGCTGGGCTTCTCGTTCCTCCTTGGTCCGGAGGTAGTCCGAGAAAGAGCCCTTGTAGAGCCGGATCTTGCCGCCCTGAAGCTCGGCGATGACCTTCATGATCTTGTCCATGAAGTGCCGGTCGTGGGAGATGGCGATCAGGGTGCCCTCGTAGCCGCCGAGCCAGCCCTCAAGCCATTCCATGCTCTCGGTGTCCAGGTGGTTGGTGGGCTCGTCCAGGAGCAGGATGTCGGGACGGCAGAGCAACAGCGCCGCCAGGGCGATCCGCATCTTCCAGCCGCCGGAAAACTCGCTGCACCGCCGCTGGTCGTCGCCGTCGGCAAATCCCAAGCCCCGCAGGGTCTTCCGGGCTAGGGCCTCGAAGCCGTAGCCCTCCAGGGCTTCGTAACGGCTCAGGGCCTGGTCGTGGAGCTTCAGCAGCCGTTGCTGGTCCTGGGGATCGGCGGCGGCCAGCTCTTCGGTTCGGCGCAGCAGCAGCGCCTCGGCCTCGGTAAGGCCCCGGCGGTCCTTGAGATAGGCCATCAGGGGCTGGTCGGGCAGTTCCGCCAGGTCCTGGGGCAGATAGCCCAGGGAAGTCCGAGCCGGCGATAGGTCGATGCGGCCGCTGTCGCCCTGGAGTTGGCCCACTATGGTCCGCAGCAGCGTGGTCTTGCCCACACCGTTGGGCCCCACCAAGCCGACTCGGTCGCCGGTGTCGATTCTCCAGCTCAGGTCGTCAAAGAGTTTCCTTCCCCCTGGAAGGGTGAGGTTCAGCTCGCTGATCTGGACCATAGCGTCAGAGCATGGAGGGGTCCTGGAGCAGCTCCTGCCTGGAACGGATCATACACTGCCGCCGGATCTCGTCGGCCCGGATGTTGATCTGTTGGTTGAACTCCTGGCGCATCGCTTCTATGGCCTTGCGGTGGTTCTCCTTGTCCTGGTCCCGTTGGAAGGCCAGGAGGGTGGCCTCCCGGGTCTTCTTCTCCAGCTCTTTTTTGAGTTGCTCCATCTGGGTCCGGTGTTCCTGGGCGGCCTTGGTCAGGGTCATGTAGGTCCGGTGCTCCTGCTCTCGTTGAAATTCCTGGGTGGATCGCTCCAGGTCGGCCAACTGGGACTGGAGCAGGCTCACCTGGGCCATGAGTTGCTCCCGTTTGGCCTTCTCGTCCTGTCTGAGCCTGTCCGCCTCCTCTAAGCGACGGTCCCGATCTTGCTCGGCCTGGAGCTGCATGGCCTTGTGGCGTTCTACCACGGTCTGCAGGCTCTGCTTGCCGTCTTCGGCCATCTGGAGGCGGTCCTGGAACTTCATTTTTTCCTTTTCAAATTGGACCGACAGCTCCTCCATGGCCTCTTTGTGGGACTGCTGAAGCCGGTGTTCCGCCAGTCGGCGCTCCTCGATCTGGCCGCGGAGGCGCTGATTTTCCTCCTGGATGACCGCCATCTGGCGGCTCAGAGCCTCCAGTTGCTCCACGTCCTTTTGATAACGGCCCAGGGTGTCGTTGAGTCGTTGGCACTCCTGCTGCAACGACTCTTGGGCCCGTCGGCTCTCGGCCTGGGCGGCCTGGGCCTCGGTCAAGGCCCGGTGCATCTGTTCGAATTCGTTGTTGCGGAGCTCCAGGTCCTTCTGGAGTGTCGAGATCTCGTTTTCCAGGGCGGACCGCATCTGGTCCATCTGGTCCTGCTGATGCTGGATCGCTTGGATAAAGCGCTTGCCCATGGAGTAGACGCTGTCTACAACGCTCTGGAGTTCCTGCTCCCCGGTAAAGGCATCCAGGGTCTGTCTGTCGAGATGGTGATCCATAGCCGCCTCCCTATCAGCGGGACCGGTGTCCCGCCCACCGTCAGATGCAAGTGGATGCAAGCGGTGAAATGGCAAATATTATAGCATTTCCTCTTGAAAAGGACTCAGTGGCGGTCTTGGCGTCCCTTGCCGGGTCGGCGGGGCCTATGGGAGCCATCGGTCCGGGATCCCTCGGGTCTGTCGCTCCTGGGTTTCCCGTCGGGGTGAGGCCGGTAGGGGCGCTTAGGCCGGAATTCACCGCGATGCTCCTGGCGATCCTCGGAGGGTCGCCCGTCAGGGCGGGGCCGGTAGGCTCGCTGGGGCCGGAAGCCACTGGGGCGCTCCTGGCGATCCTCGGAAGGCCGCCTGTCGGTGCGAGGCCGATAGGCTCGCTGGGGCCGGAAGCCGTCGCGGCGCTCCTGGCGGTCGTCAGATGGCCGCCCGTCGGAACGAGGCCGATAGACTCGCTGTGGTCGGAAGCCATCGCGGCGCTCCTGGTGGTCGTCAGAGGGCCGCCCGTCGGAGCGAGGCCGATAGACTCGCTGAGGCCGGAAGCCGTCGCGGCGTTCCGATTGGTCCTCGTTGGACCGCCCCTCGGTGCGAGGCCGATAGAGTCGCTGGGGTCGGAAGCCACCGGGGCGCCCCTGGCGATCCTCGGAGGACCTTCCGTTGGGCTGTGGCTGGTAGGCTCGCTGGGGTCGGAATTCATCGCGGAGTTCCTGGCGGTCGTCAGAGGGCCGCCCGTCGGAGCGAGGCCGATAGGCTCGCTGGGGCCGGAAGCCACCGTGGCGCCCCTGGCGATCCTCGGAGGACCTTCCGTTGGGCTGTGGCTGGTAGGCTCGCTGGGGTCGGAATTCATCGCGGAGTTCCTGGCGGTCGTCAGAGGGCCGACCGCCGGGGCGAGGCCGATAGGCCCGCTGAGGCCGGAAGCCGTCGCAGCGCTCCAGGCGATCCTCGGAGGGTCGCCCAGCGGGGCGAGGCCCCCCTTCCTGGTCCTGGGAAAGTCGCTGGGGCCTCTTCCATCCCGCGAAGTCCTGACCGTCCCGTTCCAGCACCAGGGCTTCCCGGGGCCGGCCTTGGCCCCCCCTGGGGGCTCTCGGAGCCCCTTGGGGTTGGGCCGGCTCCTGGCGGTCTTGGTTCTCTTGGTCCTCGATGGGAGCCTCAAAGCCCAGGGCCTGGGCGGCGGAGTTACCGGCCAAAAAGCCGGTGCTCCAGCACTGCTGGAGGTTGTAGCCTCCCGTGGGAGCTTGGAGGTCCAGCACCTCGCCGGCCCAATAGAGATTGGCCACCCTTTTAGAGGCCATGGTGGCGGGGTCCAGCTCCTGGAGGTCCACGCCGCCGGCAGTGATGATGCTGTGGCGAAATCCCAGCAGCTCCCTGGGTGTCACGGCGAAGTCCTTCATGACCTGCCGCAGCGCCAGACGCTCCTCCTGGGAGAGGTCCTGACAGGGCTTGTTCAGCTCCAGCCTCGCCATTTTGACGACCTCGGCGATGATTTGCCGGGGCAGCATCTTCCGCAAGGCTCGGCCCAAGGGCTCGCCGGCGAATTCCTGGAAATCCCTGTCGATCCTGGCGTCCAGCCGATGGGGATCCAGGGCGGGCTTGAGGTCGATATGGAGCTCCGGCGACGTTCCGTCGCGCAGGCAGGCGCCAACCTGGGCGGCCAGGTCCATGGCGATAGCGCCGCTGACTCCGAAGGGCGTGAAGTCCATCTCGCCGAAGCGCTGGGCCACCTCCTGGCCCTGGCAGATCAGGCGGAGCCGCACGTTTTTGAGCTTCAACCCCGCCAGATCAGGACCGAAACGCTCCTGGATCTTAATGGGGCAGAGGGCCGGTTGGGGCTCCACCACGGCCATGGAAGCCCGACGGGCCCAGATGTAGCCATCGCCGGTGGATCCAGTGTCAGGGAAGGAAAGCCCTCCCGTGGCCACGATAAAGGCCCGGGCCTCGATCTCGCCCTGGCGGGTCAGAAGTCGTCGGGCCTTGCCGCCCAGAAAGTCCATGCCTCGGACCTCGGTCTCCCGGAGGACCGTGACCCTGGCATCCTTTAGGGCCGCCCAGAGGCCGTCTAGCAGCGCCGAGGCGTCCTGCCCCTGGGCAGGATATATCCGATGTCCCCGTTCGTAGGCCGGTTCCACGCCCCAGCGCTGGAAGAACTGGACCGTCTGGGCGACGCCGAAGGCCTGCAGTGCCGGCACGAGAAAGGAGGCCCCGTCGCCGAAGGCCTGGGCCAGCTCCAGGGGATCCTCCTGGTGGTGGGAGTAGTTGCACCGTCCCCGGCCGGTGAGCATCAGCTTTTTCCCCAGGACGGCGTTTTTCTCCACCAGCGCCGTCGAGGCCCCCCGTCGAGCGGCCCAGATCGCCGCCATCATCCCGGCGGGCCCCCCGCCAATCACGACAATATCGAAAATTCTCATGGTGGTTCCGCCATTCTCCCCGCAATTGAAATGCCAGCCCCGAGGCTTGATGCCGGTGCTTTGTCTCCCGCCGCTGGATCGTGGTTTGCCAACGGACAAGGACCGACGGGGATCTTTTGGCCATCCCGCCGGTCCCGTCTGTGATCTTATCACGAATATAGCCCTGCCGTCTGCTGGTGAAAGCTTTTCCTCGGAGCTAGGAACGCCACTGTCACCGCAGGCCGGCGAGCGTGATTATTCTCGGTAAATATGTTTTTTTTCGCGGCTTTAGGTTATGATGGACCTTAGTTTTTCAGTCTTTTATATTCTAAGGAAAGGAACTCCGGCCCCAGGCCGGAGAAAGGAGGCAGACTATGGAGACCACGGCGCTGATCGTGGTGGACCTGCAGAGGGACTTCTGTCCCGGCGGAGCCCTGGCGGTGGCCCAGGGCGATCAGGTGGTGGAGCCCTGCAACGCCCTGGCGGACCTTTGCGAGGCCCGAGGATGGCCCAGGGTCTACAGCCGGGATTGGCATCCGGCGGACCACTGCAGTTTTGCCGCCCAGGGGGGGCCCTGGCCGCCCCACTGCGTGGCCGGTAGCGATGGAGCTCAGTTCCATCCCAATCTGGTCCTCTCTCCGGGGGCCCTGGTGGTGGACAAGGCCACCTCGCCGGAGGCCGACGCCTATTCGGCTTTCCAGGGTACCGGATTGGCCGAAAAGCTCCGTTCCCAGTCGGTGTCCCGGCTTTGGGTCTGCGGGCTGGCCACGGACTACTGCGTCAAGGCCACGGTCCTGGATGGGTTGAGAGAGGGCTTTGCCGTAACGGTGGTGGCCGACGGCTGCCGGGGCGTGAACGTAAACCCCGACGACAGCGAAATGGCCCTGGAGGAGATGGCCGCCGCCGGGGCGGAGATCCGGTTCTGTCGGGACTTGACCGGGATCTGAGGCAAGCACCGGACCATTTCTGGTAGCAATCCCCCCGCCTGGGCAGGGGATTAAAACAGGGGCCCCAGAACCTCCCTTAGGAACCCTTAGGAATAGGAGGAATATATGAACGGTTACTACATCGCCTTTGACTGCGGCACCATGGGAACCAAAACGGGGCTTTATAGCTACGATTCCACGCTGGTGGCCTCGGCCTATAGGGAAAACCCCATACAGTTCCCCCGTCCTGGTTGGGCAGAACTGGACGTTAACGCCTTTTTACGGGGAGTTCGGGAGGGTATCGTCCAGTGTTTGGCCGAAAGCCGGATTCCTCCTTCAGAGGTCCGGGGGATCACCGGCAGCGGCATCATCTGCGGCATCGTGGGAATCGACGCCCAATGGAACCCCGTGACGCCCTTTATTCCCTATCTGGATAATCGTGCCGCCCGGGAGGCCGCCCAGGTCCGTGCCAAGGGTGAGAACCCCTGGCTCCAGGAAAGCGGCAACTCGACGGTGGACGAGTTCCAGCCGCCGCTGATCCTGCGCTGGCTCCTGGCCCAGCCCCAGTACGCCGGGAAGTTCGTCAAGGTGGTCAACAACTGCCCCTACGTGCTGGGCAAGCTGGCGGGGCTCAAGGCCGATAGTGCCTTTTTGGACTGGGGCACCCTGTCGGGCTGGCTCATCGGCTACGACGCTAGGAAAAAGGACTGGTCGCCGCGGCAACTGGAGGTGCTGGAGCTGGACCGGCGGTACCTGCCGGAGATCTGCGCTCCCTGGAAGGTGGTGGGCCACCTGTGCCCCCAAGAGGCGGAGTTGCTGGGCCTTCCGGCGGGGATCCCCATTGCCGCTGGCAGCGGCGATGTGATGCAGTCCATGCTGGGCTCCGGTGTAACCGACCCAGGCAGCTGCGCCGACATCGCCGGCACCGCCGCCATCTTCGCTGTCTCCCTGACCGAGCCGGTGGAGGCAGTTAGCCAAGTTCCGGGATATTACTACGCCCTGGGGACGTTGGAGAACACAGCGCTGTACTGGACCATGATCCGCGCCGGCGGGCTGTCGCTGCGCTGGTTCCGGGATTCGGTAGCGCTGCGGCCCGGCGACGGCCAATTTTACGGCGAAATCGACGGCGAGGCCAAGGCTGTGCCGCCGGGCTGCGGTGGCGTGTTGTTCTATCCCTACCTCCAGGGCGCCGGCCCCGACCTGCCCGGGGCTTCGGGGGCCTTTTTAGGCCTCCGGGGCGGCTCCGATCGAAAGACCCTATGGCGGGCCCTGCTGGAGTCCATCGCCTTCGAATATGACCGGGTCATTCGGTTCTACCGTGAAAAGGGCATCGCCGTGAACTCCATCGTGGGAACCGAAGGGGGTAGCCGCAGCGACCTGTGGTGCAAGATCAAGTGCGACCTCATTGGCGTGCCCTACCAGGTGTTGAGGCGCACTGAGGGGGGCCTGATGGCCAACGCGGCCCTGGCGGCCCATGCCGTGGGCGACCTGCCGGACCTGAAGGGCGCCATCGCTCAGCGCATTGAGGTCCGGGACAGCTGGATCCCCGACGGGCCGACCCACCAGCTCTACCAGAACCTGGAGGATCTGCGGGAACAGCTATTGTCCACGGCCATGCCCCAGGTTTTCGCG
>CAZCKP010000055.1:0-7518 GCA_964499295.1 uncultured Synergistaceae bacterium | reverse complement strand
GCCGCCAGGATCACCACGTCCAGGTTGGTCACCACGGCGCCCTTGTTGAAGGGATTGGCGTACATCGAGGCGTCCATCTCGATGTGATTGGGGTTGTGGGCTACCGACTTGGTCACGGCGGCGTCGAAACTCTGAACGTCGAAAAGGGCCTTGAAGAGCCCTTCTTCAAGCATGTCGGCCATATAGCCGGTGATGCCGCCGATGCCGAAGCCGCCGACGATCTGTCGGTCCTTCATGTAGTCCTTGACGTACTTGGCCACGGCCAGGCTGGGACCGCCGGCACCGACCTGGAAGGAGCAGCCGTCTACCAGCAGGTTGGAGGCCACCACCAGGTCAAAGGCGTTTTGGGCGATGCGCAGGTTCACGGGGTCCTTGGAGATCCGAGCGGCACCTGAGGCGATCTTCTTGGTATCGCCCAGGGAGTCCACCACCACCACTTGATCTACCAGGTACTGGGGAATGGAAATCCGAGGCCGCAGCGGGTATTCCACCAGGTTATCGGTCACGGCGATGACGTGCTTGGCGTAGCGGGCGTCCTCCATGGCATAGCCCAGGGTGCCGCAGGCCGAGGGGCCCATGGAGCCGGTCATGTTGCCCATTTTGTCGCAGGCTGGAGCGCCCAGGAAAGCCACGTCGATGTTGATGCGGCCTTCTTCGATGGCCCGGGCCCGTCCGCCGTGGCTGTGGATCATCACCGGCACGTCCAGCTCGCCCCGGGAGATGGCCTTGCCCACCTCGCCGCGGACGCCGGAGGTGTGAATGCGGGTAATCACGCCCTTACGGATGTAGTCGGCCACGCAGCCATGGGCGTCGGTGAGGGAGCTGGGGGCCAGGGTCAGCCCCTTGATGCCCAACTCGTCGATGGCCTTGAAGACCAGGGGCAACACGGCGTCGCCGTTGCGCAGGTGGTGGTGGAACGACACAGTCATGCCGCTTTCCAGGCCACTGTTCTTGATGGCGGCCTTGAGGTCCTGGGCGATTTTGCTGTCGCGGGGCGTCGGGACCCGATGGGGAAAGGCCTTGGGTGTCCAGATATAGCTTCCGTCCTGGCGGGCGTGGGCGCCGGCGAAGGGGGCCAGGATCTCGGGGATGCCGTCGATCTGGGTGGGTACCACACGACCGATCGAATTTGTGGTAAGCTGAATCATTGGGGGACCTCCATTCCAGAGATGCGAGCCAGTTCGATAACCCGCTGAGCCTGGGCGATGACAGGGCCGTCTACCATTTTGCCGTCCACAGCAATGACGCCCAGACCCTGGGCCTCGGCTTCCCTGGCTGCGCGAACCACCCGGGCGGCCTTGACCAGGTCCTTTTCCGAGGGCTTCCAAGCCTCGTGGATTATGGCGATCTGAGAGGGGTGGATGGCAGCCTTGCCGGTGAAGCCCAGTCCGGCGATGAAGCGGCTCTCGGCCAGCAGGCCCTCGGGGTCGTTGAGGTCGGTGAAGACGGTGTCAAAGGCCTCGATGCCGGCGGCGTGGGCCGCCAGGGCTACGTGGCTGCGGCCGTAGAGCAGCTCGGTGCCCTCTTTGGTGCGCTTCACCCCCAGGTCGGCGGCCAGGTCCTGGCCTCCCAGAGTCAGTCCGGTAACGCGGTCGCAGGCGGTGGCTATAGCGTAGGCGTTCATCATGCCGTAGGCTGTCTCGATCATGGCGTGGATCTTCACGGTGCCTACGGGGATGCCGTTAGCGGCCTCGAGCTCGGCCATGCGCTTGTCGGCGGCTCGGATCAACTGGGGATCCTCGCTCTTGGGCAGCCGCACGGCGTCGGGACAGGCCGGGATGATGGCCTCCAGGTCCTCCTGGAAAAAGGCCGTGTCCTGGCCGTTGAGGCGGACGTACTTCTCGGTGTTGCCGAAGTCGACGCTGCGCAGGGCGTTGACCACCAGGTCCCGGGCGGCGTCCTTTTCGCTCAGGGCCACAGCGTCTTCCAGGTCCAGCAGCACGCCGTCGGCTCCGTAGACGGCGCAGTTCTGGACCATGCCCGGGTTATTGCCGGGCATGTAGAGCATGGAACGGCGGGGTCGTGGTACGATTCGCATCTCTTTTTTGCCTCCTACCCAAACGATCGCGTTTTTCAAAAAAGGCCGGGGGGCCCAGGAGCTGCGTAAATGGGACCAATTGCCGGAGGGCGAAAATCCGGAATTGGATCCAGGATATTTGACGCAAAACCCCCGATCGATTACTATAATAGTCGCCGTCATAAGCTTTGTAAAGTCAAGGGATTTCTCGACTTTTTAATGCAACATAACGCATAAAAACGGCAATTGCCTTATGTTTTTATGGTTTTTGCAGGGTTGGCTTCAGCGGGGGCTTATGTTGGATACAAAGAACAGCCTTCGCCAGGTCCTTCCCCTGTGTCGCCAGCGGTAGAGCCCTCCTGGGGCTCTCTTGGCCCTGAAATCCTGAAATTTCCATCTCTCTGACTGATCGAGGAGGTTTGTACATGCAGATCCTTACGCCTGTTACCGTCGGTTCCCTGGAGTCCAGCGATGTGCTGGTCAGCCTGGCTCCCAGCGAGGACGGCGCTCGCCACCTGGAGGTGGAGAGCATCGTGATCAAGCAGTACGGCCGGCGCATCACCGCCGTGGCCAACGAGATGTTGGATGCCGCCGGCGTGGACTCCGGCACCGTCCGAATCCAGGACCGTGGCGCCCTGGAGTGTACTCTGCGGGCCCGCATCAAGACGGCCCTGGATCGAGAGGTCAAGGCCACTGTCTAACTCGATTCTCGACGCCAGGGAAGCTCGATGGCATCGGCGGTTGGCCCTCTCCGCCCGGGGATCCCTGCTGACGCTGACGCTGAACGTGCCGGGACCCCAAAAGGACGGTCCACCCTGGGAGGATCTGCATCGCCGGGTGTGGGCCGATGTGGGGGCTTTTTTGGAGCTCCAGGGGGCACCCAAGCTTCGAGAGGAAAGCCACTTCACCGCTGCCGGCCCCGAGGGACATTGGCTCACCGACTTGCCAGGACGGGAGCTCAAGGAGCTGGCGCTGCGCTTCGAAAACCAGACGGCGACGGGTCCACTGTTGGATCTGGATGTGATGGAACGGGGCCAAAGCCTGGGCCGGGAGGACCTGGGCCTGCCGCCGCGGCGGTGTTTCTGCTGCCATAGGCCGGCCCGGCTCTGCGCCGCCTCAAGGCGCCACAGCCTGGACGAAGTGATGGCCGCAGCTTTGGCCATGGCCCAGCGTTACGGAGCCGAGCCATGAAGCTGGAGCGTTTGGCCTGGCTGGCCCGGACGGCCCTGGAGGAAGAGGTCTCCCTGTGGCCCAAGCCCGGACTGGTGTCGCCCCGAGATCCCGGGGCCCACGACGACATGGATTGGTTTTCCTTTATGGACAGCGCCGAGGCACTGGAGCCCTACTTCGCCGAGGTGCTCCAGCTGGGAGCCAGCTCTGACATCATGACGGCGTCGGAGCTGTGGCGTCAGTTGCGGCCTCTGGGGATGTGGGGCGAGGTGCTTATGAAGTCCGTCGCCGGAGCCAACACCCACAAGGGCGCCATATTTTCCTTGGGGCTGCTGTGCTGTGCCGCCGGTCGCCTTTGGGCCCGAAAAGAGGAGCTGACCCCCGACGGGATATCCCTGGAGGTGTCCTGGATCTGCCGGGGCATGGTGTCCCGGGAGCTGGTCCCTCTGGCGGATCGACCACCGGAGAACCCCACGGCGGGACAACGGTTTTACCTGGACCACGGCTTTACCGGCATACGGGGCGAGGCCGAGCGAGGCTTCCCCTCGGTGCTGGCCGCCCTGGGCTTTTGGAAGGGCCTCCATCCTTCCCTGTCCCGGCGGGAACAGCTGGTCCAGACCCTGCTGTTTTTGATGACCTTCGTCGAGGACACCAACGTGTTGGCTCGTTGCGGCCTGAAAGGCCTCTGGGAACTGCGGCAGTTGGCCCGCAAGGCCCTGGTCCTGGGCGGTTTGACCACACCCAAGGGATGCCAGGCCCTGGAGGCCATGGAAAAGCACCTGTTGGCCCGCAGGATGAGCCCCGGCGGTTGCGCCGACCTGCTGGCTCTGACGATTTTCCTGGACTCCCTGACTTGGGAGACCTCCCGGCGCTGAGATCACCGCGGTCAAAGGGCCAAGCAAAAAGGCGCGACAAAAGGTCCCGGCAGCCTTGGCTGCCGGGACCTTTTGCGTCTTGTGCCCTTTTTGGAGCTAGTGGAGTGGGCTCTATTGAGGGACTTTATCCAGATGGTCCTGGAACCATTGGAGTATCTCTCGGAGCCGGGCCAGGCGGTTGCGAGGACGGCCCGAGCGGCTCAGCTCGTGGTTTTCGCCCTTGAAGAGGCAGAGCTTGCACTCCACCCCCAGGACCTTCATGGCCGTGAACATCTGAAAGGCCTGGTCCATCTCGCAGCGGTAGTCCTGGTCGGACTGGATCAGCAACAGCGGTGTCTTGGCGTTGGCGGCGTGCTTCAGCGGCGAGTCCTCCCAGGGCTGTTCCACGTTCTTCCAGGGCGTTCCCAGGTGCTGGTCCTCCACGTAGTAGTAGCCGATGTCGCAGCTGCCGAACTTGGAGACCCAGTTGCTGATGCTACGCTGGGCCACGGCGGCCTTGAAGCGGTCGGTGTGGGTCACGATCCAGTTGGTCATGTAGCCTCCGTAGGAGCCGCCGGTGACGCCCAGGTTCTGGCCGTCTACGAAGGGCAGGTTTTGGACGCACCATTCTGTAAAGACCATGATGTCGTGGTAGTCCTTGACGCCGTAGAAGCCCCGGATGTCGTCGAACCCACCGGTCCGCCCGTCGCTGCCCCGGGGGTTGGTGTAGATCACAGCGTAGCCCTTGGCGGCCCAACACTGCATCTCGTGGAAATAGACGTCGCCGAAGGCGCTCTTGGGACCGCCGTGGATGTGGAGGATGGTGGGGTATTTTTTGCCCTCCTGGTAGCCGTAGGGCTTCATGTACCAGCCGTCGAGGGCCCAACCCTGGCCGTTATCCACCGTCACGTGCTGAGGCTGAGACAGCTCCAGTTCCTCCAGCAGGGCGTCGTTGTGGTGGGTCAACTGGACCTCCTGGCCGTCCTCCACCAGGTAGAGCTCCTGGAGCTGCAGCCCCTGGAGGCCCACCACGGCGGCGGCGCCGTCGCACCAGTCGAAGCCGTCGACGCTGTTGAGCTGCCGGGTCAGCACCTGGTCGCCGCTGTTGAAGTCGATCCTGTGGAGCCGGCTGACAAAGCCGTCGGTGGAACAGTAGACGGCGCTGCCGTCGTCCAAGGCGAAGGCCGTCATCTGATCGGAGAGGCCATAGCGGCAATCACAGCCCACGGAGTTGTGGAGGCTGCTGTCCAGTTCCGGCGTCAGGGCCTGGAGCTGGCGATCCTTCAGCAGGAAGAACTGGACGTTCTGGTTCACTCCGCCGGACTTTTGATCGCAGCCTATCACCAGCACCCCATCGCCTCGATAATCGGCCCACTTGAAGCCGAAGGTCAGCCCCTCGCTGAGACAGCTGAGCTCCCCGCTGCCCAGCTCCAGCTGGTAGACGTGGTTCGTCGAGGGCTTCAGGTCGGTGAAGTCGCTGGCCAAAATCAGCAGACGCTGCTCGTCGTCGCTGATGCTGTAGCGGGCCACGTCCATGTGCTCCGGCGTGAGCCGCTTCAGCTCGCCCAGGTTTCGGTCGTAGATAGCCAGGCCGTTGCGGCGCTGGCCGATGAAGCCCTTGCCGTTGGCCATAAAGGGCACCTGCTCGAAAACGTAGTAATCGGCCTCTTCGGGATTGGGGTGGGGGCTATCGTAGATCACCGTCAGTAGGTAGCGATCGTTCCCCAGGGAGCGGATATCGGTGGCCCTATGGGGAATCGTGAAAAGCTCCTTGGCCTCGCCGCCCGCCATGGGAAGGTAGAAGATTCTGGTGCTGTCCTTGGGCAAATCGCCTCGGCCCGAGGCGAAGAGGATCCCACGACCGCAGCGGTTCCAGGAGAAGAACTTTTCCTCGTTGGAAAAGGTGATCTGCTTGGCCGTCTTAGTGGTCAGATCGCAGAGCCACAGGTTGCTGTCGTAGCCGTTTTTCTCCAGATTGGCCCGATGGACCATGTAGGCCACCCTGGTACCGTCGGGAGAAAAGGACGGCCGGGCCAGGAAATGAAAGTTCAGCAGGTCCTTCTGTTCTACAGGGCGCTTCGCAGCCATTGAGATCTCTCCTTACATGCTTACAATAGTAGCGAATCAAAGTGCATCGGAAAACTAAAGCTAGGCCTCTGAGGACGAGGCAAAATCCATCATAATAGGGCAAAAACGCTCTTTTTGGTCCATCATAAGGAGATCATAAAACGTCATCGCCCGACGATGGCTTTTGTGATATTCTATATACCACTTCCGAGAAGTCCTACAACCCCATCCTAGGACCGACAAGGGGGCCTGTCAAGGCGAGAGGGGGCTACTGGCCGTCGATTTTGTGATAGAATCGATCCACCACTTCGGAGAGAATCGCCGCAATAAAATTTTGTGTGATTCGTCGTCAGTTCCCGTCTTTTTTCTAAATAAATATAGGGGAATAGGGAAGGGTCTGCCAAGGGCCAGACAATCTACGGCATTGCAGCAAGGAAAGGGGGAGCCGCCGCCTTGCCGTCGAGGCCCTTGCATGGAGAGGACAAGGAGACGTTGGAGAGTTGCAAGGAGAGTAAGGAGGAGAAAACGTGCTGAAGTACACCATACGGCGCCTGCTGATGCTCATCCCGGTGCTGGCAGGCGTAGCCTTTATCGTGTTTACTCTGCTGTTCATCACGCCCGGCGACCCCGCCCGGATGGCCCTGGGCGAGGACGCCCCGGCCGAGGCGGTGGAGCAATTTCGCATCAACTACGGCCTGAACGATCCCTTTTTGGTCCAGTTCGGCCGCTACTGCTACAACGCCGTGATCCACGGCGACATCGGCCGGTCCTACGTGACCAAGGCACCTGTCACTGAGGAGCTTATGAGCCGCTTCCCCATGACCTTGGAGCTCTCCTTCTGGGCCGTGGTGGTGGGGGTGGCCCTGGGAATTCCCTTCGGCATCATCTGCGCCGTTCGGCAGTATTCCTTCTTCGACTCCGTCACCATGATCTTGGCCCTGATCGGCGTGTCCATGCCCAACTTCTGGATGGGGGTGCTGCTGATTTTGCTCTTCTCGGTCCATCTGGACTGGTTGCCGCCGTCGGGGTTCAGTAGCCTCAGCGAGAAGGTCATGCCGGTGTTCACTCTTTCGGGCAGCTCCCTGGCGGTGATCACCCGAATGACCCGCTCCAGCATGCTGGAGGTGGTGCGGTCCGACTACATCCGCACCGCCCGGGCCAAGGGTCAAAACGAGTCAGTGATCATCTGGCGCCACGCCCTGCCCAACGCACTGATCCCCATCTTGACCACCATCGGCATGCAGTTCGGCACCCTTTTGGGCGGCTCCATCCTGACGGAATCGGTGTTCTCCATCCCCGGCGTGGGACGGCTCATGGTGGACTCCATCAAGATGCGGGACTACCCCATAGTCCAGGGCGGCGTGCTCTACATCGCCATAGCGTTCTGCTTTATGAACTTGGCCGTGGATC
>CAZCKP010000054.1:0-7565 GCA_964499295.1 uncultured Synergistaceae bacterium | reverse complement strand
CCCTGGTGTTGTACAATACCATCCGCATTGGGGTATACTCAAGGCGTCAGGAGATCGCGGTGATGCTGTTGGTGGGAGCCACCAGGCGCTACGTGGCCTCGCCCTTCGTGCTCCAGGGCATGCTCTTGGGTTTCCTGGGCGCAGCCCTTTCGGTGGTGATGCTCCACATCGGCTATAGTCTGGTGATCGGCAGCGTCAATGCCGCGTTGCCTTTTTTGAACCTCCGCTACGATACGAGCCTGTTGCTGTCCATCGATCAGGCCTTGCTCTGCGCGGGCTTTATCATCGGTTGGTTGTGCAGCGCCTGGGCTGTGGGGCGCTACGTCAAGCAGGCCTCTAAGCCCCTGTGATCGGGGGCAGGAAAGGGAGAGGGGACCATGAAACGCGCTTTTCTCGCGGCCCTGCTGGCGGCTTCTCTGAGTCTTCCCGCCGTAGCCGACAGCTACGACAGCCAGATAGCCGACGCTGAGGCCACGTTGGCCAAAACGGAGCGACAGATCCGCCGTTACCAACAGGAAGTGCAGAAGTCCAACCGCAGGATCAACAGCCTGCTCCAGGAGAAGGACTCCTACGACCAGAAGGCCCGGCTCTCCGAGGAGAACATCCGGCTCCTGAACCTGCAGATCAAAAAGACCGAGCAGGACCTGACGGCGCTGGAGCGGGATCTTCGGGACCGAAGCGTCCGGGTCTCGGAGCTCCAGGGCTTGCTGGGCGAGAGGTTGACGGCCATATACAAATATGGAGGCCAGGCCGAATTGAACCTGTTGCTGTCGGCCCGGGACGTTCAGGAGCTGCGCAGCACTGCCTATATGTTGCGCTACGTGGCCGACCAGGATCAGCGAATGATCCAGGACCTCCAGGAGGAACAGCACCGGATTCACGGCGATATCGTGGAGATCGGCCGGCAGAAGCAGCAACTGGAACAGAAAAAAAAGGACCTGCAGCAGCAGCGCAACGTGAATCAACAGGCCTCGAAGCAGCGGGAGCAGCTGATCCAGAAGGTCAACCAGGAAAAGCGTAGCTACGAACGGGCCATCCGGGAATTCGAGGAGGACCAAAAGGCGCTGGAACGAAAGATCAGCGAGCTCATGCGCCGCAAGGAAGAGGAAGCCCGGCGGAGGAGGCAGGATGGCCAGGTCGACACCAAGCCCCAGCTGACCCATCGGGGCAAGTTCATCTGGCCCATCCCCCAGAGGAAGATCTCCAGCAACTACGGGCCCCGGATCCATCCCAAGTTCAAGACCAAGTCGGCCCACACCGGCATCGACGTGCCCTCTCCCAAGGGGACGCCGGTCAGAGCCGGAGCCGATGGCGATGTGCTTTACGCCGGCTGGCTCCGGGGGTACGGCCAGATCGTCATCTTGGACCACGGTGGTGGCTTTTCCACGGTCTACGCCCATATGAGCGAGATCCTGGTGGAAGAGGGCCAGAGGGTGAAGGGCGGCGACCCAGTGGGCAAGGTGGGAGCCACCGGCGTAGCCACGGGCAACCACCTCCACTTCGAGGTCCGGCTGAACGGCAACGCCCAGGATCCATTGAAATACCTCGATCGATAGGAAATAGGGGGCTGTATCATGGGAACACTGAAAAAATACAGAGACCTGCTAGTAGGTATCTGTGTCGGTGTCGTCGTGGCGGCCTGCCTCCCCAAGGTGCTGGCCGACACGTTGCAGCTCTCCCAGATTGTGCCCTTCCGGGCCGAGGATTTGCTGCTGTTAAAACAGGCTCGGGTGCTCATCGAGGCCTACCAGGTGGACGCCAAGGAACAGGAAGTGCCTGAAGAGGAACTGGTCTACGGCGCCCTTAGAGGCATGATCGCCGCCTGGGACGACCCCTACACCCGCTTCGTTACCCCCCAGGAGCTAGAAGAGGAGCAGATCACCTATCAGGGCCAATACGGCGGCCTGGGCATGACAATCGGCCAGAGAGACGGCAAGATCCTTGTGATCAGCCCCATGGAGGACAGTCCTGCCGATCGGGCTGGACTGAGGCCTATGGATCAGATCGTCCAGGTCAACGACGAGGTGGTCCTGGGTTGGGACATGGACCGCATCCTCAAGCTCCTGCGGGGCGAGCCCGGCAACGCTGTGACGGTGTGGGTCCGTCGGGAGGACGAGTCGGAGCTCCTAGAGTTCCCCATGGTCCGGGAGGTGATCAAGCTCAAATCGGTGCGCTCCGAGATGCTGGAGGGCCTGATCGGCTACATCCGGCTCAGCCACTTCATCGTCCCCAGTGGTCCCGAGGTCGGCAACGCCGTGATCGACCTAAAGAATCAGGGCGCCCGGGGGTTGATCCTGGACCTGCGCAACAACAGCGGCGGTCTGCTGGAGTCGGCGGTGGACGTCTGTGACCTCTTCATCGACGGGGGGCCCTTGGTCTACACCCGGGGACGGGTGGATAGGGCCAACGACGAGATCTACGCCCAGGAGGGTGCCTTGACGGACCTGCCCTTGGTGGTGCTCATCAACGAGGGCAGTGCCAGCGCCTCGGAGATCGTGGCTGGAGCGGTGCGGGATCGTCACAGAGGCATCCTGATAGGCCAGAAGAGCTTCGGCAAGGGATCGGTCCAGACCCGATTCAACCTTTCCGACGGCTCGGCGCTGTACGTGACTATCGCTCGCTACTTCATCCCCTCGGGAGACACCATCGACCACGTGGGGCTGACGCCGGACATCGCCGTAGAGGGGGCCTGGACCAAGGAGATCGACGAGGATCCCCAGGTCCAAACCGCTCTGGCGGTGCTGATGCGGATGTTCTCCGGAGAGGCCTGGGCCGATCTAGTGGCCTCCTACGCCGTCGAGACGCCCCAGCTCGATCAGAGCCTAGAGGCCGAGGTCCAGAAGGAGGAATCCCAGGAGAACCAGGGAGTACGGCGACCGTGATCTGGTGGCGCAAGGTCAATACTAAAAGGGGCAAACTGGCTCTTCTCAAGGCGGCGGTGCTGGGAAGCACTGTGACGTTGCTGGGCCTTTTGACGACGCCCGCCCAAGGGGACCAGGAGCCTGGCCCCTGGTTGGCCTTGGTGATCGACGACTGCGGCAACAATCTCAAGGTCGCCCAGGCCATCGCTGACCTACCCATAACGGCCACTTGGGCGGTGCTCCCCAACTCGCCCCAGGTCCATGCCGTGGTGGACCTGGCCCGTCAAAGGAAACAGCCCTATCTGATCCATCTGCCCATGCAGGCCCTGGCGGATCCCGACGGCCAGGGGGGCTACATGATCGGCGTCGACACGTCGCCCCAGGGGATCCAAGCTGTGGTGGAGGAGCTCTTTCAAGACTTCCCCGACGCCCTGGGCGTCAACAACCACCGCGGTTCCAAGGCCACGGCCTCGGAGGAGACCATGGACGTCTTCATGGCAGCGCTGGCTGAGAAGCCCTGGGGCTTTTTGGATAGCCGCACCACCGCTCGGTCAGTTGCCTTTGATAAAGCGATGGAGTATCATATCCCAGTTGCGAAGAACGGCTATTTTATCGACGGAGTAATGGAGCTGGGGACGATGCAATCCCAGTTCGCCTTGGCCCTGAAAGGGGCCCAGAAGCGAGGCTCCGCCGTGGCCATTTGCCACGCCAGGGCGGGAACCCTGCCCTTTTTGTTCTGGCTGGCGGAAAACGGAAGCGGCTCGGTCCGGATGGTGACCCTCGATTGGGTTTGGACCCGCCGCGGCCCTTAAGGGGGAGTTGTGGATGAAAGGGAAAATCGAGGCCCTTATTGGTGCCCAATGGGGCGACGAGGGCAAGGGCCGCGTGGTGGACTCCATCGGCGAGGGGATAGACGTCTTCGCCCGGTACCAGGGCGGCGCCAATGCCGGACACACCGTCTACGTGGGCAATGAGAAGTACGTGTTCCGGCTGTTGCCCTCGGGGATGCTCTATCCAGGCAAGACCTGCGTTATCGGCAACGGTGTGGTGCTGGACCCCGAACAACTGATGCAGGAGCTGGGCGACCTCCGCAGCCGCGGCATGGACCGGGCCCGGTTGCTGGTCAGCGGAGCTGCCCATGTGGTGATGCCCTACCATAAGATCCTGGACCAAGTCCAGGAAGAGGCCCGGGATCCTGAGCACAAAATCGGCACCACCGGTCGGGGCATCGGTCCCTGCTACGCCGACAAATACGGCCGTATCGGCATCCGCGTCGAAGATCTGCTGGAGCCGGAGGTGCTGAGGGAGAAGCTATCCCTGGCCCTGGCCGATAAGAACCGCCTTCTCACCAGGCTCTACGACCAGAAACCCCTGGCCTTCGACGATGTCTACCAAAAAGCCTGCCAGTGGGGCCGCCAGCTCTCGCCCTACGTGGCCGACGTGTCCTTGGAGCTCCATCAAGCCCTGACCGAGGGCCAGAGGGTGCTCTTCGAGGGTGCCCAGGGCACCCTGTTGGACGTGGACCACGGCACCTATCCCATGGTGACCAGCTCCAACCCCACCTCCTCGGGTGGTTGTATCGGCACCGGCGTGGGCATGGCTTGTCTGGATCGGGTCATCGGCGTGGCCAAGGCCTACGTCACCCGAGTGGGGGCGGGGCCTTTCCCCACCGAGGACTTTGGCCCCCAGGGCGAGGCCATGAGGGAGCGGGGCAACGAGTTTGGCGCCGTGACGGGGCGGCCCCGCCGTTGCGGCTGGCTGGACCTGGTGGCCCTACGCTACGCCGTGCGAGTCAACGGCCTGACTTGTCTGGCCCTGACCAAGCTGGACATCCTGACGGGTTTTAGGGAAATTCCGGTCTGCAACGCCTATCATCTAGACGGCCAGGTGCTAGACCACTTCCCCTCAGCTTACTGGAAATTGGAACGGGCCGAAGCTGTCTACCGTACCTTGCCTGGATGGGACCAGGACCTCTCCGCCGTCAGGACCTTCGAGGACCTGCCGGCCAACGCCCAGAACTACGTGAACTACATCGAAGAGGTCACCGGCATCCCGGTGGTGCTCATCGGCGTGGGCCCCGAGCGGGAACAGCTGATTCTCCGGGGGCTATAAAGGGAATAGGGGTAGAAGGCAGCTATGTGGTGGGATGGGTGCGGATTCTCTACAGCGACGCCACCGCCGCCCAGCAGATGAAGGACCTGGAGCTCAGCGTGGAGCCTCGCCACAGCGCGGAATTCTACGCTGCCAACAAAAAGGCCAAACAGATCCAGCGATTGACCCACGCCGAGTACGATCGAGAGGGCCGCAATCTGTTCAGTCGCGCCCGGGCCTTCCATGCCAATGGGAGGACTGCTGCCCGACACCATGGGCGAGGCTATTTGGAGGGCTCTGATCATAGCGTCCAGAAATCAACACCAGTCCGGCGCCGACAATGCCGGATCCGGCGAATCGGGCCGCCAAGGCTAGACCCCACAGGCCAGATTAGGAATAGGACACGATAAAAGGGCTTCTCCCACGCAGGGGGAAGCCCTTTAAACGTTGCTCTTATGAACGTCTCTTTATCCGTAGAAACGCGTTCCCATAAAAAATGGTGGGTGATACAGGGTTCGAACCTGTGACCTCTTCCGTGTGAAGGAAGCGCTCTTCCGCTGAGCTAATCACCCACGACGGGTATTATAGAGGACCTTTCGGGAATATGCAAGCCGCCACACCAGAGTCGCCCAGGGCTTTCGCCGCCAGCGCCGCCGCGCGGCCTTGGAGGAAGTCCAGCCCTTTTGCTGAAACGAAGGGCCCGGAAAATATGATATGATGCTGCCGTAGCGATCCGGAAACGCAGCGACGCCATGGCCTGAGGGCGTGCTTTCATGGGGAGCTGACGTCCTTAGAAGGGGTGGAGTTATGGATAAACTGAAAGAAAAAATCATGGAGTCTCTGTCCTCGGTGGTCCCCATCACCTTGATAGTGCTCTTTCTCAGCGTGACGGTGGTGCCCATGCCCATAGGGACCATATTGCTCTTTCTCTCTGGAGCGGCCCTGTTGATTTTGGGCATGGGCTTTTTCTCCCTGGGCGCCGACATGGCCATGATGCCCATGGGCGAGGCCGTGGGTGCTCAGATGACCCGCTTTAAAAAGATCGGTAGCGCCATGGCCGTCTGTATGATCATGGGCATCTTGGTCACCGTGGCCGAGCCGGATTTGCAGGTTCTGGCCCGACAGGTGCCCTCGATTCCCAACGTGGTGCTGATCCTCACCGTTGCCGTTGGCGTCGGCATCTTCCTGGTGGTGGCCATGATCCGCACGGCCTATCAGATCAGCCTGGCAAAGATGCTGTGGATCTTCTATGCCGTGGTGTTCCTGCTGTCGGCTTGGGCTCCCAGGGACTTCGTCCCTATGGCCTTCGACTCTGGTGGCGTCACCACTGGACCCATCACGGTGCCCTTTATCATGTCCCTGGGCGTCGGCCTGGCGGCCCTGAGCAGCTCCTCCAAACAGGAGGACAGCTTCGGCCTGGTGGGGCTTTCTAGCATCGGTCCTATCCTAAGCGTGTTATTGTTGGGCATCTTCTATGCCCCATCCTCGGCCAACTACGCCCCCTTCTCGGTACCAGTGGTGGAGACTACCCGCGACGTAGCCCAGCAGTTCGCCCTGGGGGCTCCCACCTACATCGCCGAGGTGGCCTACGCCCTGTTGCCCATCATCGGCTTTGCCGCGCTGTTCCAGATGTTGTTCCGGATCTTCCGGCGCAAGCAGCTCATCAAGGTAGCCGTGGGCATGGTCTACACCTACATCGGTTTGGTCACCTTCCTGACCGGTGTCAACGTGGGCTTCATGCCGGCGGGCCATTTCATCGGTGCTTCCGTGGCTGCTACGCCCTATAACTGGCTTTTGATCCCCATCGGATTGGTGATGGGTTATTTTATCGTCGCTGCCGAGCCGGCGGTGCACCTTTTGAACAAGCAGGTGGAGGAGCTGTCCGGCGGGGCCATCCCTCAGTCGGCCATGAGGCTGAGCCTTTCCATCGGCGTGGCTTTATCGCTGGGGCTCTCGATGATACGCATCTTGACGGGCCTTTCTATTTTCTGGATCATCATCCCCGGCTACGCCGTGGCGTTGCTGTTGCCCCGGTGGATCCCCCGGATCTTCACCGGCATCGCCTTCGACTCCGGTGGCGTCGCCAGCGGCCCCATGACGGCCACCTTCCTGTTGCCTTTCGCCATGGGAGCCTGCGAGACACTGGGCGGCAACATCTTGGCCGACGCCTTTGGCGTGGTCGCCTTTGTGGCTATGACGCCACTGATCACCATCCAGGTGCTGGGCCTGGTGTTCCGCAAGGTCTACCAGAAGCGCCAGGCCGTGGAGTCCAAAGTCGCCGGCGGCATCGTCGAGTATTAGGAGGCTGTCCATGGATAAGCAATCCAGTCCTGTAGTGAAGATGTTGGTCACCATCGTGGACCGCAAGAAGACCGACCGGGTGGCTCAGTTTTTTCAAGAGCGGGGGCTCCACGCCAATTTCGCGGTCCTGGGCGTGGGCACGGCCAGCTCCGAGGTTTTGGACTACCTCGGTCTGGGAGAGACCGATAAGGGCGTCATCCTCAGCCTGGTCCCCCAGAACCGAATCGCCTCGATCCTGAAGGGCATCACCGACAGCATGCAACTGCGCAGGCCGGGGAAGGGGATCTGTTTCACCCTGTCACTGACCGGCGT
>CAZCKP010000053.1:0-7775 GCA_964499295.1 uncultured Synergistaceae bacterium | reverse complement strand
ACCACGACCTGCTCGTCGGCCATGGTGCTGATCTCGGCCCGTTCGGGCATGCGCAACACCGTTCCCTTGTCGTCGCTCAGCGACAACCAAGCGGGATGGGACACGGCGGCAGCTACTTCCAAGTTCTCCTTGAGGACCTTCAGATCCCGGCTACCCTCGCGGATGGCCACGACGTCGCCCACCTTGACCAGGGCGCTGGGGATGTCCACCTTACGGCCGTTGACAGTAAAGTGGCCGTGGCGGACCAGCTGACGGGCTTGGGGCCGGGTGGAGCAGAAGCCCAGGCGATAGACCACGTTATCCAGCCGGGCCTCGAGCAGCGCTAGCATGTTGCTGCCGGTGACACCGTCCATCTTCTGGGCCTGCATGTAGACCCGGCGCAGCTGCTTCTCGCTGACGCCGTAGGAGAAGCGGATCTTCTGCTTCTCCTGAAGCTGAAGGCCGTAAATGGACTGTTTGTTCCGACGACGGGGAGCGCCTCCCGGAGGGGTGGATCGCTTGGCCAAAAGCTTGTCGTACTTGGCGTTCCCGAAGATGTTGGCACCCAAACGGCGGACGATCTTCCCCTTGGGAGCCGTCTTTCTGGTGTTGTTCTTGGACATGGCACTTCTAACTCCTTGACTTACGGGATTGGACGGTTTTTGTGAAGCCAGCAGCCCCTTGAGAATACGACTCTAGGCCCGTGCTGTCAAGGCCTCGGTGAGGGGGCCAGGCCTTTTTCTGGGGCCTTTTCTGACGTCTTTCCCGCAGGTTCCCCGGGACTATCGACACCGCGATTGAGGGCCCTGGCTATCCTGGGGGCCAGAAAGGCCAGGGCAGCGACCTTGACCAGGTCCGTGGGCAAAAAGATCAGACAGCCCAATTGAAAGGCCCGCCCCAAAGAGATAGGGCTTCCCACCACCCAATCCAGGGCACACCACAGCCAGGGCACCCCCGTCAGGTAGATCGCCCCGAAGCCCCAGCAGGCCACGGCGGCCACAGCAGGACCGGCGCCGAGGCCTCGACCGAAGCGACCGCAGATCCAGGCGCAGAGGCCAAAGCCCACCACGAAGCCAAAGGTAGGATGAAGCAGTAACCCCAATCCCCCACCAGAGGGAAAGACCGGCAGCCCCAAAAGCCCAGCGGCGAGAAAGACAGCCCAGGCCATGACGCCCTCTCGGGGGCCCAACAAAAACCCTGCTAGGCCCACAAAGAGATTTTGCAGCGTAAAGGGCACCGGGCCCAGAGGGATTCGGATGTAGCTTCCCAGGGCGATAAATCCGGCAAAGAGGGCGATTCGGACCATAGACGACGGCGACAGAACCATAACAGAACCTCCAAGCTGGGGGAATTCTCCCCTATGAACTCCAGATCAGCTTAGGCTCTCCGGCGCCATTTGTCAACTATAATATCAATTTAGGTTGTCATTAGTCTTTGCCTTTGATCATAAAAGGCCCCCGGCCCGAAAACTCGAGGGCAAATTCCGGCTACTGCTGGACTTCGAAGGCAGGGATGACTCCGCCCTGATAGCGCTGAACCATGTAGTCTCGCACCTTGGCGCTGCGAAGGGCCTTCATCAGCGCCAGCACCTCCTGGCGGTCCTGATCGCCCTGGCGGACCACCACCACATTGACGTAGGGCGAGTCGCTGCCCTCCAGGACGATGGCGTCTCGGGTAAGCACCCAACCGGCTTCGATGGCGTAGTTGCTGTTGATCACAGCGGCGTCCACGTCGCCCAGCACCCGGGGGAGCTGAACCGCCTCCAGGGCGCGGAACTTCAGCTTGCGAGGATTGGCCACCACGTCCAGCTCCGTGGCTTCCAGGCCCGCACCGGGGGCCAGATCGATCAACCCCTGGGCCTGGAGCAACAGCAGCGCCCTACCGCCGTTGGTGGGATCGTTGGGCAGGGCGACCAGGGCGCCATCGCGGAGCTCCGACAGGTCCTTGATTTTGTCGGAAAAAATCCCCATAGGCCCGATGTGGACCGGCCCCACCGAGACCAAATCCAGGCCCCGGTCGCGGCAGAAGGTCTCTAGGTAGGGCACGTGCTGGAAATAGTTGGCATCCAGACCGCCGTCGGCCAAGGCCAAATTGGGCGTCACGTAATCCGAGAAAATCAGGATCTCCAGGTCAATGCCCTGGTCCTTCAGGTCCGAGACCACCTGCTCCAGAATTTCCCCGTGGGGCGTGGCGCTGGCCCCCACCCTCAACGTCGCAGCGGAAAGGCAGGAACCCTGGAGAATCCCTAGCAGCAGCCAGAGCGCTATCAATCCTTTTTTCACGATTAAAACCTCCTATATTAAGCCAGATATCTTTTCCGGTGGCAACATTCAGCCAACGCATCAGCGGTTTCTGGCAATGTATCGTGCCAGGGCGTTGCCGGTCCACTGGATCGACTGGACCAGCAGGATAATCACCGCCACCGCGACAGCCAGCACCTGGGTCTGAAAGCGATGGAGGCCGTAGCGGATCGCCAGATCTCCCAAGCCTCCGCCGCCGATGGCGCCGGCCATGGCGGAATAACCCACCACGTTGATCACCGTCAGAGTCAGCCCCGTCACCAGCGAAGGCAGGGCCTCGGGAATCAGCACCTTGACCACGATGGTCCTCAGGTCCGACCCCATGGCCACGGCGGCCTCGACGACGCCTCGGTCCACGGCTCTGAGAGCGTTCTCCACCAGACGGCCCACCAGTGGCGTCGCGGCGATGGACAGCGGTACCACCGTGGCGGTGGTGCCAATGGTGGTGCCCACTATCAGCCGCGACAGCGGGAAAAGCAACACCATCAGCACGATAAAGGGGAAGGAGCGAAAGAGATTGATCAGCCCATCCAGGGCTCGATAGATCAGGGGCTTGGGGCTGAGGCCGCCGGGGCCCACCAGGACCAGCACTATCCCCAGAGGCAACCCCATGGCCACCGCCGCTACTGTGGACAGCACCACCATGTAGAGACTCTGAAGGGTGGGATCTACCAGCAATTTGGCCACACGAAGCCAGTTATCCATTCCAGATCACCTCCACTTTTACGCCATTCCCTCGGATCTGGTCCAGGGCTTGGGCGATTCCCTGGGAGTCTCCCAAAAACTGGACCGTCAGATTGCCCACCTGGTCGCTGCAAATCCGGTCGATATCGCCGGCCAGGATGTTGATATCCACGCCGCAGCGGCGGATCACCTGAGAGATCACCGGTTCACCGGCAGCAGTGCCGTCGAAAAACAGCACCGCCAGAGGACAACCTGGGGATTTGGGCAGCCCTTCCAGGGTCATACCGGTGCGGGGTAGGTTACTCAGGAACTCCCGAGCCGTTGGGGACCGTGGATTCATGAAGATGTCCTTTACCGTGCCCTGCTCCACCAACCGCCCGGCCTCCAGGATGGCCACTTTATGGCAGATCTGGCGGATCACCTCCATCTCGTGGGTGATCAGAACAATGGTCAACGCCAGCTGACGGTGGATCTGGTCCAGCAGCGCCAGGATGGATTGGGTGGTCCGGGGATCCAGGGCGCTGGTGGCCTCATCGCTGAGCAGCACCTTGGGCCCATTGGCCAGGGCTCGGGCGATGGCCACCCGTTGTTTCTGGCCGCCGCTGAGCTGGGCGGGATAGGCCCGAGCTTTGTCCTGGAGCCCTACCAGTTCCAGCATCTGGGCCACCCGGCGGCGGATCTCCCCGGGACTGCGCTTTTCCAGCTCCAGGGGAAAGGCCACGTTGCCGGCCACGTCCCTGGAGGCCAGGAGGTTGAAGTTCTGAAAGATCATGCCTACCTGGCGGCGCAGAGCCCGAAGCTGGGGCGGCTTCAGCTGGTGGACGTCCTGGCCGTCCAACAAAACCTTGCCGGTGGTTGGCCTTTCCAGGCCGTTGATCATCCGCAGCAACGTGGACTTGCCAGCGCCGGAAAGGCCAATGATGCCGAAGATCTCGCCATCGCCGATGGTCAAATCCACGTCCCTAAGGGCCGTCACCTCCTGGCCCGAAGCTGGAAAGACCTTGCCGATTCCCTGCAGTTGGATCACCGTGGTTCCCTCCGTTCCGGCCCGTGCAAAGGCAGCGCCTCGGGCCATAACGAAAAGCGCCGCCCTGTACAACGACAAGGCGGCGCGTTCTTTGCCCGGGTCTCCCCCTTATCGCTGTTAGCGGGACCACCTTATCCGGGACGCGGACAGGTTGGTGCAGGATCAACGAGCTAACTCTCTCCCCTGGCTCTGGATAAAGACGACACTATTCGGTTGCAGTGGATCTTAGCACAGCACCATCGTCGGCGCAACCCTCCAGCACGAGACAAAAGCCTTCCTTACTCCGACGTGGGACCAGGTAGACCGGGCGATGAAATACCGGTCGGGGACTTTTTTTTCTCCTGCTATGGCGTATAATGGCAAAAGGACCCGACAGCGGATCACCGCTCCCCTGCCGGGTCCCTTTATTGGCCTTTTCGCCCCAAAATCGGACTGAATCGGACTGGAAGACATCGAAAGGAGTATTGCCATGGCCCTTTGTCCCTGTGGCTCCGGCCACGAGTTCCAACACTGCTGCGGTCCTATCATCGAAGGGAATACCCAGGCACCCACAGCCGAAAAGCTAATGCGGGCCCGCTACAGCGCCTACGTCACCGGGGCGGTGGACTTTATCATGGATAGCCACGATCCCGAGACCCGAGAGAACGTCAGCGAGGAGGCCACCCGGGAGTGGTCCCAATCGGCCAAGTGGATCGGCCTGGACATCCGCAACGTCGAAAAGGGCGGCCCCAAGGACCATGAAGGTGCCGTGGAGTTCGTGGCCAGCTTCGAAGTTGAGGGCAAACGGGTGGACCACCACGAGCTGGCGCTGTTCCGCCGCGGAGCCGAGGGCTGGCGCTTCGTCGACGGCCGGGTAATTCCCGAGACCTTCCGACGCCCCACTCCCAAGGTGGGACGCAACGATCCCTGCCCCTGCGGCAGCGGCAAAAAGTTCAAGTTCTGCTGCGGTCGAAGCCGCTAGGACCATGGACCGGGGCATCGGCTTCGATAGCCAGAGGTACCTACAGGAGCAGACAGCGGCCATCGCCGAGCGGGTGGCCCGCTACGACAACAAGCTCTACCTGGAGTTCGGAGGCAAGCTCCTGGGCGACTACCACGCCGCCCGGGTGCTGCCCGGCTACGATCCCAACGCAAAAATGCACCTGCTGGAGCGCTTTCGCGACCAGGCCGAAGTGATCCTGTGCCTCTACGCCGGCGACATCGAACGCCGCAAAATCCGGGCCGACTTCGGCATCACCTACGACGCCGAGACGCTGCGGTTGCTAGACGGCTTTGCTGAGCGGAACATCCAGGTCTGTGGCGTGGTGTTGACCCGCTACGAGGGCCAACCGGCAGCGGAGCACTTCAAGCGCCACCTGGAGCATCGCGGCGTAGCGGTGTATACCCACCGAGCAACTCGAGGCTATCCCACCGACGTGGACACCATCGTCAGTGAAGCCGGCTACGGCGCCAACGCCTACATCCCCACCCAGCGGCCCATCGTCATCGTCACCGCCCCGGGGCCCGGCAGCGGCAAGCTGGCCACCTGTCTATCCCAGCTCTACCACGATCACCGCCGGGGCCTCCGGTCGGGATACGCCAAATACGAGGGTTTCCCGGTCTGGAACGTGGCGCTTAAGCATCCCCTGAACTTGGCCTACGAGGCGGCCACCGCTGACCTGGGCGACGTGAACCTGATCGACCACTTCCACCTGGAGGCCTACGACCAGCGGACGGTGAACTACAACCGGGACCTGGAGGCCTTTCCTATACTCCAGAGCATCATCCTGAAGATCACCGGCCAGCCCCTGGCCTACCGTTCGCCCACCGACATGGGGGTGAACCGCATTGCCAGCGGCATCGTTGACGACAGCATCGTCCAAGAGGCTTCGAAACAGGAGATCATCCGCCGCTACTTCCGCTATGCCTGCGAGGCCGCCCTGGGCCGTACCGACCAGGAGACGGTCCAGAAGGTGGAGCTGATCATGAAGGAGCTGGGGCTGGTCCCCGAGGACCGTCGGGTGGTGGTCCCCGCTCGTGAGGCGGCCCAGCTGGCCCGGCTGCGCCACGACGGCGGCCAGTACAGCAGCGGCTGCGCCATAGAGCTGCCCGACGGCAGGGTGATCACCGGCAAGAGCACAGCGCTGCTCCACGCCCCGGCCAGCGCTCTGTTGAACGCCGCCAAGACCATGGCCGGCATTCCCGACAGCATCGACCTACTGCCCCAGCACCTGCTGCAATCGCTGTCCTATTTCAAAAAGGACGTGCTTAACCAGCGCCGGCTATCGCTGGACCTGGAGGAGACCCTGATCGCCCTGAGCCTCAGCGCCACTTCCAACCCAGCCGCCGCTGCCGCCGTGGAGAAGCTCCGAGACCTGCGGAATCGGGAGGCCCACTCGGCCCATATGCTCCCGCCCGGCGACGAGTCGGCCTTTCGCAAGCTGGGTGTCAACTTGACCTGCGACCCCTCTTTTTCCAGCAAAAGCCTCTTTGACTGGCTTTAAGGCCGGCCTCGCCTCGGATTTTTGCGCCCCCTGGCGGGACGGCTGTTACTGTGAGATATCGTTGACTTAGAGAGCAAAATGTAAGGGACTTGTCCTATTCCTTTTTCCTGCCGGAGGTGATGGCCTTGAAGGGCTCCAGGACCAGCGAAAAAAGGATGCCGCCGTGGCTTTTGCTCCTGGCTCTGGCCGCATTGGCAGCCTCGGCCTCGACGGCTCAGGAGATCTACCAGTTCCAATCGGCAGGAGACCCCGATCAGACCCCTCAGGACCAACTGGAACTACCGTCCCAACACCAGGAGGCCAGCGGCACCATAGAGGGGGAGCGCACGGGAGGGCTCCAGCTCTCGTCGGGGCTCCAGAGCGTGGTGGACGGCCTCGACAACGTGCTGGATCACGTTGACGGCACCGTTTTGGGCGTCGTCAAGGAGCCCCTTGGCCTCTTTGGCCTGGAAGCCGAAGAAGCCACAGTGCGCCCCGGTGGCAACGGCGTAGAGCTGGGCATATCCATCAAACTGGGCGGCGGAGAGGAAGACGAAAAGGACCAAGACGAAGGGAAAGCCAAGGACTCCCAGAGCTCGCAAAAAGAGGGTGAAAGCAAAACCCTTCAGGCCCTGACACCTCAGCACCACGGCCCCAGCTATCAATGATAGCCCTGACCAGCGATGGAACAGCAACCGAGGCCCGGCCCCTTTTCAGGGACTGGGCCTCGCGTCGTTGGCTAGAAGTTGAAATAGATAAAGGGATTATGGCCGCCCATGACCAGGCTGGACACCGCCAGCAGCAGGAAGACCAGCGAACAGACCTGGACCAGCACCTCGCCGGCGACGCGGCGCCGCAGCCAGTCCACAGCCCTTTCCCAGGCAGGCACGGCAAAGAACAGGGCGATGACGAAAAGCCGCCAGTAGTCGCCAAAGTACCGCAGGAACTGGCTGTCCATCAGCCCCAGGGAACGATGGCCGAACATGACTCCTATGTAGTGGACACCGTTGCGCACTCCCACGCTGCGGAAGATCACATAGCCCAACACCATCGCCAAAATCACCCAGATGCGATAACAGTGTTGGGCTGCCTTGGGCCAGCGCCCGGGGATGTCCAAAAGCTTCTCGGCTACGATCAGCAGGTAATTCCACAGCCCCCAGAGGACGAAGCTCCAGGCAGCCCCGTGCCAGACTCCAGTGAAAAACCACACCACAAAGAGGTTAAAGGCCAGCCTTCCCTTGGTGTTTACCCGGGAACCGCCCAAGGGGAAGTAGACGTAGTCCCTGAAGAACTGGCCCAGGGACATGTGCCACCGCCGCCAGA
>CAZCKP010000052.1:0-7797 GCA_964499295.1 uncultured Synergistaceae bacterium | reverse complement strand
ACTGGGCCCACCGCCGATGGGGTTCACCGACAACTTCAGCGGACGCCCTTCCGAGAATAGAGCCAGAGCGGTGGTACCCCCGCCGATGGAAACGGCTACGGCGCCGGCGCTGCGGTCCTCGGGAGTCAGGGACCCCAGAGCGGCCACCAGGGGCTTGACCACCAATCCCCGCACGGGCACGCCGGCCCGCTCGACGCAGTTGATCACGTTTTGGATCACCGAGGTGGCGACGATGATGGCCTGAAGCTCGATTTCCAGACGTATTCCCGTCATCCCAAGGGGATCGTCGATGCCGCTGTTGCCGTCGATGGAATACTTTAGGGGAATAGTGTGGAGGATGCACTGATTAGGCGGCAACACCAACTCGCTGAGGGCCGTCTCGATGACCCGGTGGATGTCGTCGGTGGTGATCTGCCGGGGCGACATGCCCAAGGAGACCATGCCCGACCGGGTCTCGGTGTGGGCGTTGACGCCGCTGAAGGCGACGGTCGCTCCGGTGAGGTTAAAGCCCACCATATCCTCGGCGTCCGCGATGGCATTGGACACCGCGTTAATGGCCTGTTCCAGGTTGACTATCATGCCTTTGCGGATCCCATGGGATTGGGCTTGTCCGATGCCGATGATCTGAGCGTCGCCGGAGCCAAAGGGATCCCGTTCCGCCACCACGACGGATATCTTGCTCGTCCCGAGATAAAGCCCGACTAGGATCTCTGACTCTTTGCTCATCGATCATCACTCCTTTCCTTTTTGGGTGATCTCGGGACTTGGATGGATGCAACTCCCGATGCTGTATGGGAAGGCGCAGCGCTAAGAGCCGCCGCGCAGAATAATCTTGTCCGAATAGGTGGCATCGATGACCATATGGGGACCGCCCAGGGGCCCCGACAGAAGCTGGTGGGCCATCACCAGGTTCTGGGGAAGGTCACTGATCCGCCCGAGAAAGCGGCTCTGCTTGCCGCTACCGACCAGGGTCAAGGTGCAGGCCACCACGTCCTCGCCGCCGCGCCTTCTCAGTTCCGCCTCGGATACCTCTACGCCAGGGACAGCCTCGAGGTGCTGCAGCAGCGCCAAAAACCAGGAAGCCGGAACACCACTCTGATGGACCGCTCCGAAGCCCAAGGCCTCGCCTATCACCGGAAAGGAGTCGCCCACCTGGAGGCTGGGCACCGGGGGCACGGCCAGAGTCGAAGCCTGAGCCGATAGGGTCTGTATCCACAGCTCCCCTTGGTCGGAGAGGTAGTAGTCGATACCCTGCCAATGGAGGGCCACCACCGGTTCCAAGGGCCATCCCTGGATCTCCAGGGTTCCCCGGAAGGGACGCCAACGGACCTGGATCTTGATGGGATAGAGCTGCTCCAGTTCCATCAAGTCCTGGCGATACCAGAGCCACAGAGGATGAAAGGCCAGGAACTTCTCGCTCCAGTCTCGCAAACGCCGTTCCAGGGCCGGCGTAAAGTTCTCCACCGTCAGGCTATGAAGCCGAAGGGGCTGGTAGAGCTCGCCCAGACGCATAACGATGCCCAGGAGAAAGGCAAAGACGACGTACCACTTTCCTATCCGCCTCATGGCTTTACTTCAGGTGCCTTTTTAATCAGACCGTGGAGGTCGCCTCGAAGAGACAACGATTGAGCTCCTTGATGATCATGTCCCCTAACAGGCAGATGTCCCCGGCGCCCTCGGTGAGGATCAGATCGCCGGGTTTCAGCAGGGACAGGACCTTTTCCACGGCTTCCTGCTTGTCCTGGACGATATAGCTGTGGTTGGGGCCTTTGTGCTGCTTGTTGATCTCCCGGCAGATCAACGCCGATGATACCCCCTCCAGGGGATCCTCATCGGCGCCGTAGATGGGCAACAACACCGATTCCGAGGCCTGGGACAGCACCTGGGCAAATTCCTTAAAGAGCGCTGCGGTACGGGTGTACCGGTGGGGCTGAAAGATTACCACCGTCCGACGCTGGGGGAACATCAGCTTCAACGCCTTCAGCGTCGCCTCGATCTCCCTGGGATGGTGACCGTAGTCATCGTAGAGCAACACGTCGCCGTAGCGAGCCTTGAACTGGAGGCGCCGCTTGGCCCCCCGAAAACCCCGCAACGACTGCCGGATCTGATCGAAGGGGATCTTCAGCAGCATAGCCACGGCGCAGGCCGCCAGGGAGTCCAGCACGTTGTGCTCTCCCGACACCGACAGCTCCAGAGTGCCCACCGGCACGCCCCTTCGGTGGAGACAGTAGCAAACTCCCCCGCCGGGCAGGTGCTCCAGGTCGCTGGCCGAAAAGGTAGCCTTGGTGTTCAAGCCATAGGTCACCACGGTCCTGCGTTCCTGGGCCGTCATCCTCTCGAGGATTCTCTGAACTCCGGGATCGTCGAGGCAAAGAACCTTCCGTCCGCCGGGCTTGGTGTTGCCCAGGAAGCGGGAGAAGGCCTCCTCCACCGACTCCACCGAGGGATAGTAGTTCACGTGGTCCCAATCGACGTTGGTGACGATGGAATAAAGGGGATGAAAGCACTCAAAGGATCCGTCGCTTTCGTCCAGTTCCGCCACCATGTGACGCCCCCGTCCGATTTTGGCGTTGCCGTCGAAATCGCAGAGCTCTCCCCCTATGGCCACGGTGGGATCCATGCCGGCCTGTTCCAGGATGGTGCTGATCATGGAGGTGGTAGTGGTCTTGCCGTGGGTTCCCGAGATGCCGATGCCGTCTCTGGAATCGAAGAGCAGACTCAACAACTCAGCCCGCTGAAGTACCGGAATGCCTCGCCTCCGAGCCTCCAATAGTTCGGCGTTCTGGGGCGGAATAGCGCTACTGTAGGTTAACAGATCCACCGGAAAATCATCCAGATGTTGGGGATCGTGGCCTATCAGGACAGGGATGTCGATCTTAGTCAACTTTTCGGAATAGGAACTGTGGCCCATGTCACAACCGCTGACTTGATAGCCCAATTCGGCGAAAAGCAACGCCAGGCCACTCATTCCGGTCCCACCGATACCCATCAGATGGATATGTTTTACCTCTTTAAGATCCAGATCCCTGTGATCCAAAATAGTCTTCTCCCTTCAGCGTCACAGCGGTGCGTTGGAGAATGGTCCAGAGTCGTGCTGAGCTCTCAGGGCTTGGGTGGCAAAGCCTCTTGGGCCTGGGCGCCGAGAAAAAGGCCGCCAATAGGTCCTCCGGCGGGGAATCCTCGGTCCAGATCACAGCGACTCCCCGCTCTGCGGCGTACTGGGCGTTGCGCCGCTGGTGCCCTCCCGCGGACTGCTGCCAAGGGATCACCACCACTGGCACGGGGAAGAGTTCCAGCTCCGCCAAAGTGGAAGCCCCGGCCCGGCAGAGGATCAGGTCCGCCGCCCCGTAGACGGCACTCATGTCCCAACAGGCCTGGTGACAGAGAGCTCCCGGAAAGGGAGGCTCCTGGGATCGCCCCAGGAAAAGTACCTTCCAACCGTTAAATTTTACCACAGGAAGAAGGGACTGGAGACATTCCGTCAAGCCCTGGCTGCCCAGAGATCCTCCCAGCACCACCGCCAGCTTTTCTCCCTCGGCCAAGGGAACACCCAGTAGCTCTCGTTGAGCCTCGGAGCGCTCCAGGTGGCGGAATTCCCGTAGGGGCATGCCGGTGCAACAGCGCTTCTCAGCGGGAACGCCGTCGCATTCTTCCCACGCGGTGGCTATCGGTACGCCCCAACGGCTGGCCAGTCGGGTAACGGTGCCGGCTAGAGTGTTCTGCTCGTGCAACACCACCGGCAGTCTTTTCAGCTTCGCCGCTATCAACACCGGCAGCGAAAGGTAGCCTCCGAAGAGGACGCAAGCCGCCGGGGACTCCCTTTTCAGGAGGCTCAGACAGAGCCTAACCGAGACCGCCAGGTCTTTCCAGCGTTTCAAGGATTGCCGCCCCACGGATCCCAGGGGGGACCCTTCCAGGGGCAGAAAAAAGGCCTCGATGCCGTGGGCCCTGGCGATTTCCCGCTCCAGCGGCCGCGAGCCAAGGACCCAGAGGACGCTGTGCCCCTGGCGTTGCAGCCACCGTCCAAAGGCTATTGCGGGTATAATATGGCCGCCGGTGCCACCTGCAGCCAACAGGATCTTCACTGCCATGGCTCCAGCTCCTCCTCCGAAGCCTCCTCCCGGGTCAATCGCAGTAGGATCCCCACCCGGATCCACATGAACAACAACGACGTGCCGCCGTAGCTGACGAAGGGAAGGGGCATCCCCGTCAGGGGGATCAGTTTCATCACGCCACCCAGATTGATCAGCAACGGCAGCAGGATCGAGATGCCGCAGCCCCAGATCAGCGTTCGCCGCAACGGCGTAGCTCTCCGGTAGGCCACCAGCACGCAGGCGCACCAGATCACGAAGAGCAGAAACAGAGTTCCCGTGGCGCCGACGCCCAACTCTTCGCCAATGGCGGGGAAGATGAAGTCGTTGTGGACCTCAGGGAGGAAGCCCTGGCCTCGGCTCAGCCCTATCCCCGTCAGGCCACCGTTGGCAAAGGCTATAAGACCTTGGATGAGCTGATAACCGTCGCCCATGGGGTCCTGCCAAGGGTCCAGCCACATAGCGATTCGGTCGATCCGGTAGCTGGCCCTACTGGCCATTAACCCTAGGATAGCAGCAGAAGGCACCGCCATCAATAGAGGCAGGCCAAAACCGTAGCGGTCCACGAAAATGGCTCCAGCCACGGCAACAATCAGCAGCGTGCCGCCAAAGTCGGGCTGGAGCAGCAACAGCAGTGCCATGGGCAGGAGGAAATAGAGCGTCACCGCCAGAGCCCTAGCGCTTCGATCGATACGGTGATAGAGCTTGGAAAGGTGTAGCATCAGGCTGAGGCTGATCAACTCCAGGGGCTGGAAATTGACGGCTCCCAGGCTGAGCCACCGCGAAGCGCCCTTGACGGTGACGGCCCAGGGCGACCAGAGGGTCATGGCCGTCAACACCAGGGCTAGAAGCCACAGCAAGGCGCTATACCGCAACCAATAGACCGTGGGAATCAGGCTCACGGCCACGAAGACCATCAGCGACAGTCCCAGCCAAAGGATCTGGCGAAAGGCCGGCGAGTCCACATCCCAGGCCGTCATGGAAGCGATGGCCACGATCCCGAAGACGGAAACGATAAAGGGAATGATCCACAGCGCCGAAGGGGTACGCTGTCCCTCCAGGGCCATCATCTAAAGCTCTCTCTGACCAGCGACGAGAAATGGTTCCCTCGCTCGCCGTAGTTGCGATACATGTCCCAACTGGTACAGGCCGGCGAAAGCAGCACCGTGTCGCCGGGCTGGGCCAGGGCGATGGCTCGCTGGACCGCTTCCTCCATGGAGTCGACGCGGTGGTAAGACCTGTAGCCCTCTTCGATCAGGCTCTTCTCGATGGCTGCCGATTCAGCGCCTAGCAGTATCGCGGCCCGGGCCCGATCCTTCACCACCTGGGCCAGAAGGTCGTAGGTCTCCCCCTTCCCCTGGCCGCCCAGGATTACCACCTTGGGCCCCTCCAGGCCCTGCAAGGCCGTGCAGGTCGATGCCACGTTAGTCCCCTTGGAGTCGTCCACGTAGGTCACCGATCGCCACCGTCCCACCAATTGGCAACGGTGGGGCAACGGCGAGAAGTCCTCCAGTCCCGCCGAGGGATCCAGCTCTGGAAAGGTCAGAGCCACTGCGGCACAGGCCATGGCCGCGTTCTCCAGATTATGCCTCCCCAGCAGTTTCAGCTGGCCACGGGAGAAAAGCTTCCGGCGGCTCTCCTCTAGATGTAGCGTCACCTCGTCGCTATTCCAGGAGATCCGAACTCCCTGGCTACCTCCCAGTGTGCACAGCGAGCCACCAGGAGGCACCAGGGAACGATCCCGATCCTGGACTATGGCCCAGCAACCGCCACTGGGACGGCCAAAGACGTGGCCCTTGGAGGATTGATAGTGTTCAAAGGTACCGTGCCAATCCAGGTGGTCCGGCGCCAGGTTGGTCACCACCGCGGTGTGGGGCGTTAGGGTCCGGTTCCAGTAGAGCTGAAAGCTACTGAGCTCCATGGCGACGGCATCGTAGCGTCGGCCAGCGCAGTGGGCCAAGGGTTCACCGATGTTGCCGACTACGGCAGCATCTAGGCCGTTGGAGCGCAACAGATGGCCGATCAGCGACGTGACGGTGGTCTTGCCGTTGGTCCCAGTGACTGCGATGAGCCTACCCGTCAGATAGGGGGCCAGAAAGTCGATCTCCCCCATCAGGGGGATCCCCCGCTGCTGGGCCATGACTACGGCCTCGGAATGAGGGCCGATACCGGAGCTCAGGATCATGCGATCGCAGTGGCAACAGCCGACGCTGTGGCCTCCCGACTCCCAGGCAATGCCGGCCTGGGCCAAGTCGCTACAGGTGTCGGCGTCGATCTCCTTCCGATCGGTGACAAAGACCTGGGCTCCCTGGTCCTTGGCCCAGTGAGCCAGGGCCTTGCCGCTGACGCCGGCTCCGACGACGGTAATTTTTTCGGCCATTGCCGTCTCCTCCTAGAGGGAAATAAGGCGTTGCAGGTATAAGTAGATTCCAGTGCATACCAGGGCGCCGACGCCGTGGATCAGCCAGAATCGTGTGACGATTCGGGTCTCGGGCCAGCCCAGCAGCTGGAAATGGTGATGGACGGGGCTCATCAAAAAGATTTTTTTCCGGAAGCCGTAGATCGCCGCCAGCTGGATCACCACCGACAGCATCTCTAGGCCGAAACCGAGGCCCAGAGGGATCAGAGCCAACACGCCGCTGCCGGTAAAGGCGCAGGACACCATGAGCCCAGCCAGATAATGGGCTCCGCCGTCGCCCATGAAAACCTGGGCCGGGTGGCCATTGTGCCAGAGAAAGGCCGATGACAGGGCCAACCCCACGGCGGCGCCGGTAAAGGCCATGGAGTCTCCCGGCCAAAGACTCAACGATAGGGCAAAGGTCACCACGGCGCAACCGCTGGCGAGGCCGTCTAATCCGTCGGTGACGTTGACAGCGTTCTGGATGCCCACGGCGAAAAAGAGCGCCCAGGGCCAGACCCAGGGACCTATGGAAAATCCCAGGGCCAGAGGCGGCACGATCCCGGCAGCGGCCAGCTGGAACAGCCAGGCCATCGTGGTCACCACCTGGAGAAAGAGCTTTTGAAGGCTCTTCAGACCCTCGCTGGAGTTGCGGCGAAACTTCAACAAGTCGTCCAGGAGTCCCACCGCCGCCGCCAACAGCGGATAGGTCCAGAAGGCCATGGCCTGACGCTGGCCTGAGAGCATAGCCGAGATCAGCAATCCCGATCCGATAACCATAAAGACCAGACCGCCCATAGAGGGCACCTGGGCTTTCACTTCGGCGTCCACGCCGGGACCATAGGCCTTTTGGACCTGGGCGATGCGGACCCGCTTCATCGTAGCTATCCAGCTGCGCTGGGCGGCGATTTCCAGGCAGAATATCGCCGTGGCGACCCCGAGGACCGCCAGAGGCGTCAGGCCGATCATAGTTCCAGGTCCTTCACGACTTGAGCAAGGCGATTGCCCTGGGATCCCTTGACCAGGATCAGATCACCCCGCCGGGGCTGTTGTGCCTCGATGGCGTCGATCAGCTCCTGATGGCTTTGAAACAGCAGGGATTCCGTCCCGGCCACGTCGTTCCAGCCCGAGCCGAAGAGGAAGATCTGGGCATCCATCGACGACGCTTGGGCAAAGATCCGGCGGTGCGCCTCTTGGCTCGAGGAGCCCAATTCCAGCATCTCGCCCAGCACCAGGAAAAGGCGACCCGGCAGCGAGGCGTCCTGCAAGGCCTTCAACGTTGCCGCCATGGCAGGGGGGCTGGCGTTG
>CAZCKP010000051.1:0-7886 GCA_964499295.1 uncultured Synergistaceae bacterium | reverse complement strand
AAGCCCTTCCCCGACCAGAGGCTACAACTCCATCGAGACAGGGCCCAGCGGACAAAGGCCATCGACCGAAGCGGGCCATAGCGATTTGAACTGTTGGTTTTCGGCGGTGAATTTCGTAGAATAAACGGAGTTCGAGATCAGGAGGGATGGGGCTATGTTTGACCATCTGAGGGAACAGGGCGTAAGCGACGAGATCATCCAGGCCATCGGAGCCTTTCGGGAGGCCCACAGCACAGACCAGGGGGCCCAGAGCCGCCTACGGAAGCCCAAATACCTCTACTACGGCAAAGAGGTCTGGGAGGCCGCGGCTGCGGCGCTACTCTGCGGCCATAACCTGCTCCTGTCAGGCTCCAAGGCCACTGGTAAAAACGTGTTGGCCGAGAACTTGGCCTCGGCCTTCGGACGGCCCCTGTGGGATATATCCTTCCACGTGGGCATGGACGCGGCGTCACTGATCGGCAGCGACACCTTTGAGGACGGCAGGGTGATCTTCCGTCCCGGCCCGGTGTATCGCTGCGCCCTCTGGGGCGGCTTCGGCGTCATGGACGAGATCAACATGGCCCGAAACGAGGCTATGGCAGTGCTCCACGCCGTACTGGACTTCCGGCGAATCATCGACGTGCCAGGCTACGACGTGGTAACCCTCCACGAGGCCACCCGCTACATCGCCACGATGAATTACGGCTACGCCGGCACCAGGGAGCTCAACGAGGCCCTGCTGTCCCGTTTCGTGGTGATCCAGATGCCACCGCTGTCGCCCCAGACCCTGGAGAAGATCCTGCGCTCCGATTTTCCCGATCTGGCGGGGAAATACCTGGAGCAGCTGGCCCTGATGTTCCTGGACATTCAGAAAAAATGCGACAGCGCCGAGATCTCCACTCGGGCCCTGGACCTGCGGGGACTGCTGGACGCCCTTGAGCTGATCAAGCGGGGCGTGGCTCCCCTGACGGCCCTGGACATGGGCATTGTCAACAAGACCTTCGACCCCTACGAGCAACAGCTGATCCGGGATCTGATCCGGCTCCGGGTCCCAGAGAAACTCACCCGAGGCGAGCTCTTCCATGGCTGAGGCTAGCCAGGCCTCCCGGCGCCGCCGAGCCCAAAACGTCCAGTGGGCCGCCGCCGGGGACTATTCCTTTAGGCCCCAGTTTTTGGCCCTTGGCAGCGACGGCGAGCCGTCGCTGTACCTGAACTGCGTGGCCGGACTGGGGCGCAAATGGTTCGCCTGGGATCAGTTTCAGCCGCTGTTTAACGCCATCGGCCGGGCCTCCAAGCCCAAGCAGGCCCTCTTTGACACCGTATTTTGGCTGGGCCTGGAAAGTTCCCTCTTCGCCCTGGAAAGCCCCCAGCGCCCCGCCTTGGCGGAACTGCGCCGCAGCTGTGCCAGCGCCTTCCTGGAACGGCGAAGCAGCCGCGACGACCTGGCCTACCGGCTCCTGACGGCCCGATGGCTCACGGTACTGGGAAAGGCCGTTCCCCGGGGAGTGTTGATGCTGCCCCGAGAGCGGCGGCTCTTGGCCGAGTTGGACTGTGGAGCCATGACGGACCAGGAGCTACTGGACCACTGCCGCCGGATCCTAAAGGAATATTTCCACTTCAGCGGCAACTTCGAAGGCCTCAAGGGCCTCCGGTGGATATCCATCGAAAACTGGCTGGAGGAGCTTTTTTTCCTGATCTTCGCCACAGGCCGCCAACGGTCGCCCATGGAGATCCACCGCCTCAGCGCCATGGGACGGCCCATCCACAAAAGCGGCCTGCTGACGCGGCTGCGGCTTTGGAAGCTACAGCGCCAAAGGACCGACCGTGACTACATAGCCGCCTGGTTCGGCAAGCCCCTGCTTCCCGCCAGGGAGTCCTCGGCGCTGGAACGGGAGCTCTGCAGCGGCGTCCACAGCCGGTGCCATCTCTATTTTTCCTCCGGCGAGAGAAGCGACGAGGCCATGACCCTGGAGGTGCAGACCAACGTGGCCGCTGCCGCGGATCAACGCCAGAGAAACCTGGACTACTACCGCAGCCACCTGGATAAATACCATCAGGGCATCCAGAGCCTCAGCGCCCAGATCCGAAATTCTCTCCAGATCGTGCCGGAAACCCAGCGAGAACCGTCTCGGCGCGGGATGCTGGACAGCAGCCGGGTCTGGCGGGGAGTCTATTTGAACGACAGCCGAATTTTTATGGGCGGCGAGGGCCAGCCCAGACCCTCTTTCTCGGTAACCCTGGCCCTGGACGCCTCGGCGTCGCGACTGGAGGCCCAGGAGCGCATCGCCGCCCAGGGCTACGTGATCGCCGAAAGCCTGCGGCTCTGCGGGGTGCCCCTTCAGGTCTGCTCCTTCTGTTCTCTCCGGAGCTATACCGTCATCAGGGTCTTTCGGACTGGCGAGGAGGGGGCCCAGGACATTTTCAGCTACTTCGCTGCCGGGTGGAACCGCGACGGCCTGGCCCTGCGGGGAATCGGCGCCCTGATGGACCGAGCTCCGGCGGAAAACCGGCTGCTGATCCTGCTCACCGACGCCAACCCCAACGACGACACCCCGGTTCCCCCCTCGGGAGCCTTCCGCCGCACCAGGGACTACTCCGGCGAACTGGCGGTGAAGGACGCCGCCGCCGAGGCCCGATCCCTGGTAAAGCGGGGGATCCCCGTGATCGCCGTGGTCACCGGCGCCGACAGCTGCCTGGAGCCGGCCCAGGCCATCTACGGCCGCGGGTTCGTAAGGATCCAGCAGGTGGAACAGCTGGCCCCGCTGGTGGGCCGTCTCCTACGGTCCCAGATCTCCATGTTGGACTGATCCACGCTAAACCTAGGCCCCACGACAAGAGCCTCCCCAGGGCGTTGGTCCCTGTGAGGAGGCTCCTTTGTTCTTTCCTAATCCTATGATTTCCTGAACTCCCGAATAATTCTCGACGGGTCCCCCAATTCCCCTCTCGGGATTGGTGGAGGCGCGGGGAATCGAACCCCGGTCCTGACATGACGTGTATGAATGGGCGGCTACAGGCTTAGCCAGGTCTCTTTACTTCCCAGAGACGGCGCTGGGACCGGCAGAACAGCCCTCCGTCTCTATAGGCATCGAAGACATCACGCCACCCGCGTTGATTAACCCCTGGCGATACTGCGAGCGCTCCCTCTCGCTGGGGCGACGGCCTAACTAGGCCGCCAGTGCGAAGTTGTTGTCGTTTCTTTTTGGTGGCGGGTAACGCCCGCCGCTCGGCCTGCTCCCAGACTTGCGCCATACCAGTCGAAACCGATCGCCCCCGTCATGGGGACAACAACCGTCGTCTCTCGCTTTAATCTGGATCTTTTTGGGTCTCGATCTTCTCGGGTCTGATCAATCGCCCCTGCGGTTGCGCAGCTCCCTGGCCATATCCCGCTGGGCCTGACGGGCTTGGATGGCTTCGCGCTTGTCCCGCTGGGCCTTGCCCCGAGCCAGGGCCAGGGCCACCTTGGCCAACCGGCCGCCTTTGAGATACAACGACAGCGGCACCAGGGTAAAGCCCTTCTCCTTGACCTTGGCGGCCAGGCGGCGGAGTTCGGCCCGATGGATCAGCAACCGCCGGTTGCGCCGGGCCTCGTGCTGGTACCAGCTGGCCTTCTCGTAGGGGGAGATGTGGACGTTGATCAACCACAGCTCGCCCTTTTCGATCTTGCCGTAGCCCTCCTTGAGGTTGACCTTACCCTCTCGGATAGACTTGATCTCGGTGCCAGTCAGGGCGATGCCGCACTCCAGGGTGTCCACGATGAAGTACTGGTGCCGGGCCTTGCGGTTGACCGCGACGATCTTGTCCTTCTTCTCCATCGTCCCCATCGCCGGACCTCCTCTCCGCCTCCATTCTAGGGGCAAACATCAGGAAACGTCAAGGCCGGGAACCGACAAAAAAAGATCCCGCTGGCGGGATCCGATCCGGCATGGTCGGGGTGAGAGGATTCGAACCTCCGACCTCCTCGTCCCGAACGAGGCGCGCTAACCAGACTGCGCTACACCCCGGACAACGGAGGGTATTGTATAGCAGAGAGGGGGCGAAAGTCAATTATTTTCTGCCGTCGTCCTCGCTGGGGCGCCGGTTGCCGTAGTCTCTCAGGGAGAGGTAGCGAAATCCCTCCTGCTGGCCCTCCAAAAGGGGCAGCTCCAGCCATCCCCAGGGGGTGACCATCAGAAACCGCAGAGTCACGCCGGCGGCGTTCAGAGCCTGGAGGTGATCGGTGTAGGGCGTTACGTCAAAGGGGATCCAACAATCCGAGACCACCCAGATCCGGCGGCACCGGTCCCTGGCGAAGATCATGCCGTAGTCCACAGCCATCCTCATGATGTCGTCCAGGTCAGCCTGGCCCAGCCCCAGCACCACCGCTTCTTCCCTGACAGGGGGATGGTCCCGGGCAGGCAACAACGCCATATGGCTCTCCAGCCAGTCCAGGGTGCTGTAAAGCTGTTCGGGGTCCTCCTCCAGCAATTGATCGTAGCGCACCCGATCGGGATAGCCTTCGAGGTGGAAACTCCTGGTCAGCCAGTCTCGAATCTGCTCTAGCAACCCAAGGATGTAATCGGGATAGTCCGGCGTCGATAGGCTCCTCAGAAAATCGCCTGCCATCAAGGGTTCCTGGTCGTCGAAGCGGTCTGTCATAGTCCCTCACCTCCGAAAAACCCCCTAGGGTTATATTCTTGAGCATACCACAGCGCAGCCCTTTTTCAAGGCCATTGTCCCCCCCAAGGGGACATACGCAAAAAGGCCTACCCTAGCTGGGTAGGCCCTTGCCTTCGATGGTGCCCGAGGGGAGACTCGAACTCCCACAGGCTCGCGCCCACTAGAACCTGAATCTAGCGCGTCTACCAATTCCGCCACCCGGGCAGTGGTTCCATCACTGTGGGGCATTATAATATGGTGCGCCCCTTTTGGCAAATTCTTTTTTCCCAGCTTCTTAGAGCCTTTGGCTGGAAGAATTGTATGGTAAGATGCTGAAGCGATTTCGTCTCGGAGGTGAGGCCATGAAGAACCCCAGAGAGATGGTCCTGGGCGACCTGGGAATTCTCCTCTGCGCCCTGCTGTGGGGCTGTTCCTTTTGGGGCCTGCAGACAGCCCAGCGGGAGCTTCCGGTGCTGTGGATCCTGACCCTACGTTTTGGCGGCGCTTTCCTGGGACTGGCCCTGATCTCGCCAAGCTGCCTGAAGGGGCTGGGCTGGCGGGATCTGGCCGCGGGTGGCGCCATGGGGCTGGCCGTGGCCTCGGCGGTGGCCATGCAGATCCTGGGCGTGGCCTGGACCACCACCGGCAAGGTGGCCTTTCTCACGGCGGGCTACGTGGTGTTGGTGCCCTTTCTGACCTGGGCCCTGGACCGGCAGGCCCCGTCGCTGCGGGTCTTCCTGGCGGCCTTTTTGTGTCTGGGCGGCATGGCGGCGCTGTCGTTGGACTCGGGGCTTCAGATCCGCCGGGGTGAGGCGGCGGCCATAGCGGCTGCGGCTCTCTCGGCGGCTCACCTGCTGCTGGTGGAGCGACTGGGCCGCGGTCGCCAGCCCCTAAAGCTGGCCTTTGCTCAGTTCGCCATGGCTGCGCTGCTTTGCGGAGTCGCCGCGGTGGTCAGAGATCCCTTGCCCCGGAGCTGGTCGCGACCGGTGGTGGTGGCGATGGTCTATCTGGTTGTGTTCTGCACCTTGATCCCCTATTCCCTCCAGATCCGGGCCCAGCAGATGACTACGTCGTCCCACGCTACCGTGATCTTTTCCACCGAGTCGGTTTTCGCCATAGCCGTGGGCTGGGCCTTTTTGGGGGAGTCCATTACGGCCCGCATGGCTCTGGGATGCGCCTTGATACTGCTATCGATCCTGTTGACGGAGCTAGACCTGTCACCTCAGGGTGCCTGATGCCTCCGAGCCTGGGGCTTTAGTCCCAAAGCGGAGATAGAGCGCTATAATGGTCCAAGCTATTGCTGAAGGAGTGTACAACCATGGATCTCTGCTATATCGACGAAAAGTATATGCCCCTGGCCCAGGCCTCGCTGCCGGTGACGGATATGATCATTCAGCGAGGCCTGGGGGTCTTTGAGACCCTGTACTGCCCTGACAAGAAGATCCTGGCCCTGGAAGCCCACCTGGACCGGCTCTTCGACTCGGCGGCCAAGATGGGGCTGGCAGTGCCCCTGTCTCGAGGACAGATCACCTCGATCATCAAAGAGGGAGTACGGCGCTTCGACGGCAACCCTTGCATGGCCCGGGTCTACATCACCGGAGGCGATTCCATGGCCCCCCAGGACGGCCTCTTCAGGGGACGTTGCTTTTTCATGTTCCTACAGGGTCACGTGCTGCCCCAGGAGCTCTACGACCACCGTGGCGTGGGTCTGTTCCTGTTGCCCCAGGAGCGGTTCTTCCCCACCGTAAAGACGGTGAACTACTCCGCGGCGCTGCGGCTCAACGCCGCCCATCCCCAGGCCATGGAGGCCCTCTACTGCCCCGACGGCCAGATCACCGAGTGCATGTCCAGCAACTTCTTCCTATGGGTGGGCGATCGGCTTGTGACGGCTCCGTTAAGCCGGGTCCTGGCGGGGACATCCCGGGGGATCGTCCTGACGGTGGCCCGGGAGGCCGGCTACACCGTGGAAGAGCGTTGTCCCACCCTGGCGGAGCTCTGGAAGGCCCAGGAGGCTTTTCTGTGCGCCAGCTCCCGACTGGTGTTGCCAGTCACGTCCATTGACGGCAAGCCCATCGGCAGCGGTTGCGCGGGACCACGGACGGTGGAGCTCCGCCAGCGGGTGATGGCCAACCTCAGCCGATGGCTGACCGACGTCCGGCGATGAAGGGCCCTGTCTTTTACGGTCCCGACGACCGTCCGCCACCTATCGAGACGGCGCTGCTCTCCTGCCAGCACCTGGTGCTGGTCTTCGGATCCTACCTGATGCCGGCCATCGTGGCCCGGGCCGCGGGACTGAGCCCCGAGACGGCAGCCTGGATCCTCTTCGCCTCCCTCCTGGCCGGGGCGGCGGTGTCCCTGGTCCAGGCCTATCCCCTGGGCCCCTTGGGCTCGGGATTTTTGATGATGGCCTGCTGTTCCAGCGCCTTTATGGTCTGCGTCATCGAGGCCCTCCGAGCCGGAGGCATGGCCTTGGCGGCGACGCTGACGCTACTGTCGGCGCCGCTGAAGGTCCTCCTAGGGGCCCGACTGAGGTCCTTCCGGCAGGGCCTATCGGCGGTGGCCGGTATCGTCGTTCTGCTGGTGGGCGTCACCATCCTGCCCCTGGCCCTGGAACTCTGGCGGGGCATGGGCTCCGGCGATCTGAGCCAGAACTTGGCCCTGGGGGCCTTCACCATGGTCCTGATGGTCCTCTGCTCCAGGATCACCTGGCGCCGCTGCAACACCCTGGCTCCGGTGCTAGCCATTCTGGGCGGATGCACCGCCGCCTGGAGCCTGGGCCTGTTGGATCTGAGCCGGCCTCTGGCATCTCCTCTATTGGGGTTGCCGTCGATGCAGTGGCCCGGATTGGCCCTGCCGCAGTGGCGCCACCTGCCGCTGCTGGTGGCCTTTTTACTGGCCACCCTGGCCAGCTCCGCCGAGAACACCGCCAACGCCATGGCGGTCCAGCGCCTCTCCCGTCCCCAGGAACCCCTGGACTACCGCCGCCTCCGGGGCAGCCTCTGGGCCGACGCCGCTGGATCGGTGCTCTGCGCCCTCCTGGGCGGCCTGCCCAACACCATCGGCGCTGCCAACGTGGCGGCCATCGGCTTCACCGGCGTGGCCTCCCGGCGGGTGGGCGCTGGCGCGGCGCTGCTGCTAGCCCTGATGGCCTTCTCGCCCAGGATCAGCGGCCTGATCCTGGCCATCCCCGCCCCGGTGCTGGGAGGCATCTCGGTGCTGCTGGCCTCGGCAAAGTTGCTGCGCCGGCCCAGGGAAATGACCCTTCACTTCCA
>CAZCKP010000050.1:0-8041 GCA_964499295.1 uncultured Synergistaceae bacterium | reverse complement strand
TTGCTCTGTTCCTCGGTGGGGCGGTTGCTGCGGATCCTGCTGGAGCGGGTGTGGCTTTCGTCGCTGGACCACCTGCTGGGAGCATTGGCGGGGCTCATCAAGGCTCTGGCTGTGACGTTGATGTTGGTGGCCGCATCGGAGCTGATCCCCGGCATGGACCTCTCCCAGAGCTACGCTTACAGCGTCGCCGCTCTGGTCTGGCCCTACGTCCAGCCCCTGTTGCTGGAACTGGCGCCGGAGGTCTCCTTTTTCTACAGGAGGGGCTGACATGAAGGTCCATAGCGATGTCCGCCTGGGTCTAGAGGTAGATAGCGCCCTGGCTCTGATCGCCCGGGAGACCCGCAGCGATCTAGGGCCCCTGGCACTGGCGCGACTGGAACCCTGCGCCGGCCGGGAGGAGCTGGAAAAACGTCAGGCCCTGTTGAGGGCCTACTGGGACTTCACGTCCCGGCAGGGCTCCTTTCCCTGGGTCCAAGGCGTCGAGCCGGTGGTAGAGGTCCTGAGAGAGGCCCGCCACAGCGGCCTTTTGTTGGGCCAGGAACTCCTGAAGGTCCGAACCCTGCTGTCCCTGGCCCTCCAGGTTCGGGACTGCGCCACCCAGGCCCGGGAGGACTTCCCACCGCTGGGATACTTTTCCGGCAAGATCCGGGATTTTCAGGAGGAGATCGCCGCGCTAGAGGTGCTCAACAGCGACGGTACCCTGGCCGACGGTGCCTCGGCCAAGTTGCGCCAGATCCGTGAAAGCCTGGAAGACACCCGTCGCCAGGCCCGTAGGGTGGGCAATTCCTTTCTCGCTGGTTCCCAGGCCTCGATGCTCCAGGAGCGGATGCTGACCCTCCGGGGAGGCCGCTTCGCTGTGCTGGTGAAGCAGAGCTTCGCCGGTCGCTTTCCGGGCATCGTCACCGATCGATCCACCTCGGGCAATTCCCTCTACATGGAGCCCCACAGCCTGGTGCCGCTGAACAACAGATTGGCCCAGCTGGCCGAGGACCAGCGCCAGGAGGAGCGCCGAATCCTGGGAGACCTGACCCAGATGTTGCTCCAGCGCTTGGCGGCGGTAGATGACGCCGAGGAAGCCCTGGCCCAGCTGGACATGCTTTACGGCCTGGCAGAGATGATGGCCCGTCAAAAATGGCAGCTCCCGCTGGTGACGGACCGATCGGACTTTGACTTTCGGGAACTGCGACATCCTCTGTTGGGCCAGCGGGCGGTGCCCATAGACATCGGCTGCGGCAAGGACTTTCGCGCTCTGGTGGTAACGGGCCCCAACACCGGCGGCAAAACCGTGGCCCTCAAGACTGCCGCCCTGGCCATCTATATGGCCTGGTGCGGCCTACCCATTCCTGCCCTGGAGGGATCCCGGATCGGGACGCTGTCGTCGCTTCACGTGGATATCGGAGACGAGCAGAGCATAGAGCAGAACCTGTCCACCTTCAGCTCCCATTTGAAGCGGATCGTCGCCATGCTGGAGGAGGCGGACCGGGACTCTCTAGTGCTGCTGGACGAGCTGGGCGCCGGCACCGATCCCCAGGAGGGCGCTGCCTTGGGCATCGCCGTACTGGAGGAGTTCCTGCGACGGGGGACCCTGGTGCTGGCCACGACCCACCACAACCCCATCAAGCGCTTCGCCACCACCACGCCGGGGGTGGAAGCGGCCTGTGTGGACTTCGATCGGGAGACTCTGAGTCCCACCTACCGGCTTCTGACGGGCATCCCCGGCCAGAGCAACGCCCTGGCCATCGCCCAGCGCTGCGGCATGCCTGCCAATATCGTCAATCGGGCCACCCAATGCCTGGACTCCGGTGAGATCGACGCCGAAAAGCTGATGGGCCAGCTCCAAGAAAAGCGTGTCCTCCTGGACCAGCTGGAGCGGGAATTGCTGGAACAGAAAAACGCCCTGGAGCGGCAACGCCGGTCCTTCGCGGCCAGTCGCGCCATTTCGGAGCGTCGTCGCGACGACCTGATCCTCAAGGCTGAAAGGGAAGCCCAGCGGGTCATCGACGAAGCCGAGGCCCAGGCCCGCTCGCTGATCAAGGATCTGAACAGCGTCGCCGAATCGGCGGCCCATCGCGAGATGGCAAAGCATAAGCCGTCGATGGACAAGAGTCGCCGTCGCTCGGCGGTGCGCCAGCGCAGCCTGGAAGCCCGCCACGCTCAGCCGGTGGAAGCCCTGACGGTGGGCTCCACGGTGCGGCTCCAGGACGGCAAAGCTGTGGGGGAGATCCTAGCTCTGGAGGGCAAAAACGCCGAGGTCCAGGTGGGTCCCATGAGGATCTCGGTGCCCCTGGCTAAACTGGTGCCAGCCAAGCCCCCCAAGACGACCACTGTGGAAGCAGTGCCCACGGTGCAGCGCCCCGAAAGGGTGCCCAGCTCCATCATGGTCCGAGGTTTGACGGTGGACGAGGCTCTGCCCATGGTGGAGACCTACCTGGATCGGGCCATGCGGGCCGGTTACGGAGAAGTCAGCGTCATCCACGGCAGAGGCGAGGGCATCTTGCGCCGTCAGGTCCAGGACCTTTGCGCCAAGTTGCCCTACGTGGCCGAGTACCGTCTGGGTGGCCAGGGCGAGGGCGGCTACGGGGTGACCATCGTCCGCTTTCGCTGACCCAGGCTTGACGAAAAATCCTCTCTGGTATATGATGCAGAGCGTTGCGGCCCGCGCTCGTAGCTCAGCTGGATAGAGTGTCGCCCTCCGGAGGCGAAGGTCGTGAGTTCGAATCTCGCCGAGCGCGCCATTCCTATACATTATCGGCCCCGTGGGACCCCGCCGAGGCGGGGTCCCTTTTGTGTAATTGGGCTGTGGCAATAATATGTGGAATTGCAAATATGGCCGTTTTGATATTACAATCGTTCAGGCCTTATTTTTTTTAGGGCCTCTTCAGGCTTGCCCCCAAATGAGATCAAAAGTCGGCAAAAAGTGGCAATTCTGAAGAAGTGAAGTTTTACTTTTCTGGCGTTCACTTTCGTGGACAAAGGAGATATAATATAGAAAGACTCAGATTTACCCGATGCAATTTGTTAGGTACATATTTGAGGTGACATCATGAACGAATTGCTTCACATCGAAAATCTTCACGTATCTGTGGGAGACAAAGAGCTCCTGCATGGCATCAACCTTACTGTGCGCAAAGGGGAAGTTCACGTGATCATGGGTGTCAACGGGGCCGGCAAGTCCACGTTGTTCCACGCTATCATGGGAAACCCCGAGTACACCGTCACCCAGGGCAAGATCTTTTTCGAGGGCCAGGACATCACCGATCTATCGGTGGACAAACGGGCCAAGTTGGGGATCTTTTTGTCCTTCCAGGCGCCGGTATCGGTGGCCGGTATCTCCCTGGAGAACTTCATTCGCACCGCCAAGACCACAATCACAGGACAGCAGCAACGGCTGTTCCCCTTCAAGCGATTGCTCCACAGCCGGCTAGAGGAGCTGGAGATGGACCTGTCCTACGGTGATCGCTACTTGAACGACGGCTTTTCCGGAGGAGAGCGGAAAAAGAGCGAGGTTCTGCAGATGCGTATGTTGGAGCCCAAGTTGGCCATGCTGGATGAGACCGACTCGGGGCTGGACGTGGACGCCGTTCGTGTGGTCTCCAAGAGCCTCTCGGCCTATCACAACGAGGGCAACGCCGTTATGCTGGTGACTCACCTGAACCAGCTCCTGAAGTTCATCCAGCCCGGTCACGTGCACATCCTCATCGACGGGCACATCGTCAAGGAGGGCGGCCAGGAACTGGTCCAAGAGGTCGAAGCCAACGGGTTCGACGCCTACCGCAGCCTTGTTTGAGGGGGCGACGACATGGCCGAACCGAGAAAAAAGAGCCAAATTGACGACCTGGACCGCGGCGTCTACGACATCAAGGACGAGGTAGAATATTCCTATAACTCCGGTAGCGGCATCACCGAGGAGATCGTACGGGAGATCTCGGCCCAAAAGGAAGAACCCGATTGGATGCTCCAGATCCGGCTCAAGGCTCTGAAGATCTACGACCAGATGGATCTGGGGCCCTGGATGCCCGATCTGTCGGGGCTGGACATGGACCACATCGACATGTACGTGCGGCCCAAAACGGACATGAAAGCCCGCTGGGAGGACCTGCCCCAGAACATCCGAGACACCTTCGATCGATTGGGAATCCCCGAGGCCGAGAAGAAATCCCTGGCCGGTGTGGGGGCCCAGTACGACTCCGAGGTGGTGTACCACAATATCCAGGAGGAGCTGGAGCAGCAGGGCGTCATCTACGTGGACTTCGAGACGGCGGTCCACCAGTATCCTTCCTTTATCCAGCAGTACTTCGGCAAACTGCTGGCGCCGGGATATCACAAGCTCATGGCCCTCCACTACGCCGTATGGTCCGGTGGGTCCTTCGTCTACGTGCCCAAGGGCGTTGACGTGAAAATGCCCCTCCAGAGCTATTTCCGGCTCAATGCCCCCGGCTCGGGCCAGTTTGAGCATACCCTGATAGTCCTAGAAGAGGGGGCTAACTGCCATTTCATCGAGGGCTGTTCCGCCCCTCGGTACAACGTGGCCAACCTCCACGTCGGAGCGGTGGAGCTCTTCGTCGGCAAGGGCGCCACGCTGCGCTACTCCACTATCGAGAACTGGTCGAAGAACATCTACAACCTCAATACCAAGAAGGCTCTTGTCCAGGACGACGGCAAGATGATCTGGGTCAGCGGTTCCTTCGGGTCCCACACCACCTGCCTGTATCCCAGCACGGTGTTGCGCGGCGATCGTTCCTCCTGCGAGTTCACCGGCATTACCTTCGCCGGCAAAGAGCAGTTCCTGGATACTGGCTCCAAGGTGGAGTGCTACGGTAGGGACACCAATTTCACGATCCACGCCAAATCCATCTCCAAGGCCGGCGGCGCCTCGGTGTACCGCGGCCTGGTCCACATAGGCCCCAAGGCCAGAGGCGCCAAGGGCTCCATCAGCTGCGAGTCCCTGATGCTGGACGACATTTCCCGGTCCGACACGGTCCCCGACATCATCATCGAGAACGACGACATCGATCTGGGCCACGAAGCCAAGATAGGTCGCATTTCCGAGGAGGACATCTACTACCTGATGACCCGGGGTCTTACCGAGGAGGAGGCTAAGGCCATGCTGGTGCGCGGCTTCGCCGAGCCCATCTCCAAGGCGTTGCCCCTGGAGTATGCCGTGGAGATGAACCGGTTGATCGACCTCGAGTTCGAGGGCTCTATCGGATAAGGAGGTAGCCATGCAGACCCAACGAATTAACCGGCTTCCCATGGTGACCTACCGGTATATGAAGACCAACGACACCGAGGGGCCCTTTATGGAGCCCCAGAGGACCGCTCTGGCCCAGTGGTCCCAAGGTGACTACCGCGAAAAGGGCGCAGTGATGCCCCAGGGCTTCGAGGGCGCTTCGCCGCGGTGGATCGAGGCCTCTATGGCGGGGGAGCAGTTCACGGTGCGGCTTCCCGACGGTGTGGAGACGGCGCTGGAGCTGAACCTGGCCACCAGCGAGGTCGCCCCCGATTACGCTGGGGCCTTCGTCTTCGAACTGGGCCGTGGCTCCAAGCTGAATTTGATATGGAAATGGGAGGGCCCCGAGGCCGAAGGGGTCTACGCCCTGTCGGCGATCTACCGACTAGCCCAGGGCGCCGAGCTCCGGGTATCCCAGCTCCAGTGGGGCCTGGAAGGGAGGATCCTCTGTTCCCAGCGGATGGTGACGCTGGAAGACGACGCTAAGGCCTATTTCGCCGGCGCCGATCTGGGCGGGCGATTCGTCATCGAGCACAGCCGAGGCTATCTGAAGGGTCATCGGTCGGTGATGCATGACTCCACGCTCTACGCCGCCGCCGGAACCCAGCAGCTGGACCTTTTCTACCAGGTGGACCACATCGGCCAGGAGACCGAGAGCGACATCGACGTGAAAGGATCGCTGTCGGGCTGGGCCAAGAAGGTCTTCCGGGGCACCTTGGATTTTAAGCGGGGTTGTTCCGGCTCCGAAGGCAGCGAAGGGGACTACGCCATCCAGCTGGACCCCGAGACCAAGAACATCTCCCTGCCTCTGTTGCTCTGCACCGAGGACAACGTGATGGGAAACCACGCCTCCAGCTCGGGCCAGATGGATCGAGCCACGGTCTATTACCTGATGACCCGAGGGCTTTCGGAACAGGAGGCCCGCCGCATTGTGGTGGAGTCGCTGCTTAGGCCGCTGATCGATCGGATGGACCAGAGCCTACAGGAGACGGTCCTGGAGGGAATCCGGTTCCGTCTTGACAGTGCTATGTCGGTCCGGCAGAGCTTTTGACCTCTGGAAGAGGAGGAACCCATGGACATCAGTAGGATCCGAGAGGATTTTCCAATCCTTCAGACCCCCTGCGGGGGACGCCCGGTGGTCTATTTCGACAACGCGGCGACGACCCAGAAGCCCCTGGCGGTGGTCCAGGCAGTGCAGGACTACAGCCTACGCTCCAACGGTAACCCCCATCGGGGAGCCCACCTCTTTTCTATCGCCGCCTCGGAGGCCTACGACGGTTCCAAGGAGGCGGTGCGGCGCCTTATCAACGGAGCTAGTGTCCAGGAGATCATCTACGTGAAAAACACCACCGAGGGGCTCAACCTGGTGGCCCGCTCCTACGGCGAGACCCATCTGGGCCCCGGCGACAAGGTCCTGATCTCCATCGCCGAGCACCATTCCAACCTAGTGCCCTGGCAGCGGGTGGCCCAAAGGACCGGCGCGACGCTGGAGTATCTCTACGTAGACGCTGCTACCGGCCGTTTTCCCGAAAGGGAGCTGGCCAAGCTGGACGACGAAAAGGTGAAGGTCTTCGCCCTGGCCCAGGTATCCAACGTGTTGGGCATCGACCTGGACGTGAAGCCCCTGATCGATCGGGCCCACAGCCACGGCGCCGTGGTGGTCCTCGACGGTGCCCAAAGCGTGCCCCACAAGGTCGTGGACGTCCAGGCCCTGGACTGCGATTTCCTGGCCTTTTCCGGTCACAAGATGTGCGCTGCCGGAGGCATTGGCGTGCTCTACGGCAAAAGGGCCCTGCTGGAGGAGATGGAGCCTTTTTTGATGGGCGGCGACATGATCGAGCGGGTGGAGGAGCAGGAGACCTCCTTTGCTATGTTACCCGCCAAGTTCGAGGGTGGCACCCAATACGTCGAGGGCGCTGTCTCCCTGGAGGCGGCCATTGGCTACCTAGAAGCCATCGGCTTCGATGGGATCCGCCAGCAGGAGCGCAGGCTCACCGAGAGGGCCCTCCGGGGGTTGAACCAGATGGCCCACATCCGGATCATCGGGCCCACCGACCCCACCGAGAAGGAGGGCCTTATAGCCTTCGAGGTAGAGGGAGTCCACCCCCACGACGTGACCCAGATTCTCTCCTCCCAGGGCATCTGCATTCGCACCGGTCACCACTGCGCGGAACCGCTCCATCGGTTCCTGGGTGTCAATGCCAGCTGCCGAGTCAGTTTCTACTTCTATAATACCGAGGAGGAAGTGGATTACTTCCTGGAGCGGCTGGCGGGAGTGCGCAAGTTTATGGGGTACGACCGCTGATGGATCCTCAACAGCTCTACACCGATCTGATCCTGGAGTACAATCGGGACAGGACTAACAAACGAACCATGGAATCGCCTACCGTCAGAGAGCGAGGCCACAATCCCAGCTGCGGCGACGACATCACCGTGGAGGTGAAGCTCCAGGACGGCGTTATCCAGGACCTGGCCTACACCGGCAGCGGATGCGCCATCAGCCAGGCCTCCTGCGCTATGATGGCCGAGCTCTTGCAGGGTCGCACCGTCGAAGAAGCCCAACGGCTGGTGAAGCTCTTCCTGGACATGGTCCGCGGCGACGTTACTGACGACACCGCACTGGAAGAGCTCGAGGCGGCCTGTTCTCTCAAGGAGATCTCCAAGCTGCCGGTGCGGGTCAAGTGCGCCGGTCTGGGTTGGCACACCCTGGCGGTGGCGCTGGAACGGGAAAAAGACGAAAAAGCCTGAAAAAACGCGGGCGCGGTCCCTTGCAGGGGCCGCGTTTTTTGTGGAGATCCTCCGGGGCCAAAG
>CAZCKP010000049.1:0-8288 GCA_964499295.1 uncultured Synergistaceae bacterium | reverse complement strand
TGGTGGGCTCGTCGGCGATCAGCAGCGCCGGGTCGCAGGCCAGGGCGATGGCGATCACCACCCGCTGCTTCATGCCGCCGGAAAACTGGTGGGGATAGGCGCTGCCCCGTTCCCGGCCGATGCCCACCAGCTCCAGCATATCGCCGGCCCGCTTCATCGCCGCCGCCTTGCCGCCGGGCTGATGGAGCTCTACCATCTCGGCGATCTGATCGATCACCGGCACCACCGGATTCAGCGAAGTCATAGGATCCTGGAAGATCATGGCGATCTTGTCGCCCCGGATGGAGCGCATCTGGGCCTCGCTTTTTTTCAGCAGATCCTGGCCCTCGAAGAAGATCTCGCCGGAGACGATCTTGGAGGGCGGCGTGGGCAGCAGTCCCATGATGCCTAGCGCTGTGGTGGTCTTGCCGGCGCCGGTCTCGCCCACGAAGCCCAGGGTCTCGCCGTAGCCCAGTTCCAGGTTCAGTCCCTCCACGGCGTGGACGGTGCCGCTTTCGGTGACGTAATGGATCGTCAGGTCCCGGAGTTCCAGGAGCCTTTTGGATTCGGCCATAGCAGAGTGCCCCCTATCGCTTCAGTTTGGGATCCAGGGCGTCCCGCAGGCCGTCGCCCAGGAAGTTCAAGGCCAGGATGGTGATCATAATCGCCAAGCCGGGGAACATGGTCATGTAGGAGTAGTCGCGGATGTAGCCCCGGCCGCTGGAGAGCATGGCTCCCCACTCGGGCACAGGTGGTTGGATGCCCAGACCGATGAAGGACAGCCCCGCAGCGGTCAAAATCGCTTCGGCCACGCCTAGGGTGGCCTGGACGATGATGGGGGCCATGCAGTTGGGGATGATGTGCTTCAGGATGATCCGTCCGTCCGAGGACCCCACGGCCTTGGCAGCCTCGACGAACTCCTGGCCTCGGATGGACAGCACCGAGCCCCGGACGATGCGGGCGTACTTGGGCATTGCCGAGATACCCACGGCGATCATCAGGTTGAACAGTCCAGGTCCCAGAGAGGCGGCGATAGCGATGGCCAGCAACGTCCCCGGAATGGCCAGCAAAATGTCCATGGCCCGCATGATCACGTTGTCGATGCGGCCGCTGTAGTAACCAGCCAGGGCCCCCAGCAGGCCGCCCAGGAACATGGCGATGCCCACGGCGATAAAGCCCACCTGCAGGGAGATCCGGGAGCCGTAGACGATGCGGCTGAAAATATCCCGGCCAAACTCGTCGGTGCCGAAGATGAAGTCCTTGGAAGGCCCTTCAAAGGCGCGCATAAGGTTTTGCCGGGCGTAGCCGTAGGGTGCGATCTGGTCGGCGAAGATCGCCGTCAGCACCAGCAGCACCGCCACGAAGAGGCCAAACATGGCCAAGGGGCTTTTGCTCAGGCGATGGAGTACCGCCACGACGCCCCGCTGGTTCTTGGGGGAGATCTTTTTCTGATCGGAGATGTGATCGGACATGGAAGAACCCCCTTAGGCTACTTGTATTGGGCCTTGATCCGAGGATCGATGTAGGCGTAGAGCAGATCCACCAGGAGATTGACGATGCTGAAGGCCAGGGCCACGTAGAGCACTCCGCCCTGTACCACCGGATAATCCCGCATCTTGATGGATTCCACCATGAGGCGGCCCACGCCGGGCACCGAGAAGATCGATTCCGTCAACACGGCGCCGCCAAGAAGGCCGCCGAACTGAAGGCCCGTGATGGTGACTACCGGGATCAAGGCATTGGGCAGAGCGTGGCGCCAGATGATTTTCGACTCCTTCTGACCCTTGGCTCGGGCTGTGCGGATGTAGTCCTGGCGGATCACCTCCAACATGCTGGAACGGGTCATCCTGGTGATGATGGAGATGGCCTGGGCCGACAGGGCTACCGAGGGCAACACCATGGCCCGGAAGGTATCAAAGCCCGACGAGGGGAACCAGCGGAGCCGCACCGAGAAGAACAGTATCAGCAGCAGCCCCAGCCAGAACACCGGCATGGAGAGGCCCACCATGGCGAAAACCATTGTGACGGTGTCGAAAAAGGAGTACTGGCGGATCGCCGAGATGATTCCGCAGGGAATGCCCAGGACCACGGCGATGGCCATGGAAAAAGCCGCCAGCTTGATGGTGGAGGGGAAGGCCGCCATGATCTCCGCCGACACGGGGCGCTTGGTCACGTAGGAGCGCCCGATGTCGCCTTGAAAGGCCGCCTTGTAGAGATACCGTCCAAACTGGAGGAAAAAGGGATCGTTAAGTCCCTGCTTGTCCCGGAACTCCTGAACGGCCTCTTCGGTGGCCAGATCGCCCAGCACCATCCGGGCCGGATCGCCGGGAGTGAAAAAGAGCAGTGAAAATACGATAAAGGCCACGCCGATCAGCACGGGAATCAGAGAGACCACCCGTCGGAAGATGTACGTGATCATGGTAAGCTCCTTCCGTTTGTGATTCCACTGGGAGGCGAGGCGTCGGGGCAAAACGAGGCTGTACCGGCGCGGAGAGACGAGGGTGCCTCCCTAATTAAGAAACTAGAAGAAGCGGGGCGGAAGGGTTCCGCCCCGCTTTTCCAGGCAACGCTGGGACCGGCTGAATTAGTCTTCCAGGGTCACGTAGGTCAGGTTGTGGTAGCCCCGGGGGCTCACGACCAGGTTTTTCACGTACTGCTGAGCGCCCAGGATCTGCTCGTCGTTGTGCAGGTAGATCCAGGGATGGAGCTCGTGGATCCGGGCCTGCAGGGCGTGGTAGATGGCCTCGCGCTCGGGACCGTTGGGAAGCTGCTTGCCCTCTTCCATCAGGCGGTCCACCTCGGCGTCGCTGAAGTAGCAGTAGTTGGTGGCGGCGTCGGACTTAAAGACCCCCGACAGGGAGAACTCGGGATCGGGCACCGAGGCGGTCCATCCCAGGATGAACAGGTCGTGGTCTCCCTGGGTCAGGCCGTCCAGGTAGGCACCCCACTCCAGCACCTTGATCTGGGCGTTGATGCCGATCTCGGCCAGCTGGGCCTGGGCGATGGTGGCCATGTCGATGCGCTCCTTGCGCTCGTTGGTCCAGATCTCGATGTTCAGCGGCAGCTGGACGCCGGCCTTCTCCAGGAGGGCCTTGGCGGCCTCGGGATCGTAGGGCGTCTGGGGCAGGTCGCCGGTGGCATAGAGGATGTTGGGAGCGATGGCCGACACCGGGGCCTTGCCGACGCCCCGCCAGACCGCCCGCTGGATGCCCACGTTGTCGATGGCCATGGCCACGGCGCGACGCACGTCGGCGTTGTCAAAGGGAGCCTTGGCGCAGTTGATGCCCATGTAGGTAGTGGAGTTGTCCACCACCCGGATCAGCTGAAGGGCGGGGTTATCGTCCACCCGCTTCAGGTCCATGGTGGTGATCTGGTAGGCGATGTCCACAGCGCCGCTTTCCAGCTCGATGGTGCGGTTGGTGGGCTCGGGGATGGCCCGCATCACCAGTTCCTTATAGGAAGGCTTGGGTCCCCAGTAGTCGTCGTTGCGCTCCAGGGTGATGTGGTCGCCCTTGGCCCACTCCTTGAACTTGAAGGGCCCCGTGCCCACTGGGTTCATGCCGTAGCTGTCGCCGGCTTCTTCCACGGCCTTTTGATTCACGATGCTGCCCCAGGTATGGGTCAGAGCCATCAGGAAGGGCGTAAAGGGCCGCTTCAGGTGGAAGATCACCGTGTAGTCGTCGACGATCTCCAGGGAGTCGATGTCCTCCACGTACTGGCTGATGGCCGCGCCCAGGGGCGACTTTGCCCGCTCCACGGTGTACTTGACGTCGGCGGCGGTGAAGGGCTCGCCGTTGTGGAACTTGACGCCCTGGCGCAGGTTGAACTTGAAGGTTTGGGCGTCGATGATCTCGTAGGACTCCGCCAACATGGGCACCAGTTCGTTGTCATTGCCCAGGGCCAGCAGGGTGTCGTAGATGTGGAGACACATGCCCGAGGTGGCCACTTCGTTGGTGGCGATGGGGTCCAGGGTCTTGGCGTCGTAGATGTTGGCTGCTACCAGGGTGTCCTTGGCCATAGCCGTCCCGGCCAGGGCCACCCAGAGGGCCAAACAACCGGCCAGAAGGCGGCTTCTTCGGTGGAGAAACACAGCGATCAACTCCTTTTGATAGAGATAGAGAAATTGGTCCAGCGCCTCTGAAGATCAAAGCCAGGCCCCTCGCCCCGAACCAAAGGTTCGGGGCGAAAGAAAAGCTGGAGTGGGAACATTATGGGCGATGGCGGAAGGACAGTCAAGGCCATTGAAGAAATTACCGTTATTTTTATCAAGATTAGAAAAGACTTTGCATACCTAGGCCTCTGGCCTAGCCCCGGGATTTCCCCAGGAGCCAGGGCCTAGGCCAGATGGCCGGCGATCCAGTCCAGGATCTCCCGCATCCGGGCCAGCCGGGACCGGGGATGACCGCTGCGGCTCAGCTCGTGGGAGTCGCCCTTGAAGACGCAGAGGGCGCTTTCCACGCCCTGGCATTTCAGGGCGTGGAACATCTGGACGCCCTGGTCCAGTTCGCAGCGGAAGTCCTGGTCGGAGTGGACCACCAGGGTGGGGGTCTTGAAATTGGTGGCGTATTTCAGCGGCGAGTGGAACCACATCTTCTCGGTGTCCTGCCAGATATCGGCGGCCATCTGGTCAGGGCCGAAGTAGTAGCCTATGTCCGAGGACAGCGAGAAGGAGATCCAGTTGCAGATGCTGCGCTGGGTCACCGCGGCCCGGAACCGATCGGTGTGGCCGATGATCCAGTTGGTCATAAATCCGCCGTAGGATCCGCCGGTGACGGCCAGCCGTTGGGGATCGACGGGAAGGTGTTCCAGCGCCCAGTCCACGGCTGCCATCAGGTCGTCGTAGTCCACAGTGCCGTACTTGCCCCTGATGTCGGCAAAGTCGTTGCCGCGGCCGTCGCTGCCCCTGGGATTGCAGTAGAGCACCAGGAAGCCCTTGGCAGCCCAGCACTGCATCTCGTGGTGATATACCGGACCGAAGGCCGTCTTGGGCCCGCCGTGGATGTGGAGGATCATAGGCAGCTTGCCCTCTCCGGCGTCGGGGGGCATCATGTACCAGCTGTCGATGGATTGGTCGCCGCTGGGGATGGACACCGCCCTGGGGACGCTGACGCTGTGGCTTTCCATAAAAGCCTGGTTGTGGCTGGTGACTTTTGGACAGTCCTCGACGGTCCCCAGGTAGAGCTCCTGCAGCTCCGTGCCTCCGAGGCCCACGCAGGCCAGGCCGTCGCCATGGACGTCGAAGTCGTCGACGCTGAAGGGCAGCTCCAGCTCCTGGACTTGACCGGTTTCGTCGAGGCAACAGAGCTTGGACTGGCCGCCTACGGTGCTCAAGAACCATACCTTGTCCCCTTGGACCTTGAAGGACCCCGCCCAGGTCCGGAGGCCGTAGCGGCAGTCGCAATTGACCGAGTTGGTCAGGCTGCGATCCATTTGAGGCGTCAGATCCTTCAGGACCCCGTCCTTGACCAGGTAAAAATGGCCGTTTTGGTTCAGCCCATAGGTGGCCATATCGCTGCCGGTTAGCACCACGGCGTCGCCCCAGTAGCCGGCGCCTTTGCAGCTGATGGTCTGGCCGTCCAGCAGGGTCCTTTGATCTCCCGTGGAGATCTGGATCTCCAGCAGGGTCTCCTTGAGGGGTCGCTGGTCCTCGAATAGGGGCCCCCAGGCCAGGAGCCGCTGGCCGTCGGGGCTGGGTCGGAAGGAGGTCACGTCCATCAGCTCCGGAGTCAGCCGCACCGGCTCGCCGCCGGGATCCAGGCGGAATAGGGCGTTGCGCTGTTGGCCTATGTAGCCCTTGCCGTTACTGGTAAAGGGGATCTGGTGGAACCGCATGTAGTCGGCCTCTTCGGGGTTGTCCAGGGGCGGCGTCACCTCAGCCTGGAGGATCAAGGTTCCTCCCTCCAGGGGCCACAGCGCCGTGACGGCCAGCTTCAGAGAGTGGAGCAACCGGCTTTCGCCGCCCTGGAGCGGTAAAAGGTAGATGGCGCTCTCGCCCTTGGGGAGCTGGTCCCGATCGCTGATCAGCAGCAGCGACTGGCCGTCGGGAGCCCAGGCAAAGGACTTTTCCCTGCCCGAAAAGGTGATTTGCCGCGACTGCCCCAGGTCGCAATCCCAGAGCCATAGGTCGGTGATGTAGCGATTCTCCTGGACGTCGGCCTGGCTGACCTTGTAGGCGCATCGCCTGCCGTCGGGAGAGAAGGTGGGGCAGGCCGGGAATTTGAACTGGAGCAGATCCTGGAAGACGATTTTTTGACTCATGGGAACGGGGCTCCTTTCGCGGAAATGGAAGTGAAATGGAAGTTCCGGCGCTCCCACCGGAAGCGCCGCCTCCATTGTACTCCTCCGGCGACGGCGTTGCCCAGGCCCTTGGGGATCTCTCCTCAAAATATAGTGTGCTGGCTCTTGGATACACGACGGCCTTCCCTGGGTATAATGGTCCCCAGGGGAAGGCGTTTTTTTCCATGGCCAGTTCAAAAGGCCAGTTGGAGAGAAGTCCCATCCCTGAAGGGGATTACTTTACCAACGATGGCGGCCCAAGGCGCCGCGATGTTGTGATGGGCTACGCCCTCCGAGGGGGACGATAGCCGAATTTTGCAGGAGGTGCGAAAAGACCATGGAAATCCTATCGGCGATCCCGATCCAGCAAGGTCCTCAAGAAAGGGCCCAGGCTCTGGTGGTCCTGGTGGAGTCGGGGGCTCTAGCGGACCATTGGCCCCAGGAGCTGAAGGATCGTCTGGCCCCGGTGCTGTCCCATTTCCCCAAGGCCCTCGGCGAGGGCCTCACCTCGGCCATCGATACCCAGCGGCAGCAATGGCTGATCCTGGCCGGCGTCGAAGGGCAATCCCTTTCGGCCCTGCGGGACCGCTGCGCCGAGGCGGTCCGAAAGCTGAAAAGCCTGGAGGTCTCCAGAGCCGACCTGTGGCTTCCCCAGGAGGCTGATTTCCAAGTCTCCATGGCCGTCGCCGAGGGGCTGATCCTGGGATCCTATAGCTTCGACAAGTACAAGACCTCCTCCAAGGCCAGCGCCGAGGCGTTGACGCTGCGGTTCCAGGGCGATCCCCGGGGAATCGAAGTGGGCACCATTCTGGCCCAGGCCCAGACCAGAGCTCGGGACCTGGCCAACGAGCCCGGCAATGCCATAGGTCCCGCGGAACTGGCCGAGATGGCCACTCAAATGGCGGCCCATAGGGGCCTGCAGTGCCGGGTCTACGACCATCGGGAAATCGCCGAGATGGCCATGGGCGCTCTGGGAGCTGCCGGCCAGGGATCCCAGCGGCCGCCCAAGCTGGTCCACCTGATCTATCGCCCCGAAGAGCCCCGGAGCCCTCTTCGGAGGATCGTCTTGGTGGGCAAGGGCGTGACCTTCGACAGCGGTGGCCTGAGCCTGAAGACCCGCGACGGCATGATCACCATGAAAAGCGACAAGACCGGCGCCTGCAACGTCATCGCCGCTATGGAGGCAGTGGCCCGGCTCAAGCCCGACCTGGAGGTCCAGGGGATCTTCGCCGCCCTGGAGAACATGCCCGACGGTGGAGCCTACCGCCCCGACGACGTGGTCAGGGCCAAAAACGGCAAGACCATCGAGATCAAGAGCACCGACGCCGAGGGCCGTCTTGCTCTGGCCGACGCCTTGGCCTACGGCTGCGACCAGGCCCCGGATCTGCTGATCGACATGGCCACCTTGACCGGCGCGGCCACCACGGCCCTGGGTAACTACACCGCCGCGGCCTTCAGCAACGACGAAGAAGTGGCAGAGGCTCTGATCAAGGCCGGCCGGGCCGAGGGGGAGCGGTTCCAGCTCCTGGCCATGGACGACGACCAGCTGCGCCGCCAGATCGACAGCCCCGTGGCGGATCTGAAGAACTCCGGCGGACCCGGCGGCGGCGCCATCACCGCGGCCATGTTCCTGCGGGAGTTCGTGACGCCGGGAATTCCCTGGATCCATCTGGACATCGCCGGCGTGGACTTTTACGATCGTTCCTTCGGTTGCTACTCCGAGGGCTGCTCGGCCTTCGGCGTCCGGAGCTGTCTCAGGCTGATCCTGGATAGCTGACCTTCAACGGCCAAAAGCCTCCGCTGGCAACTCCTTGACCATCACCACAGGAGAGTACAGCAGGCCAGGATCGCCTATCCCGACCAGGAAGACCTGGCGGCCATCTGGCGAAGCCTGGTGGAGAGGCTGGAGGCCGAAGGAGAGCAACAGGAGCAAATGGAAGCCTAGGGCCGAAGCCCTGGGGAAATCCCGACCGAAGAGAAAGCGCCTTCCGGGTATAATAGACCCAAGAGGAAGGCGCTTTTTTAGCGCCTGA
>CAZCKP010000048.1:0-8321 GCA_964499295.1 uncultured Synergistaceae bacterium | reverse complement strand
CCGGAGCGATGTGGAAAACGCCAGGTCGGCGGCGGAGAAGAGATCCGCCATGTCCTGGCGGTGCCCCAACAGGTGGACCTTTCCTTCCAGGGCCTTTTCTCTTATCGCCCGCTCCAACCGAGGCCTTTCGCTTCCCTCGCCGGCCAGTAAAACCAGGGTTTCCGGCATTTGTCCCCTCAGATTGGCCATGGCCTGGATCAGCCGGAGCTGGTTTTTACGCCTCGACAGCTCGGCGGCGTAGAGCACTACAAAGCTCTGGGGCGGCAGTCCCAGCTTCTCCCGCAGCTGTTTTTTTCGCTCCTGCGACGGGATCTGAAAGCGCTCCAGGTCCACGCCGGTGCCGTGGGTAAAATGGATAGGAGCGGGAAAGCGATGTCGCTTCGCCAGGTTGTAATCCTCTTGGTTGATCAGGATCAGTCCGTCGGTCAGCCGCGCCAGGGCTCTCTCAGGTGGGTAGTAACAGAGCCAATTTATACAGGGGGCGCCCTGAAAAAAGTGAAAACCGTGGGCGGTGTAGAGCACTTTGGCGCCCTTTCTCCGGCTGCTGGCAGCGGCCAGGCGAGTCAGAACCCCTCCGGCGGGGGTGTGACAGTGGATCAGCCTGTATTCCTCTCGCTGGATAACGGATCGTATCTTCTCCAGGGCCTTAAGGTTTCGGGGCGTCAGGGGGAAGCGATCCATGGCGACGTCAAATCGTCGCTGGCAATAGGGCAGTTCCTCTTCTCCCCAAGCCAGAGCGTGGACCTGAAAGCCCTGGTCGTTGAACCACTTCATATAGGGCTGGTGGAAGTTCTTCAGGTGGCTGGCCACCCGAGCGACAAAAAGCACCTTGGGGGTCTCTTTCATGGAGTTCCACCCAATTTCGCCGCCGAGGCTCCGGAGTCCTGGCCTTCGGAAGCCACCACGAGCGTTCCCTCAGCCTTAGCTCCCATAAAGAGCACCTTCAGCGTGGCCACCATCAGGAACAGGTCCGTGGCTAGGCTGAACCGCTGGATGTAGAGCAGGTCCATCTTGATCTTCTCCTCCAGTGGGGTGTCGTAGCGGCCGTAGACCTGGGCATAACCCGTCAGACCGGCCTGGACCTTCAGACGATAGCGAAACTGGGGAAAGCTCTTGCAGGTCTCCTGGGCAATCTCGGGCCGTTCCGGCCGGGGACCCACGATGGACATGTCACCTCTGATTATGTTGACCAGCTGGGGCAGCTCGTCCATCCGAGTACGCCGGAGCCATCGCCCCACCGGGGTGACCCGGCTGTCGCCTTTGGCCACCAGCCGAGGCCCTTCCTCATCCGATCCCGGCACCATGCTGCGGAACTTCAGCAGCTGGAACTCCCTGCCTCCCTGGGTCAGCCGAGTCTGACGGTAGAGCACGGGGCCGTGGTCCTGGAGCTTCACCGCCAGAGCTATCAGGGCCATCAGGGGGCTCAGGGCTACCAGAGCGCTACCGGCGATGACCAAGTCCAGGACCCTTTTGATCAGCCGGGTCTCCCGGGTCATGGGGCTGTTGCGGTTCAGCAACACCGGGCTGTCGCCGATGTGGCACAGCTGGGCCTCGTGAAGCAGCAAGTCCTGAAGGGTGGGGACCAGATAGAGCCGCTTGCCCTCTTCGAAGCAGAAGCTCATCAGCTCCTCCTGCACCGCCGGGCTGCAGCGGCAGAGGATCACCTGGGGCAACGGCGCTGCGGCGGCTTTGATGGCCTCCAGGCCCTCCCGTTCCTGGAGGATCCTCTCGATACGATACCGCCAGGGCTCCCGGTAGAAGATCTCTATCAGCTCACGGTCCTCTTCCAGGTCGGTCACCACCGCCAAAGCCCCCCGGGGAGAGCTGAGGCCGAAGTAAACCCTGTTGGCCAGCCAGTAGACCCCGGCGGCTACCAGGCTCTGAAGGGCCGTCAAAAAGACCAGGGGCCACGGCACCACGAAGTAGTGATAGGTCAGGCTCAGCTGGGCCCAGCTGGTCAGGTTGGTCAGCGACAGCGCCAGCAGGTAGGAGTAGGTCAGTTCCCGAAGCCGCAGGACCCCAACGCTGAAGCAGCCATAGGAGGCCGACAGGGTGAGCAGCACTATCAGATAGACGCCGCCGATGACGTAGTTGTCCTTGAAGAGCAGCTCCGGCGTCTCGTAGAAGCCCTTGAAGCACAGCACAAAGAGCCCCACCGTGGCGACGATGAGGCTTAGCTTTATCAGGTACATCACCGTTTTCTTAAAGGGCCTCAGCCAGGGGGGCATGGCACCTCACCTCACGCCTTTACGAACAAGGTCCCGAGCCCAGGACCGGGATCGATGGGAGACTCTTTAGGCCAGTGTAGCGCCTCCTCAATCCCTTGACAATCCCTCCGGTGGAGCCTAGAGACAAAAGGAATGGTGGGGGGGGGGATGCCTTCAGAGAATGAATAGCCGAGTCAACAGCGGCACGAAGACCACGATGGACACCATCCTGACGGTGTGCATCACGCTGACCTTTATGCTGTCGGCGCCCATGTCCTCGGCCAGGAACACCACCTGGCTCAGACCGCCGGGACAGGAGGCCATCAGGCAGGTCACGGGATCCCAGCCGCTGACCCTGCGAAGTGCCACCCCCAGGACAAAGGACCAGGCCTGGAGGAAGGACAGGGAGACGCAGAGGGGCAAAAACAGCGACAGGATCAGCTGCAACGTCCGGGGCGTCAGGTTCCGGCCTATGACCATGGAAAGGCCTATCTGGGCCGATACCTTGACCCAGTTGGGGCAGGAAAAGCCCCGTCCCAGCGAGAGGTTCATTCCGGCGGCCCCCAATATAGCGCCGATGAGCACCCCGGCGGGCACCGTCATAGCGTCGAGGCACCATCCCACGAGGCAACAGACCAGCACCAACAGGGCTAGGCCCACGGGACCGTACCGGGGCAGCTTCTCCCCCTGAAGGGAGCCCTTCCCCTGGGAGGCCAGGTCTTGGCGCTCCTGGGGAGACATGCGCTTCAGCCAGAACCGGGCGCCGGCGGGCATGAAAAAGGCCACCGAAAAGACCCGGATGGTCTGGAAAAAGGCCACGATGCCCACATCGGCGCCCACCGACATAGCGAAGATGGACATCTCGGAGATGCCGCCGGCCGAGGAACTGACCACGCTGGTGATCAGGTCCAGCTGGCCGCCTGAGACGGCGTAGAGCAGATATCCCGTGACCATAGAGCCGATCACCAGGCTGAACGAGGCCACCAGGGCCGGCAACCAGAGGGATCTCATAAAGCCCAGGGTGCGCCGGTCGATCCTTTGGCCTACCACGATGCCGCTGAGGATCTTGGAGGCGAAGGAAACGGGCCCGACCGGAAAGGGCAGGGCCACTCCCGCCAGTCCCAGGACGCCGAAGACCACCATGGATCCCAACAGCGCCGCCGACGGCAACTGGAGCCTCTTAAAAAGCCGGTATCCTCCGTAGCCAATGGCCGATAGGGCCGCCAGCCCTGCCAGCTCCAGGGTCATCTCGGTCAACTGCTCCACCTCCTCCAGGACTCCGTCAAAGCGCCCCTGTAGTCACAAAGCCTTTAAAACCTTCTAAAGTAGAGAGTAGCAATCTAGGGCCGCCTTGGCAAGGCCCCCGGCGTGTCAAAGTAGATGGCGGAACAGCGGCCGGGCCTTGAGCTTTTTCACGATCCAGGCCGACAGCGCCAGGGTCACCGAGATATTGACCAGCAGCGACCAGGGCAGATGTCCGGTACCGTAGAAGATCCACATCAGCCGGCTGGAGATCTCGAAGACCAGGGGGTGGACCAGGTATATCCCAAAGGTCAGAGGAGCCAGCTCCAGCACCCAGCGACGCCACCGGCCGTTGCCCTGGGGAAAGCGCACCATCAAGGCGAAAAAGGCCAGCGAGGACAACAGCAGCATCGGCGAGAGGTGGTCGAAAAAGAACCCCGCCACGGGAGCGCCCCGCTCCATCGACAGCGACCAGGTCATGGAACGGATCAGGCACCGCAACAGGTAGACGGCCAGGATCAGCAGAGCCCCTCCCAGGGGCCCCAGCTTTTTGTGCCGGGTCTCATAGATCCACCCTCCCACGAAGAGATATCCCATCAGGCCGGTGAAGCCCATGAGCTGATAGAACTCCACGGGGTCGCCGGGCAGGGAAAACCAGACCTTCACCAGCCCCCAGACCGAGGCCACGATAAACCAGCCGCCCAGATAATACCACCGTTCTGCCTCGGTGGCGCCCTGGTAGATCCGGCGAAGCAGCGGCAAAAAGGCGTAGATGCCCATCAGGGCATAGAGGTACCAGAGGTGATAATAGGCCGAGGTGTAGAGCAGCTCCGTCCAGCTTTTGGGGCCCAGGCCCCAGAGAAGGCGCCAGATCAGGTAAACGACGGCCCAGAACAACAGCGGCGGCAGGATCCGCAGGATCCGCTTTTTCCACAGATGGCCGATGGACTCCTGGCGGTTCATCAGCAAAGCGCCGGAGATCATCATAAACAGCACGGCCCCGCCACGGGAGAAGGACAGCACCGAGTTGAGCCACTCCCAGGCGGGATGAAAAAATAGATACCGCGTCGATGTGACGTGGGTCACCACGATCATGACGCAGGCCACCACCCGGGTCAGTTCGATGCCGAAGTTCTTCTGATCTGCCATTGGTCCTTCTCCTCTCCGGTCCTTGTCCGGTCCTTGCTGCGGCTTCCTGATCTCTGAATTTATACCTGAATTTATCTCTGATTCTGTCGCTGATTCTGGGGGCAGCCTGTCCTTCCTGCCTAAAGGCTAGGACCTGGAGGCTGGAGCGTCGCCTGACGCCCTAGAGCTCCAGCTCTTCCAAGGGTGCCAGAGCTGGGAGACTGGGGAAATGGGTCAAGTCCAGGTGCAGCGGCGTGATGGCGCCGTAGCCCTGGGACAGGGCCTGGACGTCGGTTCCCGGCTCCAGCTGGTCCTGGATCTGGCCGCCGATCCAATAGCAACCGTCGGGGGTCCGCAGGATCCGGTCCAGATAGCGCCGCCGCCCCTGGCGGACGACCTTCAGGCCCTTCAGCGACGACAGGGCCTGATCGGGAACGTTGAGGTTCAGCAGCGGGACCGGGTTTTGCCCCTGGGCCCAGCAGTAGACCTTCAGGGCCACCGCTGCCGCCGTGTCGTAATGAGGTGCTCCCTCGCCGGAGGTACACAGCGACACCGCCAGAGCCCGGCGATCCGACAGGTAGCCCTCCATGGCCGCGGCTACGGTGCCCGAATAGGTCACGTCGTCGCCCAGGTTGGGCCCCCGATTGACGCCGGAGATCACCCAGGATGCACCGGGAGCCACCTCGTCCAGCCCCAGGATGACGCAGTCCGTAGGGGTACCGCTGCAGCTGTAGACGGCCATCCCCGGCGGATAGGGACCCTGGTGTTCCCGGATCGTCAGGCCCTGGCGGACGGTCATGCTGTGGCCCGCGGCGCTGCGCTCCCGGTCAGGAGCTACCACGGTAACCTCCAGGCCCTGGCGATGGGCCGCCCAGGCCAGGGCCACCAGCCCCGGCGCGGCCACCCCGTCGTCGTTGGTCAGCAGCACCATGGTCTAGCCTATCACGATCAGATAGAACAGCCAGTTCACCACCGGGCCCATGATCTGGCCGACGACGCCCAGGCAGACCAGCACCAACAGGATCAGCGATCCCCAGCGCTCCATGACCAGGACCAACCGAAAGGCCTGGGGCGGTAACAGCGGATAGAGTAGCTTAGACCCGTCCAGCGGTGGGATGGGGATCAGGTTGAACACCGCCAGGGCCAGGTTCACCAGCACCAGCGAGAGCAACACGCCGCTGAGTGCCCAGTTGAAGCTCAAGATCTGGGGAAAAAGCCGAATCCCCACCCCCACCACGGCGGCGGTCAGCAAGTTGCCGGCCACGCCGGCCAACGAAACCAGGGCCAGGTCCCGGCGGGGGCGGCGGAAGTACCGCGGATCGATGGGCACCGGCTTAGCCCAGCCGAAGCGGAGCAGCAACAGCATCAGCGCCCCCAGAGGGTCGCAGTGGGCCAGGGGGTTCAGCGTTAACCGGCCTGCCCTCTGGGCCGTGGGATCGCCCAGCCGCAGGGCCATCCAACCGTGGCAGAACTCGTGGAAGGATATGGCCCAGAGCACCCCGGGGAGGCTTAGCAGCAGGGTGACGAAATCGAATTGGCGAAACAGGGTACTTCACGCTCCTTAACGAGGCTCGGGCCTCGGGTCTTTTGGGATATTGTATCAGCCGCCAAAGCGGGAGAACAGCGGCAAAAGCTCCCTTCAGAGGCAGCAGGAGGCCCCGGGTTGGGGCGAATCGTAGTAAAATTGGAAAATACCCACTCGAAAAAAGCGAGGTGCTACCATGAAAATCGCTCTAGGCCAGATGGAAGTGCGGCCAGGCCGGCCATCGGAGAACCTGGAGACCATGCTGGCCATGGTGGACCAGGCCAAAGGCGCCGGGGCGGAGCTGATCGTCTTTCCCGAGATGGCCCTGCCGGGGTACCTGCTGGGCGACGGCTGGGAACAGCGGGCCTTTTTGGAGGACTGCCAGGCCTGTGGGGATCGCCTCGTCCAGGCCTCCCAGGGCGTGGCCATCCTCTTCGGCAACGTGGCCGTGGACTGGGAGCGCCACAACGACGACGGGCGGCCTCGAAAGTACAACGCCCTCTTCGCCGCCCAGGAGGGCCGACTGGTGCAGCCCCTGGGGGCACCCTATCCCTTTGCCATCAAGACGCTGCTGCCGTCGTACCGGGAGTTCGACGACCCCCGGCACTTCTACAGCGCCCGGAAGCTGGCCGAGGAGCTCCGCTGCCGCCCCGAGGACCTGCTCCAGCCCCTGGAGCTGACCCTGGCAGAGCGGCGGCTGCGGGTGGGCGGCTTGATCTGCGAGGACGGATGGGCGGAAAACTATCCCTTTTCGCCCGGGGAGATCCTGGCGGAAAAGGGCGTGGACCTGCTGGTCAACGTCTCCTGCTCGCCCTACACCCTGGGCAAGACGGCCAAGCGCCACCGCCTCTTCGGCAACCAGGCCGCCAAGGCCGGAGTCCCCCTGGTCTACGTCAACACCGTGGGCGTCCAAAACAACGGCAAGACCATCTACACCTTCGACGGCGCCAGTTCGGTCTACGGCCCTGACGGGTCGCTATCGTTCTGCGCCGAGGCCTACCAGTCCCAGATGGCGGTGGTATCCCTCTTCGAGGCCCCCCCAAGGCCGGCGCTGGAACCGGTCATCGAGGAGGAGCCGGCGGCGATCTACCGGGCCCTGAGCTACGGCATCGGCAAGTTCATGGACTCCATCGGCGCTTCCCGGGCCGTCATAGGCCTGTCGGGAGGCATCGACTCGGCGGTGTCGGCGGCGCTCTACGCCAAGGTGCTGGGCCCCGACGGGGTGATGTTGGTGAACATGCCCAGCCGGTTCAATTCCTCTACCACCCGGGGACTGGCCCAGCAGCTGGCCCAAAATTTGGGTTGCCGCTACACCGTGATGCCCATCCAGCAGTCGGTGGACGCCACGGTGGAGCAGCTCCAGAGCGCTTCGGTGATCCAGCCCGGCCGGGAGCCCGAGACTTTGCGGGTGTCTTCTTTCGTGACTGAGAACATCCAGGCCCGGGACCGCTCGGCCAGGGTGTTGGCGGCCATCGCCGCCAGCTGGGGAGCCGTGTTCACCTGCAACGCCAACAAAAGCGAGGCCACCGTGGGCTACTGCACCCTCTACGGCGACCAATCGGGCTTTTTGGCCGCCCTGGCCGACCTGTGGAAACACCAGGTCTATGACCTGGCCCGGTACCTGAACCAGCAGGTCTACCGCCGGGAGGTGATACCCCAGGGCATCATCGACATCGTCCCCAGCGCCGAGCTCTCGGCGGAACAGGACGTAGACCAGGGCAAGGGCGATCCCATCCAGTACCGCTACCACGACTATCTTTTCCGGGCTTTCGTGGAGTCCTGGAACCGAGTCACTCCCCAGGAGGTGCTGGAGTGGTACTGCCAGGGGATCCTGGAGGAGAAACTGGGCTGTCAGCAGGGCCTGGTGGCGCAACTCTTCCCCGACGCCAGGGCCTTTATCCAGGACCTGGAGCGGTGGTGGAACCTCTACACTGGCATGGCCGTGGCCAAGCGGATCCAAGCGCCGCCGGTGCTGGCCCTGAGCCGCCGGGCCTTCGGCTTCGACCATCGGGAGGCCCAAAACGGCCCCTACTACACCCTGAAGTACCGGTCCCTGAAGGACCAGCTGCTCCGGTCCCAATGACGCCGCGTTCCCGTTCCGTTGCCCCTACGCCAAAAGGTGCGCCCCCTCTCATGGAGGCGCACCTTCGTCGTTGCCGTTATCGTTGCCTAGTTACAGATCGGTTATCCCTGGAACCAGTCCAACAGCTCCCGGCGCC
>CAZCKP010000047.1:0-8454 GCA_964499295.1 uncultured Synergistaceae bacterium | reverse complement strand
GGTCGTCGAGGCCGTAGGCCTTCAACGTGGCGGCGATGTTGTGCTCGATGTAGGGCCGCTCCTTCTCGAACTCGTTGGGCGTCACCAGGTACTGCTGCACCAGTCCGGGCAACACCCCCCGGAGCAGCACGTTGACGGCCACGAAGGCCCCGGCCACCAGGGCGATGAAACGCCAGCTCCGGTTGGACCTGGTGGCCCAGAGCAGCAACGCCGCCACGGCCCAGGACAGCACCGTCAGAGCGATCAGCGCCGTCAGGTTGATGTGGACGTCGGTGTAGCCGGCGCCGAAGCTGACGCCCTGGGGGGAGTAGAGCAACAGATAGCGCTGGAGCCAATAGGAACAGCCCCAGCATGCCGTCAGGACCGCCGCCAAGGTCAGGCCGTGGGAGCGGAAGGACTGGGGGATCTGGATCATGCCACCACGGAAGGACGCCGACAGGGCCAGGGCGTAGATGACGCAGCTGCCCATCAGCGCCGACAGGAGCACCCCCAGCAGCCACCGCTGGAGGAAGGACCAGAAGGGCAACGAGAAGACGTAGAATCCCACGTCCTTGCCGAAGATGGGATCCCGGGTGCCGAAGGGCTGACCGTGGACGAACTGGAGCACCATCTGCCATTGGTCCATGGACTGGACGCCGGCGTTCAGCGCGAAAAACAGCGCCGCAGCCAACAGCAGCCATTTGCCCATGGGGTGGTGCAGCAACCGGTGGAACTCGGCCTCCATGGGCAGGTCCTGGGCCTTGGCCCGGCGGAAGGCCAGCAGGTAGTTGGGCCACAGGATCCCGAAGGCCAGCGCCGAAAAGATAACCAGCAGGATCCACTGGGGCATCAAGCGAATCCAGAACACCGAGGTGAAGCCCTCGGCCTGGTACCAGTAGTAATCGGCCAAAAAGGACGCCAGAGCCGGCAGGCCCAACGTCAGCAGCAACAGCAGCGCCAGCAGCGCCAGGGTCTTGGGGCTCAGGGGTAGCCGAGGTCGCGGCGCATCTTCCTGGGAGCCTTGGCCGGGCACCCAGGTCCAAAATCCGCCGCCGTTCCAATCGCGAAAGGTCATGATGGGTCCTCCTTAATAGGTCAGCGACCTCAACGTTTCAGGGCCTTGAGGCCTGCCAGGGGCCCCCTGGGGCGGGGCTGCCAAGCCGGCAGGCTCCGCAGCCACAGCCCCACGGCGGCGATCCTCCACAGCGTCTCCAATCCGGCGGGTCCGCACCGCAGGGCCAGGTCCTTCCAGCGGCGCCCCAGGACCTTCAGGTCCACCCACTGCTCCATCTCCTTGGGGATCCACCGGAGCAGCACCGCCGGGAAGATCTTGAGAAAGGCCCACTCGGGCTCGCCGGCTTCGGGATTGGGGATCCGCCGGGGCAGCCGCCGAGGCAGCTCCGCCGTCAGCCGCAGGAACAGCCGGCTTCCGTTGCCGCCGTGAATCCGATAGACCGGCGAGGCCCCCAGCAGCGTCTCGGCCAGAGGCGTAGAATCGGCGAAGGGGAAGGCCGCCGCGGCGCCACAGGACGCCGCCAGGTCCCGGCGCTCCCGCCGCAAAAAGTCCACCCGGGCCAGTTGGTTCAGCACCTTGCGGTTCAGGTTGAGTCGAGGCAGGGAGAACTTCATGGCCATGGCCCGGCTCTCGGGGGTGAAGAGGTTTCGGGGCAGGGGATCCCGGTGGGGCTTGCCCCGGAGGAATCGGTCCTGGAGGTGGTCCCAGCTGTATTTCAGCTCCTGGCCATCGCCGGCCAGCACCATCTGGAGCAATTGGGACCGGTACCAGTGCTGGGGCGCTATCAACAGTTCGGCTCCACCCAGGGGGTCCCAGAGGGTATGCCCCTGGGCGGCGGCGACCTGGTAGAACCGGCGCAGCGACAGCGCCGGCGCCGACAGAGGCCGGCCGGCGCAAAGCGACAGCTCCTCCAGGGAGAAGAGCAACTCCGCCGGCGAGGTGTTGATGGCCTGCCAGGGCAATCCCAGGGCCTGGGCTGCCTGAAGGCCCCAGCGGTCCCTGACCAGCGCCGTCACCTCCCGACGGGCTCTCCGGGCAGCGGTGGCCATCCAGGCGCCCAGGAGGTTTTCCACAGGCACCGCCAAGGGCCCCGGCAGAGGCGTCAGCTCCTGGTCCAGGGCTTGGCGGCACTGGTCCTCGATCTCCAGGGCCGTCTGGGCATCCCAGCTTGACCAGGGGGCGCAGTGGAGCTTTTTCCAGGCCGAGACCTGGAAGGTCTTTTTCCGGAGATCCGCCTCCAGCAGGTGTCCCGGCTCCAGTTCCCAGATGTCCTTGAAAAAGGTGGATCCCGGCGGCACCTCGCCGCGGATCAAAAAGGCCGCCAGGGCCTCGTCGTTGGGCGCCAGCGGCGCCAGACCCTGGAGGTCCTCCAGGGAGTTGGCGAAGGCCAGAGAGGTGCCGTCGTAGCGGTAGAACAGCGCCTCGGCACCTCGCAGGTCCCGAGCTGCCAGGAGCCGGCCTCCCCTGCGGTCCCAGTAGAGAAAGCTCCAGTGGCCCTGGACCAGTCCCAGGGCCGAGGGACCCCAGCGGTCCAGCGACGCCAGCAACACCGTCCCGGGATTGCGGGGACCCCGGGAGCCCAGGCCCAGAGCCTTGCGGAGCTCCGAGACGTTGGCGATGGAGCCCTGGAGCAGTAGGGCTCCCTGGTCGGACTGGCGCAGGGCACCCTTTTTGTCCGACGACGTCAGCAACCAAGACCCCGAGGCCAAGGCCAGGGCGTCCTCGTGGGGCCGCCGCTGGCCCGCAGCCGGGGCTGTTCTCGCACAAAAAGCCACCGATCGTTCCTCCTTGAGTGTTCGGGCCCCCCAGGGCCAGGACTAGCCAGCGTCAGCTACCGACCCCAGAGGCCCCGCCGCCGCCAGACCAGGGCCAACGCCGGCAGGATCACCAGCGACGGCACGGCGGCCACCAGGGCCAGGGCCGTCTCGATGCCGGCCCAGTCGGCCAAAAAGCCGAAGGGCGTCAACAATAGCCCAGCCAGGCCGTAGGAGAGCCCCATAGTCAGAGAGCTGACGGTGCTGCGGTCCTGGGGCGCCAGGGACTGGGCCAGAGCCTCGGTCAGGGAGATGCTAGAGGCCTGGACAATGCTACCGGTGACGATCAGCGGCACCGTGCAGGCCAGGGGCAACGCCAGGCCCAGCAGCACCAGAGCCGTCCCCAGAGGGATCGACCAGGCCAGGACCCTGGCAGTGGAAAACCGGCTCCCCCAGCGGGCCACCGCCAGCGGAGCCAGGGCCGAGAGAAAGGACATGATCAACAGCACCGTTCCCACCTGGGCCAGGGAGCCGCCGCGGAAGCTGACCAGCAGCGGCAGCAGAAACTGAACCCCCCTGCGGGAACAGTCCCGGCTGAAGGTGACAGCCCAGACCGGCCAGACCTTCCCGAAGACCGCCCCCAGCCGCCGGGGCAACGTGGAAAGACCTTGGGAGTCCTGGCGGCCCTGGTGGATCCGGGGCATGGTGCGGGCGCAGAGCCCCGTGGTGATCAGCGGCAACACCAGGGCGGCAAAGGGCGCAAAGGGTCCGCAACGGGTATATAAAAAGACGCCATAGAGGGGCCCCAGGGCAGTGCCGATCATGCCGCCCAGGGAGAAAAAGCCGATGGCCAGAGCCAGGTCGTTGGGCTCGGCCACGTAGCCCGCCGCGCCTTGGCCCTGGGGGTGGAAGATGGCCGTGCCCAGGCCCCAGAGCAGCACTATGGCCAGGGCCAAGGGGAACGACGGCGCCAGGGGGATCATGTTGCCGAAGAAGGCCGCCATGGTCACGCCCCAGAGGATGAAGCGATTATCTCCCCGCCGGTCCGACAGAAAGCCCGCCACAGGCTGGACGCAGCTGTGCATCAGCCCGCCCATGGAGACCAGCATGCCCGCCTCTCCCATAGACAGCCCCAACCGCTCCCGCAACAACGGGGCGAAGGCTTCCACGTGCTGGGCCTGCAGATCGTTGATGCCGTGGTTCAGTGCCAAAATCCGCCACTTGGTCCGGGACGAATAGTCCCGGCAGATCTGTGAAGCCATGGCTTGGACGTCCTCTCTTTCTGATCTCTATTCTGGCTGATCTCTATTCTGGTCGTCTGGTCGCCGCGGTCTAGGCCGGTCGCCGGCCAGCGGCCGCTGGATTGGGCACCTAGGGGGCCTGGGGATAGCTGTAGAGAAGCCCTGGAAAGGACCGAGCCGGCCGCCGGCTCCGGATGGTCATGGTCTGGTCTTGGATCTCCACCTGGGCCAGGTTCACCGGCAGCATGAAGTTCCTGAGGTCCAACAGGGGCTGGAGCCTGGCCAGGGCCCGGCGAATCAGCGACTCCGACACCTCGGCGTTGTTGATCCTCAGATGGGTGTCCTGGAGCCACAGCTCAGTGCCGTTGCGTACCTCCAGGTTGGTGCTGAAGTCCACCTTGAGCCGCAGGGCCAGGATCTTCAGGTCCAGCCGGTAGTAGCAGGAAGCCTGGATCCTGCCGTCGCTGAAGCGGACCTCCACCCCTTCCCACTCTCCCTTGGAGCCAAAGACCCGGGAGGCCAGAAAGGCGTTGACGTCCTGCTGGGTTACCTGGACCCAGCCGTGGCAGGCCAGGATAGAGCCGATCTTGGGATAGTCCACCTGGGACCACAGCGATGGCGGCGTAGCTTCGATGCCGTAGCCGTCTATGGCAACCCTTTGGAGCCGCAGGCCTCCCACGGTTGCCCCAGTCATCTCCAGGTACAGCTGGGGGATCCAGCCGTTCTCCCTGGGCTGACCCTGGAGGATCAGCTTGGCCTCCTGGGGCTGGAGCTTGTCGGTAAATATCTGAAAGAGCTCCCCGCCGCGATCGACAGCCCAGGCCGGAACGGCCAACCACCATAGTAACAACAGGCACCCTAGCGCCTTCACGGCATCATCACACCATCTCCTTGGGCTCTGGTGTCGCGGCTCTGGAGTCGCAAGGAACCCGCTTTTCCAATTATAATCGATGAAGCCCCTTTTCTGGGGCGCCAAAGCGGCTTTGGCCAGAAGAGCCGGGCCCAGGCGGGAAAAGATGCTATCCAGGGCCCCAAGTGTTATAATCACGGCATCGGATGGAGGTTCCAGAGCGATAAGTCCTCGGGACCGGTATTTTCTTTCCCTAATGCAGGAGGTACTGCTATGAAGAACGTCGTCTCGACACCCAAGGCCCCCGGCGCCATCGGCCCCTATTCCCAGGCTATCGCTACCGATCAGATGGTCTACACCTCGGGGCAGCTGGGCATGGATACCAACGGCGTGTTGCCCGGCACCATCGAGGAACAGACCCGCCAGGCCATGGAAAACGTCAAGGCCGTCCTGGAGGCCGCCGGAAGCTCCCTGGAGCTGGTGGTGAAGACCACGGTGTTCCTCAAGGACATGAACGACTTCGCCGCCATGAACGGCGTCTACGCCGGCTATTTTGCCGAGAACCCGCCGGCCCGCAGCGCCGTCCAGGTGGCCCGACTGCCCAAGGATGGCATGGTGGAAATCGAAGCGGTGGCCCTCAAAAAATAGCCCCATTGATCCAAAGGAGTGCGATACAAAAACAGCGATACCCCTCCGGTGGGGGCATCGCTGTTTTTTTGTGGCTCCACCGGCCCAAGGCTTTACCGCGGCCAAACCTCAAGGTTATACTGAACCGTAAAGAGCTACTTCTCAGGGCGACCGGCCCCATCGGGATCTCAAGATCGCCTTTTGTAGTCGCTGCCCCACTGGGCCATGGCGTCGATGATGGGGCGCATGGACTCGCCCAGCTCCGTCAGGGCGTATTCCACCCGAGGCGGCACCTCGGGAAAGACGGTGCGGGCAACGATGCCGTCGGCCTCCAGCGAGCGCAGGCTATCGGTCAGCACCTTTTGGCTGATGCCATCCAGGGATTTTTTCAACTCGTTGAACCTCCAGGGACGCTGGAGGAGGTTGCGCAGCAACAACAGCTTCCATTTCCCGCCGATGAGCTGCACCGTCGTCGCCACGGGACAATCCGGCAATTCGTCTTTCGTCAGCACTCCCATCGCCCCTTTCCATGGGTTTCCATCGCAACGTTACCGCCCAAACATAATGCAATAGCCCGATTCCCGCAAGGGTCCTAGGTCACAAAAAGGTAACTAAGTCACAGATTTATGCGTACTTCCCTTTTCTGGCCTAGCAGGATACAAAGGGAGTTAAGGACCGTCAGTCCCCGACTACGAAAGGGAGGGAACCACCTATGGCGCTTTCGAATTTGGCTGGTTGGAACGAGAAGAACTCCGGTTGCTGCTGCTCCTGCGGCGCCGGCGACAAACCCGAGGAAAAACCCACCGCCTGCGGATCGGCCTGCGGCGCCGGCGATAAGCCCGAAGAAAAGCCCTCGGCCTGCGGAGCCGGCGACAAAAAGTAGGGCCCTTCTCCCCCATCAGCCCCCGGCAGAGCTCTGCCGGGGGCGCTTTCGCGGCGAGCCGGCCTTGCCGTCGCCAGCAAGGAGCCTCCATGAAGGACTACTTCGCCTTTCAATGGCACATCACCGATCACTGCGACCAGCGGTGCAAACACTGCTACATCTTCTCGGAGGACCCCGATAGAGACCTCGCCGCCATGACCTGGCAGCAGATAGAGGACTGCTTTTACAACTGCCTGGACTTCTGCGAGGTCTACAGCCGATCGCCCTATTTTTACATCACCGGCGGCGATCCCATTTTGCACCGCCACTTTTGGCAACTGCTGGAGCTGTTGGCAAAGGGGAACATCCCCTTCGCGATCCTGGGAAACCCCTTTCACCTGACCGTTAGCGTCTGTCGGGACCTGAAGGCCCTGGGCTGCCAAAAGTACCAGCTCTCCCTGGACGGCATGAGGGAGACCCACGATTGGTTTCGCAAGCCGGGATCCTTTGACTGCACCATCGAGAAGATCGGCGTCATCAAGGAGGCGGGCCTTCGGTCGGTGGTGATGACCACGGTGTCGTCAGCCAACGCCCAGGAGCTCCCCGCCATTATCGACGCCGTCGTGGCAGCCGGCGTCGACGTCTTCGCCTTTGCCCGGTATTGCCCCACCAGCCAGGACAAGGACAGGGGCCTTTCGCCCTGGCAGTACCGGGAGCTGCTGGACCGTTGCCACCGGAAGTTTCAGCACTACCAGGCCCAGGGGTGCGCCACCTATTTCAACAGAAAGGACCACCTCTGGACGCTGTACCTCCACGAACAGGGCCTTTTCGAGATCCCCCAAGACGCCCAGGAGGGCATGATCTACGGTGGATGCAACTGCGGCAACTGCCATCTGACGATCCTGCCCGACGGCGACGTCTACGCCTGCCGCCGCGTCCAAAACAGCCGGGTGGGCAACGTCTTTTCGGACCGCCTGGCCGACCTCTGGGTTTGCCAGATGGAAGGATATCGGGATTACCACAAGTTTAAAAAGTGTTCCCGCTGCGAGCTGCTGCCCTATTGCCGGGGCTGTCCTGCCGTGGCCAGCGGCAGCGACGGGGACTTTTACGGGGTAGACCCCCAATGTTGGAAAGAGGTGGGACCATGAACCTGCAGGACGTGGATATTCTGGAACTGATGAAACGCCGGCGCACGATCCGCAAATACGAGGAAAGACAGATCCCCCAAAGCGATCTGGAGAAGATCATCGAGGCGGGACTCTACGCCCCCAGCGCCGGAGGGGGGCAACGGGCGATGATCTGCGGCATCTACAGCCGAGAGCTCTGCGAACAGCTGGGCCGGCTCAACATCGCTAAGTTCGACCGCTCCAACCTGGCGGGATACCGGGTCTCCAGCGAACAGCCCAGCATCATCGACGACGCCACCATGAAAAGCGGTTTCTACGGAGCTCCGGCGGCCTGCGCCGTCTTCGGGGCCAGGGACTTCCTCTACAGCGTCGCCGACGCCTTCTGCTGCGCCCAGAACATGGTCCTGGCGGCGACGGCCCTGGGCATCGCCTCCTGTATCGTCGCCAGAGGCGAGGAGACCTTCGACAACGAACTGGGCGCCGAGCTGCTGCGGCGATGGGAAATTCCGGACCATTACGTGGCCCGCTGCTTCGTGTTGTTAGGGTATTGCCGGGGAGACTACCCCGCCGTCAAGGCCCGAAAAGAGGGCCGTTGGAAGATCGTGGAATCCTAAAGAGTCCTGACGCTGCCGCGGGCCTGGGGAGCTTCCCCGGGCTCGCGGCTTTTCGCAGGCCTATTCCAGGCCCAAGCCTCGGGGGCCTTTACGCCTCGGAGGCGAGGCCCCTTCGCTGTCTTTGCCTTGGCCTGGGGCTGGTCCTGGAACAGCGGCGAAATCTACCGACTCCAGGGCCGAAAAAATGTGCTATGCTGAAGCCTCAAGTTTTGCGAAATCCAATTTTTCCGGCCCGCCCTAGGAGCCCGGGAAAACACCTTGTCTGGAGGCACCGCTGTGAACGAGACCAAAAATCGCAAGGAGAGGCTGGCGTCGGACCCCCTGGGGCCACTGCTGGCCCGGCTGTCCATTCCGGCTATGATCAGCATGTTGGTCATGGCCTCCT
>CAZCKP010000046.1:0-8545 GCA_964499295.1 uncultured Synergistaceae bacterium | reverse complement strand
GTCAAGGACTGGCGCCAAAGGGCCCAGGACCTGGGGGCCCTGGAGGTGCTGCTGGACCAGGGCTGGAGCGACGGCGAGCGGCGATACTGGAGCCAGGGGCTAAAGCTGGCCTGGCTCTGCTGGGCCCTCTGGCAGGCCTTCAAGGACCGCCGGGGCTTGCTGACCTTTGCCGACATGATCCTCTGGGCCGCCCAGGCTGTGGCGAAAAACCGGGACTACGCCTCCCGGTTTCGGGAGGTGCTGGTCGACGAGTTCCAGGATACCGACCCCCTGCAGGATCAGCTGATCCAGTCCATTTGCCAGGCCTCGGGAGGGCGGCTTTTCCTGGTGGGCGACCTGAAACAGTCCATCTACGGCTTCCGCCACGCCGAGCCAGCGCTGCTGGCCCGCTACGCCCTGCAGGCCCAAAAAGATCCGGGGGCTACCTACGTGGCTCTGGACGTGAGCTTTCGCAGCTCCGAGGCGGTGTTGGACGCCGTGAACCGGCGCTTTTCGACGGTCTGGAGGGCCGGCCTGGGCCACCGGCTGCCTCTTCCCTACGAGGCCCTGGGGTCGCCTCGAAGCCTGGACGAGGCCCCGGAGTGGATCCACCAGCGCCAGCAGGTGGGGCTGCCTGGGCTGGAACGGATCTTCCAGGTCCCCCAAAGGATCGCCGGCGACGACGGCAAGGAGAAATCGGAGCCCCTAGCCCAGGCCCGGGAAAGGCTTATCCACCGTATAGGCCTAAAGCTATGGGAGCTCCACCAACAGGGGGCCCCGGTGTGGGACCGCGGCCAGCTCCGGCCGCTGCAATGGCGGGACATCACCGTGTTGGTGCCCACCAGGACCCTCTACGAGCCCCTGAGGAGGGGCTTTCAGCGCCTGGGCATTCCTGTGGTGTTGGAATCCACGGTGAGCTACTACGGCCGATCGGAGATCCAGGACAGCGCCAGCCTGGTGCAGTTCCTGGCCGATCCCGGCGACCAGTTGGCCCTGGCGGCCTTTCTCTGTTCGCCCTTTTCGGGGCTTAGCCAGAGCCGGGCCCAGGAGCTGCTGGCCCGGCTGAGTCCCAGGAATCCCCTGGAAGACCTGAAGGCCCTGGAGCCACAGCTGGCCCAACGGCTTCAGGACTGGGTCCGCCAGGCCGCCCACCTGGGTGCCTCGACGGTGCTGAGCCAGATTTTAGCCGACCAGGACCTGATCGCCTCGATCCCGCCCCGACGTCGGATGGCCGCTGTGGCCAATCTGCGCAAGGCCCTGGACCAGCTGGAGGAATTTCAAGACACCCTGGGCCGAGCACCCCAGGGCGCAGCCGACTTTTTGGCCAAGGCCATGGAGGGCCACTCCACCCGCCAGGCCGAGCCCCAGATCGACGCCGACGAAGACGCTCTGAGGGTCATGACCATCCACGCCTCCAAGGGCCTGGAGTTCCCCCTGGTGGTGCTGCTGGGTCTGGACCATCGAAGCCGCACCGACCTGGGCAAAGTCTTCGCCTCTCGGCACCTTCTCTTGGCCAGTGGGAGCCTGCCCCAGCGATGGACCGGCCAGGAAGATAGCCCCTGCAGATTCGGAGAGGTCCACAGGGCCCTGGATCGGGTCGAAAGCGCCGAGGAGCTGGCCCGGCTATACTACGTGGCCCAGACCCGGGCCCAGGACGGACTGATTCTGGGGGCGGTGCTGAGCTCCAAGGATCGGGAAGGTTCTTCCGGGAAAGGGGCCGAGGCGACGCGCTTTCTGGACCTGGAGTTTCAGGCCCAGGCCCTGGAGGCTTCCGAGCTGGCCGATCTAGCCGACGGCGCTCCCCCGATGGCGCCGGAAAGGCCAGCGCCGCCGGCTCCTGCTGTGGCCATGGGGCGCGATCTGGCCACGCCGGCCCACCGCCGCCAGGATCTGCTGCGGATCAGCGCCACCTCCTGGTCGCTGTGGAACTTCTGCCCCCTGGCATGGCGCCGGTCCCACCGCCAGGGCCTGGATTTGAGCTGGACCCTGCCGGAGCGATACGACTACGACCAGGATCAGGACTCCCAGGGTGGCCTCTTGCTGGGGACTCTGGTCCACTGGATCATGGAGCGCTGGGACTTCACGGCCCCCCATCTGGACCGCCTCCTGGCCTTGCCCGAAAGCCATCTGCCGGCCCAGCTCTGCCCCCTCTGGCGCTCGGGCGAGGTACGGCAGCTGCTCCGGACCATGGCCGGCCGGTTCCAGACCGACCAAAGCCAGGCCCTGCTGGAGCGCATGAGATCGGCTCTCCAGCGGCGGCAGCTCCGGCGGGAGTTCCCCTTCCGGGTACCCCTGAGGGGAGATCAGGGCCAGAGCTTCCTTCTGGTGGGGGCCATGGACGTGGTCTGGACCGAGACCGACCATCAGGGGGAAATTCGGCTCTGCCTGCGGGACTACAAGACCACCCGCCGCCCCACCGATCCCCAGCGGGCCGAGCCCATCGAGGCCATCTACCAGGACCAGCTGCGGTTCTACAGCCTGGCGCTGCGCCATCTGGTCCCGGAGGGAGGCCCCCAGGACGCCGCGATCTGGAACCTCCGGGAAGGGCTCCAGACCCCCCTGGAGGCCATGACGGCAGATCAGGAGGGGCAGCTCCTTCAGGGGCTGACCCAGATGGCCGGCCAGGCTGGCAGCGGCCCCTGGCCGGCACGGGCTGACCGGTGCCCCCGCTGCCTCTATCGCCAGGGCTGCCCCGGCAGGCAGGACCGTTAATTAGCCGGGCTCTACAGGGCCCGGCTTTGTGTTAAACTAGAAATATACTCGCCAGGCCCACCGGATCAGGAGATCGGTGACCTGAGAAAGGGAGGCTCGAGATGAAACAAAACCTTCAAGGACGCTGGGAGTGGCGCACCTTCGGCCCGGGATTTGAGGAGGCGGAACGGCAGATCCAGGCCTACCCCATGAAGAACCTGCTGAATACCCACGGCACCGACATACTGTCCAGGCTCTGGGACACCAGTGCCAAGGTCCACTTCAACATGCTCGACGTCAAAGCCATCCAGTGCGTGGCCAGCAACGGCCTTCAACAGTGGCTCCCCATAATGAAGCAGGAGTTCCCCCTGGACCAGACCATGCTGAACCAGTTCTTCGAGCTCTGCTACATCCCCGAGCCCATGTACGGCCGCAGCAGCTACACGGCAGAGCAGTTTCTGAAGGAGCTGGTGAGACCCAACGAGCTGTTGCGCTGCGTCACCGTCAATAAGCGCCGGCAGCTCTACAACATCGACGACGTGGCCGTGGAGATCGCCACGGTGGAGTTCGAAGGGGTCCAGCACCGCAGCATCGGCATCGAGCACGACGACCCCGATAAGGTCTGGAATCTGGTGAGCCGCTTCGGCCTGGACCGCCAGCCCAATACCTCCCAGGTGCGGGTCCTCAAGCGCTGCCTCGGCATGGTCTGGGTGCCCCAGCTGCAGCAGACCCACTAGGCCAGCGACCCTGCAAACTGCCCCAGGGCGATACAAAGGGGGGCTCCGCCGGCGCTGAACTAGCGCCGGTGGAGCCCCCCTTTTGCTGTAGCCTACGGTCTTTTACTATGTTCTTGCCCGGCGGGCTAGCGGCTAAGCACCGGATCCCAGACCCGGTTCAGCAGCTCCTCGGTGTCGTGACGGCTGTCGATGAGGCCCAGGGCCTTGTAGTCGTCGATGACGTTGCGCAGTGTCGCCTCGGTCAGCTCGTCGCTGATGCCGAAGTTGTAGGACTGGAAGATCTCCAGCACCGGCACGTAGTCCCCCGAGGTCCAGCGGTGTTCCTGCAGGAGCTGCACCGCCTCCTGGGGATGGTCGGACATCCAGGCGCTGGCGGCCTCGTGGGCTCGAGTCAACTTTTTCACGGTGATGGGGTTCTGCTCGTAAAAGTCCAGTGCCACGGCGTGGACACAGCAGGTCTCTTCCCGGAAATCCTGGTCGAAGGTCATAGACCGGATGATCCGCAGGGTGCCGTTGTCCAGGAACTGCTTGGCGAACTGGTCGCTCAGCAGCGCCGCCGCGATCTCGCCGTGCTGCAGCGCCAGCACCGCTGCGCCGGACTCCACCACCCGCCACCGCACCGACCGGGGATCCACCTGGTCCTTGTTGAGCAGCCGCAGGGCGATGTTGTGATCCGAAGCGCCGATGCCCTCGGGGACGGCGATGGCCTTGCTCACCAGGTCCGAGGTGTTCTGGATATCCGAATTTGTCAATACGTAGAGGCTCTTGCAGCCCGTGTGAATGCCGGCGGTAAACTTCATCCTGACACCATTGACCGTGGGCACCAGCATGGTAGCGATGTGATCGCCGGTGACGTCGATCTTGCCGGTGCCCAGGCCGTCGACGGTCATGGCGCCGGCGCCGCCTCCGCCGCTCATGCGGACGATCTCGGTCTGGAGCCCCTCGGCTTCGTAAAATCCCATGATCTGGGCCACGCCAAAGGCGCCCAGGCAGAGGCCGCCGTTATAACCGATCCGGATGGTCCGGCCGTAGGCCGGTTCCTGCTTCCAGGCCTCTTCCTCTTCCGCCGCCGTCTCGGCCCAGGCCGGGACCGTCAATGCCAACGCGCCGACCAAGACGGCGCCGAGCAGTTTTGCCTTCACCCTTGCCAACCTCCCTCTTAGTAGCCTTAGTAAACCTAGTCAGTTAGTAAGATTAGTAACGATAGAAACGCCTCCGGCCTCAGGTAGCGCCTAAAATACGGCCCCGGGGAGCCGGGAAATCCCTCAGGCCTCGGTCCGGCCGAAGTCCAGCATCTCCATGATCTGGCTGCGGTAGTCCAGGAACTTCTTGCTGGTGCGGTTTCGGGGATAGGCCATGTCGATGGCCAAATCCGCCCGGATCCGCCCGGGCCGGGGCGCCATCACCAGCACTCGGGTGCCCATGTAGAGGGCCTCGTCGACGTCGTGGGTCACCATCACCATCATGTGCTGGCCCGACCGTTCCCGGTTGCGACGCCACAGCTCCAACAGCTGGTCCTGCATGGTCATCCTGGTAAAGGCGTCCAGGGCCCCCAGGGGCTCGTCTAGCAAAAACACCTGGGGATCGTTGATCATGGTGCGGATCAGGGCCAACCGCTGGGCCATGCCGCCGGAGAGCTGATGGGGATAGGAGTCCCGGAACTCCTCCAATCCGGCCATGCGGATCAGCCGGTCCACGTCGGCCTGACGGCCGGCCATTTTTTTCTGCATCCTCAGACTGAAGGAGACGTTGTCCTGCACCGTCATCCATGGAAACAGCGTAGGCCGCTGGAACACCATGCCCCGCTCAGGAGAAGGTCCCGTGATAGCCTGGCCGTTGAGGGTCAGCTGTCCCCTGGTGGGAAATATCAGCCCTGCCATGAGGCGCAGTATCGTGGACTTGCCACAGCCCGAGGGCCCCACCACCGAGACGAACTCGCCGGAGCGGATCTCCAGATTGATGTCCCACAGCGCCGTGGTCACGCCCTGGCCATCGGTGCGGGCAAAGCCCTTGCAGACCCGGTCCAGCTTCAAAGTGGCAGCGGTCACTGCTTCACCACTCCCTCCTGCCACCTCAGGACCCGGCCCTTGATCAGAGCCAGGGCACCGTTAACGGCCACGAAGATGAGGCAGATCAGCACGATGGCCCCGTACATCTTGCCGTACTGGGCCCAGCTCCTCTGCCAGGTGATGTACCAGCCCAGGCCCGATTCCACGCCGATCATCTCCGCCACCAGCAGGGCCGTGCAGGCCGAGCTCATGCCCTGGGTCAGCCCCTGGAAGATGCTGGGCAGGGCGAAGGGGATGGCGATTCGAAAGATCAGCTGGCCTCCCCTGGCTCCCAGGGTTCGGGCCGCCTCGAAGTAGGCGTTGTCGATGGTGGTGATGCCCGTTATCGAGGCGATGGTCACGGCAAACCACACCCCCAGGGCGATTATGAAGACGCTGCCCTTGAAGAGCGTCGACGCCAGCACCATCACCACCGGTAGCCAGGTGGTGGAGGGGATAGCGCCCAGCAGCTTCATAAAGGGGGCGATCCAGTAGTTGATCTTTCGGTTGTAACCGCAGGCGATGCCGGTGATTAGCCCCAACCCCGCGCCGGAAAAGTAGCCCGTAAAGAGCAGGATCAGCGAGTTGACGGTGCACTCCACCAGATAGCGCCAGTCGGCCATCATGGCCACCAGCACCTGATCCACCCAGGGGAAATAGGGCAGCATCAGCGTCCCCGTCTTCAGGGTCAGGTAGTCGTAGGCCGTCAGTGCCGCCAGCACGAAGGTGTAGAACGGAGCCTTGTAGCGCAGCCCTTCAAAGGCCTTTTTGTCCCTTAACGCCGCCGCGAAATAGACCGCTAAAAGGGCCATCAGGATCCCGATAAAGCCGCTGTAGGCCCTGGTGGTCTCGTTGCCCTTCAGATTGGGCACCAGGTGGTACTCCAACAGCGCCACGCCGCCCATGGCCAGGGGAAGCAGACAGATCAGGTAGTCCATGGCCAGTTGAAACGCCGTCTTGGGGGGCCGCTCTAGCTCCCTCAGCTCCTCCCTGGTCATGTCAGGACCCGAGGGTTCAGCCAGATGGCCTTGCATCGTCTTTCACTCCTTGCCGATCCTCCCTACAGATGGCCGCCGCTGCCCGAAGGGCCGCGACGGCGAAGTTTTACCACGAAAAACCGAAGTGCCCCCGATGATAGAGCCAAAGCAAGGGCCCGTCAAGGCGATAGGATTGCGTATTTTATCCCAATCTCAGCCCTTCCAGTCCCGAAGCCAAGGCAAAACGCGAAGGGAGGCGGCTGGCGGCCGCCTCCCTTCGGGGGATTCCTTTCGATTGTGTCCGATTGTGTCTTGTGGGCTATTGCCGAATTCTCAAGTAGCGGCCGTAGATCCAGCCCTCACCGAAGCTGCCGGAGACGCGATACCAGGGGTATTGCTCGCCGGTGTCGCGCTCCTCCAGCACTGTTAGTTCCTGATGGTAGGTCGCGCTGCCTATCCGCTGACCGGTGCTGGTCGAGGGCTGGTGACGGATGTTCACCGAACTGCTGGTGACCACGCCGCGGCGCTGGGCCGGGCGGGCTGGCGAGGCCGACGGCGTTGGGGTGGGAGCGGGGGCCTGAGCCGGAGCCGGAGCTAGCTCTGAAGCCGGGGCGGCAGCGGGTTCCGACGCGGGAGCCGGAGTCTCGGGCGCTGCCGTAGCCTCGGCGACCTGGACCGAGCTCTCAGGAGCTGAGGGAACGGCGAAGCCGTTGGGTATGACGATCCGAGGACCAGCAGAGGGGGTGGGCGCCAGGGCCGGGGACAGGGCGTAGTGCCACCAGCCGCCGCCGAAGCCGCCCAATGCGCCCAACAGCAGCCCCATGATCAGCCCCGAGAAGAACCGGGAGCCCCGGTGATTCTCGCGGCGCTTGGAGTAGTGGCGGCGGCGTTGTCCCATCGGAGGCTCATCGTCGTAGTCCAGCTCCGCGGTGGAACTCCTACGGCTGTAGGTCGAGGGCCAGGGAGACTCGGCCTCGGGCATCCGGTCCCGGGATTCCCGGGGCTCCCGAGGCGCCACAGGGGGCCACAGGGGCTCCTCGTAGGCGCGGCTGTCGCGGTAGAACTCCACCAGGACCTCGGAGCCTTTGTCCGAGGTGATGCGGCTCTCGCTCTGGATCTCCCAACCCTGGTGACGCAGCATATCCTGGGCCTGCTTCTTTTGGACCATCCCGTCGTCGTCGAAAAACCTCAGCGTCTTGTACTCTCTCATTCTGGACATTTCTCCCCTTTGCTGTAGCTTGTGCGGGTCTAGGCCGCCGCGGTAATGTCTTGGGTCTATTGTAGCAGAACCGAGGCCAACGGGCACATCGATAGTCGACAATCCGGTAAAACCCGTTATCGGTCGCCGTAGATCTCCCGGCGATGTCCCACCGCCAGGGCCAGGATCACCAGTTCCTGGCCCCTGATCAGGCAGATCAGCCGGTAGTCGCCGATCCTGTAGCGCCATTGGCCGCTTCGGTCGCATTTCAGGGCCTTGCCCTGTTGCCTGGGGTTTTCACAGTCCTGAAGGTTCTTGCCGATCCAGCTATAGAGCATCTGCCGGGTGTAGGGGTCCAGTTTGTTGAGCTCTTTAATGGCCCTTTTGGAGTAGGCCACCCGGTAGGTCATAACCCCAGAAGCTCCTTAGCTTCCCGGTGACTACAGGTCTGGGGATCTTCCAGGTATTCCCGATAGGCTTCTTGGGCCAGGGCGATGTCGTATTCTTCCTCGATCTGGTCGAACAGGGCCCGCTTAAAGGCCTCGCCTAACGACAGAGAGCGCAACTTGGCGTAGCTCTCGGCCAGGGATCGTTCTTCCTCGGTCAGGCGAATGGAAAAAGCCATGGTATCAGCTCCTTTCTCCTTTCTTTTGGCCCCTTCTTTTAGTACATAGTACTATCGCCGCCGGGTTGCGTCAACGTTTTCAGGTTGGCCCTATCGGAGGGGCTTTCCCTTTGGTCAACGGTTGATACAGTCCCATCAGCGCAGCCCTCGGAGATTTCGAACCTGCCGGTTCCGAAGGACGGCTTTGTCTCACTGGTCTGCGGCAGGGTGAAGGGCTACAAAAACGCCAAGGCCGTCAAGAAAACCCTCACCATCCCGGCATGGCTCAACGATCGGGCCATCGCTAAGGG
>CAZCKP010000045.1:5213-8647 GCA_964499295.1 uncultured Synergistaceae bacterium | reverse complement strand
CTTGGAGGGCTTCCACGATCTCAGTGTCCTTGAAAAGCTGGCCCGAGTCGAAGAGGGTGATGGTGATGTTGCCGTTGGAATATTCCTTGACCTTATCGACGAACACTGCCAGTCCCTTGGAGATGTGATGAGAAGGAGGGAACTGATTGGACAGATTGTAGCTAGCGGCTAGAGCGGAAGCGCAAAGCCACAGCGAAAGGACGGACGCCAAAGCGAAGGCTTTCCTCAGGTTCTTCATGATAGCTCCTTCCATTTTGACCAAGGGTAGGGGTGCTAGGGGGATATTGGGTTCCGGATTACCAAAGGCACAGGGATCGAGACCGTTTGGGGCGTGGGCAGAGGTAGTAGCTGTGGGCAGTTTGTGCAGCTGACGTAACATCAGCCAAGGCGCCGGAGGGCACCGGCGGCTTTGGGTGCAGGGCATCCGGCGAGGCCGGACTCGGAGCCAGAGGCTCCAGGAACTCCGGGCCAGTGCCGACGGGCATCGGCAGAGGCCGGATCCGATAGGGCCTGTTTTTTGCTGTAAGGGGGCACCACCTCCTGGCATCGGGATGGGGCCGCTGCTGCGGCCCGACCAACGGTTTCAAAGGCCCTGTAAACCCTCGATTATTTGAGCATAGCCAGGAGCCTTTTGACTGTCAACATAGCCTAAAAAAAATTCTTTTCGCAAAATACAGCGCTTTTTAGGGAATAAGCGAAAATTTACTGCCCCTTAGGAGGATTCCAGCTCTGAAGCCACCGCCAGGTGATCCCGACGCTGTGCCGCCGGGTTGGCGATCCCCAGCACCGCCGGGATCACCAACTGGTGGGCGAATTCCTGGTTGAGCCGGTCCACCGCCGAGAGAAAGCGGTCCCATTTCTGCCGAGAACCGTCGATGCCCTCGAAGAGGGTCATCTGTTGTTCCTCTTGGGGCACCAGCCGCGACAGGATCAGGTTGGCCTTGACGAAGCTTTGGCCGGGCTGCCAAAGCTTTCGCAGTAGCCCCAGGGCCGCCGAGATGATTTCCTGGTCCTGGGACGCTGGAGGGACCAGCTTGACGGCCTGTTTCAGATAGAGGAAGCCCTCGTCGAAGCGGTTGGTCTGGATGGAGACCTCCAGTCTCCGGGCCTTGAGGCCCTGGCGCCGAACCCTGGTAGCCACCTCGACACCGTAGCAGGTCAGGGCCTGCTCCAGGTCTTCCAGCCTTTCCAGGGGGCGGCCGAAGGTGCGCATCACAGCCACGGTCTGGGGCGGCGTCGGAGCGCTGTCCAGGGGAAAACAGGCTATGGCCCGCAGCTCCCGGGCGGTTTGTACGGCCCGGATGGACAGCTCCCGCCGGAGCCAGGATTCGTTGCAGCTGGCCAGTTGGGCCGCCGTAGCGATGCCTCGGCTTCGGAGCTTGGCCAGGGCTCCCTTGCCGATGCCCCAGACCTGCTGAACCGGTAGCCGCTCCAGCAAAGCCTGGCGGTAGGATTCCTCCAGGGCCCAGACCCCTCGAAATTGGCGGTGGTCTTTGGCTATGGCCGCGGCGATCTTGCAGAGGGTTTTGGTGGGGGCTATGCCGATGGATACCGGGATCTGGCACCGCTGCCAGAGGGAGCGGCGGATGAGGCGACAGTATCCAGTCGGGGCCTGGACCGAGGCGATGGAGAGGTTGATGTAGGCCTCGTCGATGGAGCTCTGCTCCATCTCGTCGGTCCATCGCCCCAGCTCCGCCATGACCTGGCCCGACATGTCCTGGTAGTAGTGGTGATCCGCCGAGAGGGCCACCACGCCCTGGCGGTCCAGGTAGGCCTTCAGGGGGCCGTAGGCCGCCGCCATGGCCACGGTGCCCAGGGCCTTGACCTCGCGGCTTCGGGATATGATGCAACCGTCGTTGGCCGAGAGCACCACCAGGGGACGCTTTGCCAGTTGGGGATGGCGTCGCCGCTCGCAGGAGACGAAAAAGTTGTCGCAGTCCACCAAGGCCATCAGGCGCTCCTTCACGGTTTCGCCCTCCCTCAAGTCCTCCAAATTGAAAGCCTTTTATCAGTATATCCTATCTATGTGTAATCACAAGGCGATAAGGAAACGAAAAAGCCCCGAGGCTCACGGCATCGCCGAGATCCTCGGGACTTTTTGATAGCTACGGTTTGATAGCGATTATTTCTTGGCAACCCTAGCCGCCCAGCATGGCCAGCAGGAGGCCGCCGGCCACCACCGAGCCGATCTGTCCCGATACGTTGGCTCCGGCGGCGTACATCAGCAGGAAGTTGCCCCGGCGCTCCTCCATAGCCATGCGCTGGACGGTGCGTGAGGCCATGGGGAAGGCCGAGATCCCTGCGGCGCCTACCATGGGATTGATCTTCTCCTTGACAAAGAGGTTCAGTGCCTTGGCAGATAGCACTCCTACGGCGGTGTCCAAGACGAAGGCCACCAGGCCCATGGCTAGGATCAGCAGCGTCTGGGGCTGGATGAACCGCTCTCCCGTCATGGTGGCCGAGATGGACAGCCCCAGCAGGATGGTGACGATGTTGGTCAGCTCGTTTTGGGCTCCCTGGGATAGCCGGTCCACCACGCCGCTTTCCCGCAGCAGGTTGCCGAACATCAGAAACCCGATCAACGTGGCCGAGGCGGGCGCGAAGAAGCCCACCACAGCGGTGACCACGATGGGGAAGAGGATCTTGGCTCGCCGAGACACGGTGCGGCCAGCGCTGGGCTTCATGGCCATCTGACGCTCGGCCTTGGTGGTGCAGAACCGGATCACCGGCGGCTGTATCACCGGCACTAAGGCCATGTAGGAATAGGCCGCTACCGAGATGGGGCCCAGCAGGTGGGGAGCGAAGCGGCTGGACACGAAAATCGACGTGGGGCCGTCGGCGGCGCCGATGATGCCTATAGAAGCGGCCTCTTTGAAGTCAAAGCCCACCATCAAAGCCAACCCCATGGTCAGGAATATGCCTGCCTGGGCGGTGATGCCGAAGACGGCCATAAGGGGGCGCTCCAACACCGGCGAGAAGTCCATCATGGCCCCCACGCCGATGAAGATCAGCAGGGGAAACATCTCGTTGGCGATGCCGGCGTCGAAGAGCACCGTCAATGCGCCGACCACCTCGGTGTCGCCTACCATGTGGGTTAACGCCGACGACAGGGGGATGTTGGCCAGCACCGTGCCGAAGCCCATGGGCAACAGCAACGCCGGTTCGTACTCCTTGACGATGGCCAAGGCCATGAGGCCACAGCCCACCAGCACCATCACGGCCTGTTGCCAGGTGCCGTAGGTGAAGCCTTGAAGCAATACTTCCATTTGGACGAAAACCTCCTGGGTCCTACAGCAGGCCTCCGACCTTGGGTCGGAGGATTCCAGTGGCCTCACCCCGATCGTCATTCCTGGACGGACCGTCCAGGCATAGGAGGCTCTGGAAATTCTGCGGCGCTATATTACCACAGAGGGGACTCGCTGGATCGGTAAAGC
>CAZCKP010000045.1:0-5113 GCA_964499295.1 uncultured Synergistaceae bacterium | reverse complement strand
GCCTGGAGCTCCTTGACCCAGGCCTCGATGCGCTGGTCCGTCAGGTCGGACTGGTTGTTCTCGTCGATGGCCAATCCCACGAACTTGCCGTCGCGGACGGCCTGGGAATCGGTGGCCGAATAGCCCTCGGTTGGCCAAGCGCCGATCATCTGGGCGCCGCAGCCCACGGCCGAATCGTAGAGAGTGCCCAGAGCGTCCACGAAGGTGTCACCGAAGCCCTCCTGATCGCCGGTGCCGAAGAGGGCCACCTTCTTGCCCTGGAGGCTGAGCTTCTCGAAATCGTCGATGAAGCTGTTCCAGTCGTCCTGAAGGTCGCCGCTACCCCAGGTGGAGCAGCCCAGCACCAACACGTCGTAGCCGTCCAGGGCCGAGGCGCTGGCGCCGGACACGTCGATGAGCTCACCGCCCAGCGCGGCGGCCACTTTCTCGGCAACGCCCTGGGTGGCGCCGGTGGTGCTTCCGTAGACAATCGCAATCTTAGCCATAGTCTTACCTCCTACAAAGCTAGAAAGGTGGAGTAGTTAGCTCCATTTAACAAAATCATAGCATCAACCTACAAAGGAGGCAAGAAGGAAGTACAAGAGGGGAGTCCCACCTAGGCAGCGCCTTTTCCTGGAATTTCTTTACCTCAGCAAAAAACAGCGGCAAACCGAAGTCCCTATTCCCTGAGGCGCACCCTCTCGGCGATGCAGGCCAGCACCGGGGGGATGCAGGCCATGGCCAGGCGATACTTGATGTTGACGCCCTCTCGGCGATCCAATAGGATCCCCAGGTCCCGCATTTTGGTCAGGTGCTTGCTGATGGTGGTACGGTCAAACTGGGGGAAAGCGCTGGCGATTTCGCAGGCTCCCAACTCGTCCTTTCTCAATAGGTCGATGATGCCCAGCCGCACGGGATGGGCCAGGGCCTTGAACACCGCCGACACCGCTTCCCGCTCTTGGGGCTCTAGCACGGAGATCACCTCCTTCCGTCCCGGCACCGGCGGCCAGGGTCTTGGTGAAACTGGAGTTACTGAAATTATTATAACCTGAAAACTTCGGATTTGCTGATTCGCCGGCAGGGCAGCGAAAGCCTTTCCCTAAAGAAGGCAAGAAATTTCGGGGGGAGGAAATTGTTATCTAGATCGGCTATAATTGGTCCATTACGTCGCCGAAGGAGGCGCGGCCATGGTCGGACGGGAGGAAGTGGAAGCGACATTAAAGGCCCTGGGAATAGCCTATGAGATCCAGGACCATCCAGCGGCCTACACCGTCGAGGACATGGTCCGGTTAGGCGTCTCCCAGCGGGGCAGGTCCTGCAAGAACCTGTTTCTCCGGGACAGCAAGGGTATCAATCATTTCCTAGTGGTGGTGCCCGAGGAGAAGCCCGTGGACCTAAAGGCCCTGCAGACCCAATTGGAGAGCTCCCGGCTGAGCTTTGCCTCGCCGGAGCGGCTTATGAAGTATCTAGGCCTGATCCCCGGCGCTGTCACTCCCCTGGGCATCCTCAACGACGTCGATCTGGCGGTGACGGTGGTGCTGGACCAGGCCCTGGTAGGCCAGTCCCGGCTGGGGGTCCATCCCAACGTGAACACCGCCACGATCTGGATAAGCTACGACGACCTGGTAAAGGTCATAGCCCGCCACGGCAACGAGATCAGGGTGGTGGAGGTGCCTTGACCGGCGGATTGGTAACACTATATTGCCCCTGGGCAAAAACTTTTGAATTTCCTTATTGCATCTTGATACTCAAGGCGATATAATAGATTTGAACGAAAAAGACTGATTTTCTAGGACTTGTGCCCTTGTTGGCAAGAATACGCAGTATTCCAACTCTTTAGCTTGGCTCCTCGGAGCCCCGCCGGGGGATTTTCCCGGTCGTGGGGTTGTTTTAATTTTTCTCTATAATATTTGGAGGCGATCTACCATGAGCAAGGCTTGGACCGACAATTTCAGCTACCGTGCCAACAGCTGCCGTCCCTCTCCGGTCAGAGATATTCTGAAGGTCGTCAAGGAGCCCGGCATGATCTCCTTCGCCGGCGGCATGCCGGCGCCCGACGTGTTCCCCATCGACGAGTTCTACGAGGGAGCCCACCTGCTGAAAGACGACGGCGCCAACCTCCTGCAGTACGGTACCACCGAGGGCGATACCAAGCTTCGGCAGGAGCTGATCAAGTTCATGGCGCCCCGGCTGGGCCGGGAGGTGTCCCTGGACGAGATGATGATCACCTCGGGATCCCAGCAGGGACTGGACCTGTTTTGTTGGAGCCTAATCGATCCCGGCGACGTGATCATCACCGAAGAGCCCTCCTACATGGCGGCCTTTAACGTGTTCATGAACCACGGCGCCGAGCTCCAGGGCGTGCCCTGCGACGCCGAAGGTATGCTGGTGGACCGCCTGCCGGCCATGATTGAGGACCTGCAGAAACAGGGCAAGAAGGTCAAGTGCATCTACACCATCGTCAACTTCCAGAACCCCGGTGGCATGACCATGTCGGTGGAGCGCCGGAAGGCCCTGGTAGAAGTGTCCCATAGGTACAACGTGCCGATCTTCGAGGACGACCCCTACGGTTACGTCCGCTACGAAGGCGAGCACCTGCCCTCCATATTCTCCTTTGACGGCGGCGAAAACGTGCTTTACGCCGGGTCCTTCTCCAAGATCTTGGCCCCGGGCACCCGTTTGGGCTGGCTCATCGGCCATAAGGACATGATCCGCAAGATGTGCGTTTTCAAGCAGGCCCTTGACCTGTGTTCCTGCTCCATCAGCCAGGCCCTGGTGGCGGAGTACTGCAGCAAGGGCTACCTGGAAAAGCACCTGCCGGTTATCGCCGAGAAGTACCGGCTTCGCCGCGACGCCATGGAAGAGAGCTTCAACCGCCATCTGGCGCCGCTGGGCGTCACCTGGGTCAAGCCCGAGGGTGGGTTCTTCTTCTGGATCAACGTGCCCGAGATCGACTGCGACGAGCTGCTGAAGGTCTGTATTGAGAAAAAGGTGGTCTTCGTCACCGGTTCGGCCTTCTGCATCAACCCCGAAAACGGCAAGCACAACGCCAGGATAAATTTCACTTTCTGCAGCCCCGAGGTCATCGAGGAGGGCGTCCGCAGGATCGCCGAGGCCATCCAGGAGGTCAAGGCCACGCCTCTGGCCGCCCAATAGGGCCCCGGTTCCCCGGCGAGCCCAGGCCGTCGGGCCGATGAAAATTTGCCCCAAGCCCTTTTAGGGCTTGGGGCTTTTTCGTGGGCTGGCAGGGCTGTAAAGGCCCTGGAACCAGCTGGAGAGCTGCTGCCTTGGGCCTTCGCCTTGGGGGCTCTTGGGCCTTGAAGGCCTTCGGTTTAGGGTTGGGCCGGATCCTGAAGGGGATCGTCGAGACCGATATTCCGGAGATACTGGACTAGTTTCTCGGAAAAGGGGCTGCTGTTGGAATGGGCGATAACCAGCCTCCAGGCCAGGTTCCACCAGTCTCTTGCCACCCTGTCCAGGCCGTCGCCGCTGTAGCGTGTCAGATAGGCCGCGGCCTCGTCGGGGTCCTGGCGGTAGAGCTCTAGGGCGTGGCGCTCCGCCTGGGGTTGGAGGGCCACAAAGAGGTGTTGAAGCTGGGCCCTTTGGGCCTGAATCTCTCGGCTCAAGGTCTCACCGCCCAGGCGGACGACGCGGTTTACCAGCTGGAAGGCCCACCAGGGGCTTTCGTCGAAGCGCTGGCGCTGGCCCTGGCTCCAGGATTGGGGGATCTGGGTAGCGCCGCTGTAGATGGGCGCGTAGACGGTGGTGTCGGGATCGCCCAGGCCGAACCACAGCACTCCACCGATGGGGTCGGGCAGCCACCGGCGGCTCTGAGCGACGAAGCTATAGGAACAGCGCCGAGCCTCCGGCTCCTGGCGGCTCTCCGATGCCCCCTGGAGACCCATCAGGTCCTGGACCTCCAGGGGCCGCTGGGGCACCACGGCGAAGGGGAGGGGCTGGTTCGGCGAAAGCTGCCGGGCCAGGCCCTGCAGGATCTGCCGCTCCTGGGCGTCGCCGCCGCCGTCAGGGTTGGGGGCGTTCATGACTCTGTTCCATCGAAAGGGCTGGCCGGGGCTCCACCACCCCATGGCCTTGGCCAGGTCGGTGAGATTAGACGAGTAGAGGAAGTTCTGGTCGCCCAAGTGGACTTCTCCGATGCGGGAGCTGTCGGCGCCCAAAAAGACCCCGTCGTCGGGCACCCGCTGGGCCACCCAGTGGGCGCCGGGAAGGCCGCTGTCGCGGCGCCACTGCAGCCCGGGGCCGCAGATCTCCAGGACCCAGCACTCCAGGGCGTCGCCGATCACTAGGCCTTGGCCCACGTCGGCGTAGCCGTAGCGCTCCGCCAGTTCTCCTATGACCTGGACGGCCTCCCGGGCCGTGGCGGCTCGGGCTAGCCCCAGGGCCTGGAGGTTTTCGATGTAGAACATCCCGGCGGGGCTCTGGAGCTCTTCGCGGCCACCCCAGGCGAACTGGGCCATGGTCACCTGGTGCTGATTCATGAAGGGATAGCCGATCTGGAAATAGCTGTAGGTCCTGGCGGCTTGGGGAATCTGGCCCACCTTTTTAGGGGGGCGATGGGGCCGGGTATCCCAGCGCAGGACGTTGTAGATCTCCACTGTCTCATCGGGGCTGTGGTCGCCGCCGGGCACCACCCGAAGCCGATGATCGTACCAGCCTCGGCAGCTGTGACTGACCAGGACCGAACCGTCGGCGGTGGCCTTGGCCCCCGCTCCCAGGGCCGTGGAGCCACTGGCTGCCGAAGCTCCCAGGACCGACGCGGCGATCAGAGCCGCGGCTACAGGAAAAACCTTCATGTCCTCTTCCCTCCCGAAAGGTAACTTCCCCTAGGGGCTGTGCTGGGAGAAATTTTAGTCCCTTTCGCCGCAAAAGGCCAGGATTTTCCCGCCTCAGCTGGAAGGCTCTCGCCACCTGGGACAAAGTGACCGGTGCCATCTCGGAGGGCTCTATGGCATAATAGGCCCAAAGTGGCGGCCCCGTCTTGAGGGGGCGCCTTTTCGAGGAGGAGTGACCGTGAACCTGCTGGACCGCGCCAAGGCCCTGGCCCCCTGGTTGGAGGAGCTTTACTGCCAATTTCACAGGATCCCCGAGCTGGACCGGGACCTGCCCAAGACCC
>CAZCKP010000044.1:0-8724 GCA_964499295.1 uncultured Synergistaceae bacterium | reverse complement strand
GCCCAGCCCGGCCGTCCTGGAGGTCAGGGAGCTCCTGCCCAGCCCGGCCGCCACGCGGCCCCTGCGCCCGCACCGGCTCCAGCTCCTGCCCCAGCGCCGGCACCCGCACCAGCGCCGGCTCCTCCGCCTCCGCCGCGTCACCATCGCGACGGCAAGGATTTCATGCTGGGCGGTCTCTTCTACTTGATCGGCAGCGTCATCCACGCCGTCGACTGACCGACGAAAAGAGCCCTTTCCGCGAAGGTTCGCGGAAAGGGCTCTTTTGTCGGTTCTGATCTATTCCGGGCTACTAGGGGACTACCAGGTCTCCTTGTGGAAGGCCGCGGTGTCGTAGTCCCAGTAGCCGTCCTTTACGTCGGCGGGCTTGCCCACCGTCACGTAGGCCACCATCTCGATCTGAGGCGGTACGCCAAAGAGCTCCCGCAGGGCGTCCATTTTCTCCTGGGCGTTGTCGCAGCAGAGCCTAGCGCCGCACCACACGGCGCCGTATCCCAGGGCGTGGGCCGCCAACAGCAGGTTTTCGATGGCCGCCGCGGCGTCGTCGCCCCAGTAGAGGGCCGATATGGGGCTGCGGTCGGTCTCGGCACAGACCACGAAGGTCAGCGGAGCCCGGCCGGCCATTTTTTCGTAGGGGTGGATCTGGGCCAGCTTGGCCAGTTTTTCCTTGTCGGTGACCTGGATGATGTGCACCGGCCGGCAAGCGCAGGCGCTGGGGGCGGCCATGGCGCAGCGGACCATCAGATCGGCGGCCTCGGGTGTCACCGCCTCGTCGGTGTAGTGGCGGATGCTGCGGCGGCTGAGGATGCACTGGATCACGGGATTATTGCGCAGGGACATGGCGATTTTCTCCTCTCTGTCTCCATTTCTGTGTCCATTCTGTTCTGTGTCTCTGGGGCCTGCTCTAGGGCCGGCCCTGTCGGATCCACTGGGCAACGGCCGAAAGGTCCTCCAGGGTCAGCGCCGTGGGACTGCCCGGTGCTTTGGAGCGGTTCCTGAGCAGATAGGCCGGGTGAAAGACCGGCCGAAACCACAGCTCCATTCCCTGGAAGTCCCGGCGGTGGAACCGGCCCCGCAGGGCCGTGACGCCCTCCCGAGTCTCCAACAGGACCCGAGAGGCCACGTTGCCCACCGTCAAGATCAGCCGGGGCCTCTGCAGTGCTATCTGGGCCTTCAGCCATCCCAGACAGGCGGCGATCTCTCCCCGGTGGGGCGTCCGGTTCTGGGGCGGACGGCACTTGACGGCGTTGGTGATGAAGCAGTCGCCGCAGTCCAGCCCAGCCTCGGCCATGAGCTGGCTCAGCAACTGGCCCGAGGGGCCTACGAAGGGGAGCCCCAGCCGGTCCTCTTCGGCGCCGGGGGCCTCGCCGACCACCATGACCGGCGCTTCCATGGAGCCGCAGCCAAAGACCGGAGAGGCCGCTCCAGCCCTGAGGGGGCAGTTTGGGCACAGCGCCAAATTCCGCGCCAAATCCTCCCAGCCCGCCGGCGTTCCCTTGGGATCGATACTCTGGTTCAAGACCGTCACAGCCTTTTCTTCAGGTTCAGCGTGACGGTCTGTTCCAGGCCGTCGATGTGGTCGCTGTCCTCTTGGTTCCACTGGTTGTACTGGAGCTTCCAGGCCAGGTTGAACTCGCCCAGGGCCATGGCTAAGTTCACGAAGGGGCTTTCCCAGGTGGCGAAGGGCCGGGCCGGCCGTGGCAGAGCTTGGATGGGATCCTGGAGGGGCCTCTTGTGGTGGCCGAAGCGGATGATGGCCAGGTGGATCGTCGCCGCCGGCGTCTCGGCGCCGGCAGGTGCAGGGGCCTGAGTCGAAGCGTTAATCTTTTCCGCCTTCCCGATAGCTCCGCCGTCGGCCCAAAGGGGCCCAGCGACCATGGTCAGGGCCAAGGCCAAAATCAGGTCCAGGACCTTTTTCACGGCGGCCCTTCTTTCACCATAGGACGTCAGCTTTTATTATACGATTTTTCGGTGACAGAAAAAGGCCGAAAAATCCCCCACCCTTCGAAAAAATCCCCCTAACCTTGAGAAAACTGTTACACTGGACGGGCAGGGCCTGGGCCCTGCCACGACTTTGCCCAAAAAGGGAGGAGAGCTCCAGTGACCCTTTATCCCCTCGGATCCCTCCAGGCCCCGCCATGGCTCTGATTCAGGCCCTACTGGCCCTGGCCCTGGATTGGCGGCTGGGAGATCCCCCGGCCTGGCCCCATCCGGTCCGCTGTATCGGCCGATTCATCGCCCTATGGGACCGCTGGGCCTGGGCGCTGATGTCCCGCCGCCGCAATGGCCTGGTCGAGCGGTTTCTGGGCCTTCTGGGCTGCCTGGCTACGGTGGCGGCCACCTTTGGAATCCTCTGGGCTCTGCTGGAATTGGCGGGCCAGATCGCCCCGGCGCTGCGATGGCTGGTGGAGCTCTACTTCCTCTACGCCGCCCTGGCAGGCCGTTGCTTGGCCCTAGAGGCCCGGGGAGTGGAACAGGCCCTAGCCCAGGGCGATTTGACTCTGGCCAGAAGACGCCTCGGCGGCCTGGTGGGCCGGGACACCCAGGCTCTGGAGGCCCCCGATCTGATCCGGGCGGCCGTGGAGACCGCCGCGGAAAACCTCTCCGACGGCGTGGTCGCCCCGCTGTTTTGGGCTGCGGTGGGCTCGCCCTGGGGCCTGGCTCTTCCGCTGTGCTGGGCCTATAAGGCCTGCAACACCCTGGACTCCATGGTGGGCTACCGCGACGACCGCCACCGCTGGCTCGGCTGGGCCTCGGCGCGGCTCGACGACGGGCTCAACCTCCTGCCGGCGCGGCTGTCGGGGTGTTGTCTGGTCCTGGCCGCTGGGCTGCTGTGGCGTCGTGGCGGCCAGGGCTGGCGGATCATGATCAGGGACCACCGGTGCCACCGCAGCCCCAACGGGGGCTGGACCGAGGCCGCCGCGGCCGGCATCCTGGGGATCCGCCTCGGCGGCGGGAGCTTCTACGGCGGCCAGTGGGTGGAAAAGCCGATCCTCGGCGACGACCTGAGGCCGCCGGCGCCGGCCGACATCGGCCGGCTCTGCGCTCTCTTGGGCCCAGCCACGGCCTTGGCCCTATTGGCCCTGTCGCCGCTGCTGCTGTGCTAGCCGGTCCCGGACCCGGCCGGCAATCCGCCAGCGAACACTACAGGAGGTGAAGCTGCTGAACCCACTGTCCAATCCCCACGGCGGCGACCTATTGGGCGCCGATAGTCGCTACGGCCGGCGCCGTTGGATCGATTTCAGCTCCAACGTCAATCCCCTGGGAGTGCCCCAGCCCGTCAAGGACCAGATCCTCCGGGCCATCGAGGGAGACCTGACCCACTACCCCGATCCCTTGTGCCGCCGCCTCCGGGCCCAGTTGGCCCATAAGCACGGCACCACGCCAGAGCGGGTCATGGCCGGCAACGGCGTCTCGGAGCTGTTGATGCTGGCGGTGGCCACGCTGCCCCGGGGACCGGTGCTGTTGATCAACCCTTGCTATTTGGGCTATCGCAAGGCCCTGGAGACCGCCGATCTGGAGGTGCGGGAGCTCCAGTTGAAGCCCCAGAGGGATTTTTTGCTAGCCCCGGGGGAGCTGGCCTCGGCGCTGAGGAGCTGCCGTTCCCTTATATTGGGCAACCCCAACAACCCCACGTCGGTGCTGCTGCCGCCCCAGGACCTGCTGGGGCAGATCAAGCCCTGGCTCGACGCCGGTGGGCGGCTGATCATCGACGAAGCCTTTGTGGAGCTCACCCTGGGCAGCGTGGCCAACTCCCTGTGGTCCTGGGTCCGCCGGTCTCCCAACGTGTTGGTGCTGCGGGCCTTCACCAAGTCCCTGGCCCTGCCGGGCTTGCGGCTGGGTTACGCCCTGGGAGAGCCGGCCTGGCTCCACCGCATGGCCCAGCGGCAGCCCGATTGGTCCGTCAACGCCATGGCCCAGAGCGTCGGCGCTGCCCTGGATCAGCTGGGGCCCTACCGGGCCGCCACGGCCCAGTGGCTGGCCAGCGAGCGGGACTTTCTCTGTCAGGGCCTGTCGGAACTGGCCAATCTGCGTTTCTGGCCTCCCAAGACCAATTTCATCCTCTGCCAGCTCCAGCCCGGCGCTCCCGCCCTGGAGGAGCTGGAGTTACAACTGGCCCAGGACTCCATCCTGATCCGCAACTGCCAGAACTTCGCCGGCCTGGACGATAGCTTTTTCCGGATCGCCATCCGCGACCGCGGGGACAACCAGGCCCTGCTGGAGGCCCTGGGCCGCCATCTCGGCAAGCGGAGCCCCGGCAAGGCCTGAGGGCTTATCAGCGCCTGGGAGTTATCCGAAAAAGCGCCGCTGCAGCTCCGCCAGCTCCAGCGGGGCCAGGTCTCGCTCGCCCCAGCGGTCTCCAGCGCCGGGCCTTCCCTGCCAGAGGCCGTAGGGCACGGGGTCGTCCAGATGGGCCCCGGTGGCCGCCGAAGTGCCGTGGTCGGCCATGGCCAGGATCCTGGCCTCAGGGAATCGCCGCACCAGCTCCGCCGCCATGGCGTCGGCCAGCTTCAGCGCCGCGATCTTGCCCGGCAGATCCCGCTGGTGGGACCGCTCGTCGGGAGCCTCCAGGTGGACCAGGGCGAAGTCCCATTCCCATCGATCCAGGGCCTGGACCTTGGCCATCCAGCAGGTGTCCAAATCGCCGGTGACCCCCGACAGCTGGGGCGTCTTCATGGACAAGAGCCGCCCGATGCCCTGCACCGCCGGCACGGCGGAGACGCAGAGGCCCCTCAGCCCCCGGCGATCGTAAAAGCTCTGGGGCCGTCGGGGCCAGGCCAATCCCCAGGGCCACAGGGCGTTGACGGGATCTTTCCGGCCGCGATTCAGAGGGTGCCCTCTCAGCACATGGCTGGCCCAGTCCAGAGCCTTCGCCAGGGGATGGCCCCGAAGCCAGGGGGCCGCCGATCGGTCCAGGATCTCGTGGGGCCCCGGCAGGTCCTCTATCGGCTTCGTCCCGGAGAGGAAGTGGCGAAACCGCCGCCCCTCCCGAAGCCTCAGCCCTTCAGCCTCAAGGATCGCCTGGAGCTGGCCATCTTCGGCCAAGGCCTGAAAGAAGAGCTGGCCCTCCTGTTCCGTCAGGCCGCCGTTGTGGCAGGCCATGACGCCCTCCCGCAGGGAACAGAGGTTGCACCGCATGACCCATTGCCCTTCCTCCAGGTCCAGCCCCAGCCCGGCAGCCTCGACGGCCCCTCGGCCGCCCAGCTCCAGAGGATCCCATCCCAAAATCAGCGGCACCGCCTGGACGGTGCCTCCCAGATTCCCCGGCGGCACCACCCGGACCATCCCGGCCTCCCCGGCCAGACGGGCCAACCCCGGCAGCCTCAGGGAATTCAGCGCCGTTGCCCCTCCCAGGGCCTCCAGGGGCCTGTCGGCCATGCCGTCGCCGATGAAAAGGATTCGCTTCAACGCCTCCATAGATCTCCCATGCTCCTAATCCTCTCTTGATAGATTTGTCCAGACATATCCTTCAATTTCGCTCGGATATAGCTCCCTCAAAAAAGCAGGCCAGCACCGGCTGCTGACCTGCTTTGCTGCGCCCTCGTGGATGGGCTTTCCTCAGGCTGCGTTCTTTTGCCCCAGCGCTGGAGGAGACTACTCCAGGGGGCGTCCCTCCAGGGCCGCGGCGTAGAACTCGATCATATCGGTCTTAAAGCGGCGGTGCTCCTGGGGATTGCTGTAGTACATGTGGCCGCCGAAGTACATCCTGCGGATGATGTTGTTCTCGAAGAGCTCCCGGGGGATGTCCATGTGGTCCAGGCCGTAGGCACCAGCCTCGGCGGAGCAATGCATGTCAAAGTACCCCGCCCCCACGAAGACCTTCAGGAAGGGGCAGCGGCGCATGGCCTTGGCCAGACTTTCGGTGGTGGAGGTGTAGCCGCCGCCCCGGCCTGGCTTCTCGCCGGCGGAGCAGTCGTAGCCAGTGCTGTGGTCCCAGTTGGCGCCGACGTCGCTGTTGGCCACCAGGTAGGCCCGCTCTTCGGGCATGGCGGCGCCCTTTTGGCGGAAGTAGGCGAAGAAGGCCGAGGTGTAGGCGCAGGCCAGCTGGAAGATATGGGGATCCTCGTTGTAGTCCACCACCGAACCGGGAGTGGTCAACCTGGCGTCGTAGATGCTGGTCCAGCGGCGCTGGTCCCGAAGCAGCATCACCGCGAATTTCCTATAGGGGATCCGCAGCCGCATCTGCCGGATGTCGTCGGGATCCAGTCCCGTGAACCGATGGAGCTGGAGCACGCAATGGCTGTACTCCTCGTCGGTGAGGCTGTTTTCTCCCCGCCATAGCGCCGTCAGGTACTCCGTGGTGGCCCAGTGGCGGGCCATCTCGGTGATCTCCTGCACCGGCAGCTCCAGCAGGTCCGGGTCCAGCCTCTTGTGATACCACGCCGTGGCGGCCATAGAGGGCAGGGTGTGGATGAACTGATGGTCGTTCATGGGGCTGCAGTTGAGGCCCAGGTAGGTCAAAGCCGGCGAGACGGCCACAAAGCCCAGGGGCATCGCCCCCAGGTCCTGAAGCTTGGCCACCAAGCCGCCACCGCGGATGCCGCCGTAGCTCTCGCCGACGACGAAAAGCGGCGACTCCCAGCGGTTTTTCCTGGTGAGCCAGACCCGGATGAACTCAGCCACGCTGTCGATGTCCTGTTGGACCCCCCAGAAGTTCTTGGCCTTTTCCCAGTCCGGGGCCCGGCTGAAACCGGTACCCACGGGGTCGATAAAGACCAGGTCCGTCAGATCCAGCAGCGTGTTGGGATTGTCCTGGAGCTGGTAGGGCGGCCGGGGCATGGTCAGGCCCAGGTCGTCGCCGGGCAGCAGAATCTTGGGACCCAAAGCGCCGATGTGGAGATACATCGACGCCGAGCCGGGACCGCCGTTGAAGGCAAAGGTCACCGGCCGGCCCGCGGGATCCTCGCCGGGCTTGGTGTAGCTGGTGCAGTACCACCAGGCGCTGATCTGATCGCTGCGGTCGTAGGTGGGCAAAAATTCCGTGGTGACCCGGTATTTCAGGGGCTGCCGGTCCAAGTCGATGGAATCGTCGAATTCCACTGCGGCGGGCGGGGTCCAGCCTTCGGGCTGGGTGCGAGGTTCTTCCATAACAGGACCTCCTCTGGTGGTGGGATTGGGAAGGGGCCGGGCTTTGTACCGGTCTTTGCTACTAAAGGGGCCCCTTGGATTATTTTATCACCTAGGCAAAGGCCATTCCGGCGGTGGAGAAAGAAAATATAGGCTGGACCTATTATAGCAATATGCCCCAGCTCGGAATCCTATAATTTCGATAAAGCGCCGTTAGTCCGACAAGTTTTTCAGGCAAATCTTCTGGCTGGGACCCTTCTAAAAGGCGCCGAAAGGCGAAGGGACAAAAAAAGACAAAGTCCCCTGATTTGGAGACTTTGTCTTCCTAAAGCTACTTTGCCTGTGGTACCGAGCCACTGGCTACCGCCAGGGGCCTTTTCTATCCTGGGGCTCCTGCCTCTAGCCCTCCTCTACCCTATTGTCGTCTTTTACCGCGCTGGCTGGCTCCTCTATAGGTCTTCCAGCCGGTAAACTCGCTCCACCCCCTGGACAAAGGATCCCACCCCTATGGCTGGCCCTGGATCCATGGCGTGGCCCGACAGGCTCAGTCCCAGGTGGAGATGGGGACCTGTGACGCGGCCGGTCATGCCCGACAGGCCCAGCAGGTCGCCGGCCTGGACCTGGTCGCCCTCTTTGACCTTGATCTCCGATAGGTGGAAATAGTAGGACACCAGCCCGGCGCCGTGGTCCAGGTAGACGCAGCGGCCGGCGTAGTAGAAATCGCCGGTCAGCACCACCCGCCCGTCGGTGAGAGCCCGCACCGGCGTACCCAAAGGAGCCCGCAGGTCCATGGCGGTGTGGAGGCTCTGGGTGGTGCCGTTAAAGACCCGGCTCCGGCCGAAGGAGCTGGTCACGGTGATCCCCGGCAGCGGCAACTGCAGCGGCAATTTCAGGACCTTCCCAGGCGACACCGTGGCCAAAGCCGCCTGGGAGGCCTTGAGCTCCCTGGCGATGCGGTCCAGCTCCGACTGAGGCGGCGAGGCCATGGAGGGCGCCACAGTAAGCCGTTCCGTGGGGTACTGGCGGCCGGTGATGGTCACCAGGCGGGTCAGGGTCCTATCCCGACCGCCGAAGCGGAAACGGAGCTCCACCGGCAGCTTCTTGTCCACCAGGGAGTCGTCCAGCCCTGTGCCCAACAGGGTCCGGTAGGTGCCGTTGCGGCCGTTAAGCCGGTATTCCTGGCCCTGCCAGCCCAGGGTCAGGGGGGCGATGTCCTGGTTGGATTTCACTTCCAGCACAAAGGGCTGCCCCAGGGTGGCCTGTTCTGGCATGGTCCAGCGAAGCCGGGGTTCCACTTCGGCCCGGCAGGCCAGGGGCCAGAGCAGCAGCGCCACCAGCAGGAGCGCGAGTTTCTTCATGGTCCAGTCGCCTCTTTTCTCTCTCAAAACTATTCCGCTAAAAAGGGGTAAGGGCCCTTCGCGACTGCCGCCCATTATACTGGAAAGGCCCCTTTTTGTGGGCTTTCGCCGGCGGAGCCCCACGCTACTGGGCCTGGGAGGGCCGAAGTCCCAGATGGCGAATCAAAAAAGCCTCCATGGCCCTGTAAAAGTCGAAGCGGTTTTCCTCGTTGGAAAAGCCGTGACCCTCGTTGTCCTTGACCAGATATTCCACCTCTACGCCCCGGTCCCTCATGGCCTGGACCATCTCGTCGGACTGGGC
>CAZCKP010000043.1:0-9201 GCA_964499295.1 uncultured Synergistaceae bacterium | reverse complement strand
ACTCGCGACCTTCGGCGTGACAGGCCGACACTCTAACCGACTGAGCTACAACCCCTGGTCAAACCACTCTGAACACCGGCACAGGGTACTATAGCAGACCCGAAGGCCCCTGTCAAAGGGAAAGTGCTTTCTCCCGTCAAGTCGGTCCAGCGCCGGCGATTCCGGCTCAGAAAAACGGCCATGGGCCAGCGGCGCTGCTTTCTGATATAATCAGGATAGTTTTGACCTGGTCTATCGGGCCGGGGCCCGGGCTTGTCGCTTGAGGGGCTTTTCTTCGCCTCTGTCCCAGAGAGTCGGCTTAGTCCTGTTGACTTGATCCGTAACAGGACCAAGATTTTGAAGAGTGGGAGGTGCTTCCTTGCAGCTCTTTTTGGTCTTCACGCCGCTCCATGCCCTACTGGCCTACGCCCTAGCCGCCACGAGCCCCCATAGGGGCGCCGGTGACCTGTTGATCTTGGGCGGAAGCGTCGCCACGTCAAAGGCCGTGACGGAGGTCTTTTCGAAGGTCTTTCCCGGGATATCCTTTCGGGTCTTGGCCCTGGAGTCCACAGCCGAGAAAAGCAACCTCCGACGCTCGCTGATAAAGAAGCGAAACCTGAAAAAACTCCAAGAGACCGTCGAACCCTTGGTAGACTCGGTAGAGGACTTTTACTACGTCGGAGAGTGGCATCTCTACACCACCTGGCTGTCCCATCTGTTCCGGACCAAAGCCAACCCTCCGGGGTTTCACCTGCTGGATGACGGCATCGGCATCTATTCCTCCCAGGAATTGAGGGGAAAAGGGTTCCTTGACAGGGTCTTGGACCGGCTGATCTACGGCTTTTGGCACGTCAATTGCCGCCGAGTGGGATCCCTCAACGAAGGAGCATCGCTGGAGTTGCTCTTTCCCGAGCTGTTGGCGCCGTTCTATCCCGAGGATCTACTGAATAAAATCGACCCCCAGCCCTTGAGGGCCAGCTTGGACTTCAGCGGCCTTCCCCAGGAGACAGCAGCAGGGCTCGACGGTCTGGCACCGGAGCTGCTGATCGCCCTGGATGGCTTAGGCTTTCGTCCTCTGTCCTCCTATGGAGACGCGGTGAGGCGCCGCGTCGCCCTGGCCCTGGAGGCTGGTAAGAGGGTGGCGGTGAAACTCCATCCCGGCGACGTAGGAGTTTCCGGCATCCTGGACCAAGTGGATCCCGCGGGCCAGGTGGCGGCGCTGCCGGCCTTTTTGCCCATCGAGTTCTATTATCTCTATTTCCAACGATCCCTGAAGGAAGTGCTGGGAGGCCTCAGCTCGTCGCTGATGACGGCCCGGTGGCTGCTGCCAGAACTTCGCGTCGGGGCCCTATGTAGTCGGGGGGGGGGGAGGGGATCCCGAGCATTCCCACCGCTGCAAGGTCTTTTCGGACCTGGGGATCGCTTTGGAGCTCTTCGAATAGCGCAAAAAAAGGTCCATCCCCACTGGCTGGGGAAGGACCTTTTTCGTTTCGGCAGCGCGCTTCAGATCCTCGCCACGCCGCTGTCGCGGGCGGCCTGGGCCACGGCCTTGGCCACGGCAGGGCCCACCCGCTTGTCGAAGGCCTTGGGGATGATGTAGTCCGCCGAGAGCTCCTGGGGCGACACCAGGTCAGCCAAGGCCTGGGCTGCGGCCACCTTCATGGCCTCGTTGATGTCGCTGGCCCGCACGTCGAAGGCTCCCCGGAACACGCCGGGGAAGGCCAGCACGTTGTTAATCTGGTTGGGGAAGTCGCTGCGGCCTGTGGAGACCACGGCGGCGCCGCCGGCCTTGGCGTCGTCGGGGAAGATCTCCGGCGTGGGGTTGGCGCAGGCGAAGATCACCGGATCCTTGGCCATGGTCTTGACCATATCGGTGGTCACCGTGCCGGGGCCCGATACGCCGATGAACACGTCGGCGCCTACCATAGCGTCAGCCAGGGAACCGGCCTTTTTCTCCAGGTTAGTCACCTGGGCCATCTCCTCTTTGATCCAGTTCAGCCCAGGCCGTCCGGCGTAGATTGCCCCCTGGCGGTCGCAGAGGGTGATGTGGCGGAATCCGGCGCTGAGCAACAGCTTGACGATGGAGATGGCCGCCGCGCCGGCGCCGGAGGTGACCACCTTGACGTCTTCTTTTTTCTTGCCCACCACCTTCAGGGCGTTCTGGAGCCCCGCCAGGGTGATGATGGCGGTGCCATGCTGGTCGTCGTGGAAGATGGGGATGTCGCAACGCTCCTTGAGCTTGCGCTCGATCTCAAAGCACCGGGGGGCGGCGATGTCCTCCAGGTTGATGCCGCCGAAGGAGCCCGAGATCTGGTAGACCGTCTCGACGAACTGGTCCACGTCCTGGGTCTTGACGCAGAGAGGGAAGGCGTCGACGCCGGCAAAGGCCTTGAAGAGCACGCATTTTCCCTCCATGACGGGCATACCCGCTTCGGGACCGATGTTTCCCAGGCCCAGCACGGCGCTGCCGTCGGTGATGACGGCGCAGAGATTGTGACGGCGGGTCAGCTCGTAGCTCTTGCTGGGGTCCTTCTGAATCTCCAGGCAGGGCTGGGCCACGCCGGGAGTGTAGGCCAGCGAGAGGTCGTCCTTGCTCTCCACCGGAGCCCTGGAGATGACTTCGATCTTTCCCTTCCACTGGGCGTGACACTTCAGCGATTCCTTGGCGTAATCCATGGCAATTGCCTCCTTAATTAGGGGTCTTTCGTAGCTAACTGCCTTGAATTTTAGCGCAAAAAAGAGCTATTTCAAGGCCAGGAAAAGGAGACCCTTCTGAAAGGAGGGCCCTCCAGACCTTAGACAAAGTGGTTTTAGGAAGGGCCTCCCAACCCCGCTTGTTTTTATGTTCAATTATAATGTGACGAAAAATCGTAAAAGACCTCCTCCATGGGACCCCAGAAGGCCTTTCTTTTTCTTCATCTTTGCCAGCTTCTTGAGATTCATGCACAGGCAAGCTAGCCCGACCTTCATCTTCATCCTGGCTTTCCCTGCCATGGCGGTGTATCTGGGACCGTGCTTCTCCTTGGCTGTTCCAAAAATCCTTTCTATTGTCTCCTTTCGGCTTTGACGTATTCATTGCTATCAGTGATATGGCGGTGGGGCTTTCTCTTCAGCCTGAGCGAGGTTCCCAGGAAGGGAGCTCGCGTTTTTGTATAACGAAATAAGCGGGTTCAGGAGAGGTCTCCTAAACCCGCTTATTTGTTTATAAGGCGTTGTACTAGACCAGCCTAGGGCAGCACCAGCATGGAGGCGAAGATTCCGGCCATGATCACCGAGCCGATGGTGACGGTCATAAAGCCGCCTACCAGCATCTTGGGAAGCATCCGGTCCATAAGGAAGTTCCGCTCCTCGTCGGTCTCGGCAAGGCCCTTGGCGGCCTCTTCGGTGAGGATGTAGTTAGGCGGGAAGCCGTAGAGAGCCGTCAGGGAGAGAGCCACCGAGATGGGGACCGAGTAGCCCAGGATCTTGCCCACTAAAGCCGAGACGATGACGAGGCCCGCCACGCCGACGGCCACTATGATGAACAGGGGGTAGAGCAGCAGGATGATATCCTGAGGCGTGGACTGGTTGAGCATGCACATGACCAGCATCATGATCACCGCCAAGCCGAAGCCCAGCGACTCGGCCTTGGCCATGGCGCGGCGCTCCACAAGGCCAATCTCGGCGGCAATGGCGCCGTAGATAAGGCAGATCACCAGGGGATGGAGGGCGAACTTGCTCCACTCGGGGTTGATGGATTTCAGCCCGGCCACCATGGCCAGGTTGGTCAGATAGGCCAGCCATCCCACCAAGCCGATTCCGGCCAGGTGGTAGAAGGTGGTCTGGTACTTGGCCGGCAACGGGGGGATCTTGCGCTTCGACTCGCCCACAGCTTCGGCGTCCTTGCCGGCGATCTCGCCGGCCCGGAACTTCTTCAGTAGCTCCGTGCCCTCGATGCGCAGGCAGATAGCCGTCAGAGGGTAGCCCACGAAGCCCTGGACCACGAAGACCGCCGGGGCCAGCAGGGCCAGATAGCCCAGTTCCTTGGAGGCCTCGCCCATGATGATGGTGGCCACCAGACCGCCGGCCAGGGGAGGAATTCCTATGACGATGGCGTTCCACTCGATGAACTTGACGCCCACGTAAAGCAGAGCGGCCGACATGCCCACCAGGGCGCAGACGGCCACCACCACGGTTTTCCACTCAGAGCAGAGCTCCTTGACGCTCAGCTGGGTGCCCATGTGGGCGATCACCAGGTACATGAACAGCGTGGGCGTAATGCCGCCCAGGCCAGCGATGTCCATGACGTCCCGGGGCAGCAGCCCGGTCCAGAACCCGATCAGGGAACAGAGAAGCCGAGACGAACACCGACGGGATCATGGCCTTGGTCTTGGCGGAGACTATGTCTCCTATGGATAGGAAGACCATCATGACGAAGAACGCTAGGATAAAGCTCATAACACTACCTCCCTTTGCATGGGGCGATTTCGCAGCCCTGCCGGACCTTCAGGGAATGGCCAGCGGCGTAAAAAGGCCTATGCTAGTATAGTAGCATACAAAAAACTATTGTCAATAAAATATCTACACGTACACGCTAATTAAGTATATAATGTTTTTTTGTTTGTTTGTGAACAGTCATAAAATGGCCAAAAGTCTTTAATAAGTGCGCTGCCGTGGCTATCCAAGGATCTTCATTGTAGAATGGAGCCGGAGCCTTGGCGGCACCCCAGAAGGAGGCAAAAGACCATGGACCGTACGGACCGAGCCATTTTGGACTATCTGATCGCCGGCAGCCGGATCTCCTACGCCGAGATCGGCCGTCTGCTGGGCCTTTCCAGGGTATCGGTCCGGGAGCGGGTCCAGGCGCTGATGGAAAAGGGCGTCATCGAGCGGTTCACGGTGATCCTCAATCCCGAGCCCCTGGGCTTGAACCTATCGGCCTTTTTCGACGTGGCAGTGGAGCCCCACCACCTTATAGAGGTGGGACAGCGGCTCAGCGGCCTCCAGGAGGTGGAAAGCGTCTACCTCATGACCGGCGCCAGCGCCCTCCACGTCCACGCCCTCCTGAGGGATCAGGACCATCTGACGGCCTTTCTGCGGGATCAAGTCTATCCCACCGAGGGGATCCTCAGCGTGAAGACCCATATAATACTGAAGCGCTTCAAAGAGCGCCGCGGCGGCTGCCGGATCTGACCGGTCCGAGGCGGCCGGACTTTGTCGAAAGGAGTTTTTGCTCGTGATGGAACGAATTCGCGGTAACATCGATGCCATGAGGGACCAGCTGGTGGACTCCATCAGGGAGCTGGTGGCCGTCGAGAGCGTAGGCGGCGACGCCCAGCCCGGGGCCCCCTTCGGCCCAGGCCCCAAGGCGGCTATGGACAAGTTCGTGGAGATCGCCGGCCGGATGGGCTTTTCCACCGGCACCTTCGAGGATATGGTGGGATGGGGCGAGTGGGGCGATCCCAAGGCCGAGATGGTGGGGATTCTGGCCCACGTGGACGTGGTGCCTCCCGGCGACGGCTGGAGCTGCGATCCCTGGAAGGGCAAGATCGAGGAGGGCTTCCTCTACGGCCGCGGCGTGGCCGACGACAAGGGCGAAGCCATCTGCGCCCTGATAGCCCTGAAGGCAATTAAGGACGCCGGTATAAAGTTGAAGCGCCGGGTCCGGGTCCTGGTGGGCACTAACGAAGAACAGGGTAGCAAGGCAGTGGCCCGTTACGTGGCCTCGGGGCAAGAACTGCCGGTCTGGGGTTTTACGCCCGACGCCGAGTATCCCCTGATCAACGGCGAAAAGGGCACCTTGACGGCCTCCATGACGGCGCCCTTTGCTCCTTCGGGGGACCTTCAAATCCTGTCCTTTGACGGCGGCGTGGCGGCCAACGCCGTGGCCGACAGAGCCACGGCGGAGCTCAAGGCCTCTCCCGCCTTGGCGCCTCGGGTGCGCCGTGCCGCCGCCGACTGGGTGGCCCCTAGAGGCGCGTCGCTGGAGATGGAAGAGCTTGGCGGCGGCCACTTCAAGCTGACCATGAAGGGCCTTTCCTCCCACGGCTCCAGGCCCCAGCAGGGCAGCAACGCCGTGGCCAACTTGGTCAAGCTATTGCGGCTCTGCGGCGTTGGCGGCCAACAGGGCCTTTTCCTGGAGAAAATGGACCGGCTGGTGGGCGGCCAGTGTTTCGGCGAAAACCTAGGCCTCTGCTGCTACGACGACGTGTCGGGCTTCGCCTCCCTCTGCTGGGGCATCATGCGCAAAGAGGGCGAAAGGGTTTTCTTCACGCTGAACTACCGCTTCCCCGTGACCTTCCAATTGGCGCCTCTAAAGACCCAGTTCGAGGAGGCCATGAAATCCGCCGGTTTTGAGATCCAATCCATCGGCGGCAGCGAGCCCCTCTACGTGCCCGAAGACGCCCCGCTGGTGGTGAAGCTCCTGGAGGCCTACGAGGAAGAGACGGGCCGCAAGGGCGAGCGGCCTCTGGCCATCGGCGGCGTGACCTACGCCAAGGCCATGCCCAACATCGTGGCCTTTGGCTCCTGCCTGCCCGGCGAGAACCAGCACATCCACGAAGCCGACGAGCGCTGGGAAATCGACAAGATCGTGCTGACCGCCAAGATCATGGCCTCGGCCATCTTAAAGCTGGCCGAGGTCCAGGACTAGCCTGATCCTATTAAAATCCCGCCCAAATTTTGGGGTAGAGGGGCCCGCTGTTGCCGCTCATGGTGATGCCGTAGTCCTCCAGGAACTCGTGGAGCAGGCTGGCTTTCAGGTAGACGTTAGTGTTGGGGTTAATGTCCATTCCCAAGTTCACGCCGGCCCGGGCCACTAAGCTGTCGATGCCGTCGCTGTGGACGTTCACGCCGTTGCTGGTCCTGTAGCCGTCGCCGGTCAGATGGCCGTAGGTCAGCTGGGCCTGGGGCTCCAGATAAAGGCCTCGGCCGTTCAGGGCGAACTTCTTGCCCACTTCGGCGCTCAGAGAAATTCCCGTGCTTTCCGTCTCTCCGGCGATCCTGTTCCCATAAGTATCGTAGACGGTGAAGTCGTTCTGTTATTGGCCTACTTTAAAGATCAGGTCAAAGACCAGGTCGAAGTAGCTTCCGCCCCGGTTGATCTGGGTCAGGTAGTAGGAGAAGGCCTTGCTCTTGTTATCGCCGCTTATATTTTGCAAAGACCTTCAAGTTTTTGGGAGGGACAAGGAAGAGCGGACCAGGAAGAGCGGAACAGGGGCCTTAAGGACAAGACGAGGCGACGTCCCGGCCGGAACGGCGCCTCGTCTTTTAATGGCCGTAACTGGCGGCCTTGATGGTGGTCCCTTTGCTGGGACGGCCCAGGGATTGGCTCAGCCGGGCCTCCATCCACCGGGCCAGGCGGACGAAGGGCAGCCCCAGCAGCAGGTAGATGATTGCCACGATTGCGCCGGTGCCGAAGTAGTCGTAATTGGCCGTGGCCAACTGGCCGTAGGTCCTGGTCAGATCCACCAGGGTGATGATGGACACCAGCGACGAGTCCTTCAACAGGGCTATAAAGTCGTTGGTCATGGGCAGCAAGGTGACCCTCAGGGCCTGGGGCAGAATGACCCACCGCAGGGCCTGGCCTTTGGTCATGCCCAGGGCCAGGGCTCCTTCCATTTGCTGCCGGGGCACGGCCTCCAAACCGGCGCGGTAGTTCTCAGCCTCGTAGGCCGAGAAGTTGACGCCCAGCGCCAAGGTCCCGGCTACGAAGGGGCTCAGGCGGATTCCCAGGCTGGGCAGTCCGTAAAAGATCAAAAAGAGCTGAATCAGCACCGGCGTGCCTCGGATAAATTCGATCCAGCCCAGGGCCAGCCACCGCAGCGGAGCGGGGCCGAAGAGGCGGCAAAGGGCTACCACCAGTCCTAGGGCCACCGCCAGGGCCATGGAGGCCACCGAGACCTGGAGGGTCACCAGGGCGGCCTGGCCGAAGGCCGGCAGAAAACCGGCGTAGCGCTGGATCCGCTCTTTCCAGTCCCTGGCGCCCCGCTGGAGGTCGGCCCAATAGCGGTACATCACCGGTTCCTCCAGAGCGGGGCCGAAGTCCTGGAACTCCTGGGCGATCAGGGGGTTCCAGAGGTTCCAGCGGTCGTAGATCCGCCGCAGGGTCCCCCGGTCCCGCAGGGCCACGATGGCCTGGTTCACCATGACCAGCAGTTCCGTGTCCTCTTTGCGCAGCGCCACGGCGTATTCGATGCGGCCGATGGGCTCGCCCACGAACTCGAAAAGGGGGTTGAACTGGGAATAGTAGATGGACATGGGGGCGTCCATCAGCACCCCGTCGAGGCGGCCGTTTTGCAGGTCCTGGTAGGCCGTGGCCTCGTTCTCGTAGGAGCGGATTTCGGTCACGCCGGCCCTGGCAAGGGTGTCGTAGGCGTAGGATCCCCGGAGGGTGCCGATGACCTTGCCCAGGCAGGACTCCAGGTCCGCCAATCCGGCGGGGTTGCCCTTAGGGGCCACCAGTTGGAGGTAGGTCACGTAGTAGGGGATTGAGAAGTTGATCGCCTCGGCCCGCTCTGGCGTCACCTCGATGCCGTTGATCACCACGTCGTAGAGGTCTCGCTCCATGCCGGGGATCAGTATGTCCCATACGTTCTGAACGAACTGGGGCTCCAGGCCCAAATACTGGGCCATGGCCTCGGCTATTTCGGTCTCAAAGCCCAAGAGCTTGGACTGATCGGCGGGGTCGTAAAGGATAAAGGGCACGCCACCTTCGGAGTTGCCGCCCCATCGGAGCACGTCCTGCGGGACGAAGCCCTGGGCGGCGGCGGGGCCTCCGGTCCAAAGAAAGGCAGCTGCGGCGAAAAGAAAGAGGCCCCTGCGGAGCCGCTGGGGCATAGCGAAGCGCCGAGACGCCGGGGCTTCCTGGGAGTTTTTCACTGGATCCCTGTCCTCCTGAAAGGTAAAAGATGCTGGCTCCGAGCAAAGGCGAAGCCAGCTTGTAGGGCCGCCGCTGGAGCGGCCCTTTCGCGTTTTAGTTGTGGTAGCTGGCGGGGCGGAGCACCGAGTCACCTTGGGTCCGGCGCAGATTGCCCGTCACGGCTACGGCCAAGCGGCGCTCGGCGACGCGGGCCAGGCGGACGAAGGGCAGCCCCAGGAGGAAGTAGATCAGCGCCACCATGATGCCGGTGCCGAAGTAGTCGTAATAGGTGTTGGCCAACTGGCCGTAGGCCTTGGTCAGATCGATCAGGGTGATCATGGACACCAGCGACGAGTCCTTCAGAAGGGAGATGAAGTCGTTGG
>CAZCKP010000042.1:0-9346 GCA_964499295.1 uncultured Synergistaceae bacterium | reverse complement strand
GCCCTGGCAGGAAGACAATCTCCTGGAGGTGACCCCAGTGTATCCCCTGTTCTACGATCCCACCTTTATAGTGGTCCTTCCCGCGCTGGTGCTGGCCATCTGGGCCCAGATGCGGATCAAGAGTGCCTATAGTACCTACAGCCGGGTGGTCTCCAGCCGCGGCGTCACCGCTGATCAGGTGGCCCGAGAGTTGTTGAACCGTTTCGGCCTCGGCGACGTACCGGTGCGCCCCATCGCCGGCCAACTGACGGACCACTACGACCCCGGAAAGAGGTCGCTGTCGCTGTCCCAATCGGTCTACGGCAGCACCAGCATCGCTGCCATCGGAGTGGCCGCCCACGAGGTGGGCCACGCCATCCAGCACCGGGACCACTACAGCTTTCTCATGGTGCGCAACGCCATAGTGCCGGTGGTCAATCTGGGCTCTATGGCGGCGTTTCCCCTGTTCTTCATTGGCTTGATGATGCGGGGCGTGGCGCTGATGAACCTTGGAATTCTGCTCTTCGCCGGGGTCTTGATCTTCCACCTGGTGACGTTGCCGGTGGAGTTCGACGCCAGCCGGAGGGCTCTCAGGGTACTGTCGACCACGGGCATGTTGACCCCCAGCGAGCTGACGGGTGCCAAAAAGGTGCTGAACGCCGCGGCGATGACCTATGTCTCGGCCACGCTGATGTCGCTGACCCAGCTGGTGCGCCTGGTGATGCTCCGGAATATGTCCAGCCGGCGCGACTAGGCGAGGAAACTATAACCCACGGGCGGACCTTCGATGTCCGCCCGTTTTTTCTTGCCTTTTCGCGGCCTCTATGGCCTTTTCCTGCCGGACTGTGATAATCTCATTGGGTGAAGAAACGCTGGAAGAAACACTGGATTTAGAAGAAATCTTCAGGGGAGTCCTAGGACTCTCGGGTCTCTCGGAGGTGAAATCCCGGAATGTACAATCGACTGCTGATGCCTCTGCTGGCGGTGGCGGCGTTGTTCTTTCTCCTGCCCTGGATCAGCGCGCTCTTTTTCGCCGTCCTGCTGGTGTTGCTGATTATGGCCGGCGCCCTGGGCTTTGCCATGACCTCGGCGCGGTGGTTCGTCTACGGCCCCGGCCAGGTGCGGGCGCTGTTGCGCAGCCACCGGGCCCGGCAGAACCTGGCGCTTATGCACGGCCTGTCCAATCTGTTGGCGGTCCGAGGCCTTGGAGGCGTGACGGGCCATTCCTCGCCCCAGGGCTTTGCCGTCCACGGCGCCTTTTTGGACGAGCGAGGGATCTACGAGACCGCCCTGGAGGCCCTGCAGAGGCTCCGCAACGGACAGCGGGACCTGGTGGTCTCGCCGGTCTGCCCCACCTCCAAGCTGTTGGCCAACCTGTCGGTGACAGTGCTGCTGATGGTTATGCTGGTGCTGTCCCGCCAGGCTGGGCTGTTGAGCTTGTTGTTGGCGGCCTTGGCCGGCCAGGTGCTGGGGCCCCTGGTCTCGCCTTGGCTCCAGCGGGCGCTATTGCCCTCCCGGGGCCTGGAGGGCCTCCAGATCCTCTCGGTGACCTACCGCGAGGGCCAGCGCACTATGCTGGGCGGGCGTTTCCAGGCCTTTGTACAGGAGACCTTCGTCGCCACGGGCTACCAGGGAGCTTCCATCGAGGCCGAAATCGTGGAGTAACCTCGGGATAACTTGGAAACAACCCGGGGATGGCTCGGGACAGCTCCGATCCAGAGAGGATGGCGAGTCGATTGAGAGGCATTGAAGGGGCCCTGAAGGTCTGGGGCCAGGTCAAAAGGGGCGCCATCGTCAGCGAGGCCCTGCGCAGGAACGGCGGCGCCATGGCCCCAGGCGAGCGGACCCTGGCGGCGTCGTTGCTCTACAGCCTAGTGCGGCGTCAGTCGCTGTGGCAGCTCTTTATGGAGCGTTTTCTGCTGCCCCAGCCCAGCCGCTTTTCCTGGCAGGTCCGCGACGCTGTCATGGTGGGTTGCGCCGGCCTGATGGAGCTGCGGACCTTCGCCCCCGCCGCCCTGATCGGCGGGCTGGTGAACTGGACCAAGGCCAGGGACCCCCGGGGCGGACGAGTGGTCAACGCCGTGCTCCGCAAGGTGTTGGAACAGGGGCCGGCACTGATGGCCGATCTGGTGGCGGATCCGTCGCTGGAGGCGTTATGCCTCTGCCACGGCGTGCCCCTCTGGGTGGGGCGCCATTGGCTGGACCAGTACGGCGAGACATCGGGCCGTCGCCTCGTAATCCTCCAACGGGGGAGCGCCTCGCTGTCGCTGCGGATCTCGCCCGGCGTGGACGGCGAGGCCTTAGCGGAGCGCTTCCGGAACCAGGGCCTCGACGCCGAGCTCTCGCCCCTGGCCGGATCCCTCCGGCTGGCGGGATCGGCGTTGCCCACGGCGTTGCCCGGCCACGGTCAGGGATTGGTGACGGCCCAGAGCGAGTCCTCTATGGCTGTGGGGCGGTGCTTCGCCCAGCTCTGCCGGGGCTACCTGCTGGACATGTGCGCTGGCCGGGGCGTTAAGACCGGTCAGATCGCCCAACTCCGGCAGGATTCCTTTCTGGAGGCCTGGGACCTCTCGGAAGGCCGGGTGGCTGCGGGAGTTCGGGAGATGGAACGGTTGGGCCTGAGTAGGCGGACCCTCTTTCGCCAAGGCGACGCCCTGGCCCTGGAGCCCCAGCAGCGGCCCCAGGGGATCCTGCTGGACCTGCCCTGCTCCGGCAGCGGCACCTGGCGGAGGCATCCCGAAGGAAAGTGGAGACTGACGCCCCAAAGGCTGGACCAGCTGGCCCATCTCCAGGAGGCCCTGCTCCGGCGGGCTCTGGATCTGGTCGCTCCTGGCGGGGTAGTGCTCTATTGCACCTGCAGTCTCCTCCGCCAAGAAAACGAAAATGTCGTAAAATCTGTGATGGAGACTCTGCCCGATCTGGAGGAGTTGGAGCTTCCCCTTCCTCAGGGAGCGGTGACCCAGGGTGATGGGATCGGAAGGCTGCTGTGGCCCGAAGACCCCTGGACCGATGGATTTTACCTCGCCGCGCTGCGGCGCCGAGGCAGATAGGAGACTGTAAGGATGAACAGAGTGTTTCGTTTTACGCTGGTTCTGGTCCTGCTGGTCATCGTCGGATCAGCCTCTTTCGTGTGCTATAAAGTCTTTTTCGGGATCAGGACCAAGGTGGTCCCCATGGTGAAGAACATCTCGGTGCTGGAAGCCATGGAGACGCTGGAGCAGATGGCCATCCCGGCCCGGATCGATCAGGAGGAATCGGGTTTGCCCCAGGGCATGGTGGTGAGCCAATGGCCCGAGGCCGGCATGAAGCTTCGGGAGAACACTCCGGTGATCCTCAAAGTCAGCCGCGGCACCACCCGGCGGCCCCTGCCGGACCTGCGGGGCCAGATGGCCACCCAGGCCTCGTCAACCCTGGAGTCCCAGGGCTTCGTGGTGGGCGACATCCTTCGAGTCCACAGCGAGCGCCCCGCCGGGGTGGTGATCGCCCAGAGCCCCGCCGCTCCCGAGTCGATCCCCACCAGCCATAGCGTTGACCTGCTGGTGAGCCTGGGGCCCTCGGTGGCCAACGGCCTGGTGGTGGTGCCGGACCTGCGGGATCAGAACATCCAGGTCGCCCGAGAGCTCATCGCCGAGAGCAACCTTCGGGCCCGGGTGGTGCGCACCTACACCCAGGCCTCGCCGGAGGGGATGGTCATAGCCATGACCCCCGCAGCGGGCACCCAGGTGGCCCGCAACACTGAGGTGACTCTGCGAGTGGCCTCCTGGGATCCCCGCTACGCCGATCGGACCTCCAGCAGCGGCGCCCGGGTGGTGGTAGTCGATTCCAAGGAGAACCAGGCCCCGGCCCAGACTTCGGACCAAAGCCAGGCCGCTCCCGAGGTCCCGTCGGAGGCTCTGCCACCCGTAGGCATTTCGGCCCCCGTTCCGGCCTCTTCTCCCGCTCCTGCCGAGGCGCCGGCTTCCTCGGAGCCCGTGCTGCCTCCGGGAATCTCGGCTCCGGTGCCGGCCACTCGCCCGATCCCTGAGCCCGAGCCTGCTCCATCCTCGGCTCCGGTGCCTATACCGGCTTCCGATGGACGGACCAAGAGGGCTGTGGTACGCTATCAGGTGCCTCCCATGTCGGCGGGGTTGCGGCTGCGCATCGAGATAGTAGACTCCGTGGGAACCCGCGTTCTGATCGATCGCGCCGTCACCGATGGGGAGTACATCAACCTTACCGAGTCCTACGCCGACGAGGCCGTGGTGACCATCCATCTGGGAGAACAGTTCGTATGGCAGGATCGGTTCCGCTGATCGCTCCGTCGATCCTCTCCTCCGATCCCCTGGCGGTGGGGGCCTCCATTGACGCTTTGGCGGGGAATTTCGATTGGCTCCACGTGGACATCATGGACGGCCATTTTGTCCCCAATTTGACCTACGGCCCTATGATGGTCCGGGCGCTGCGACGGCGCTACAGCCAGGCAGTGCTGGACCTCCACCTGATGGTGGAGCCCACCGAGGACTTTCTGGACGCCTTTTTGTCGGAAGGCCCCGACGTGGTGACGGTCCATCTGGAATCGACGAAGCACCTCCATCGGGCTCTAACTAAGATCCGCTCAGCAGGGTGCCGCCCCGGGGTGGTGCTCAACCCCGCCACGGCGGTGGAGTTGGTCCGTCCCGCCTTGCCACTGGTGGACGTGGTGCTGCTCATGTCGGTGAACCCCGGTTTCGGCGGCCAGAGCTTTATCCCCCATGTGTTGGACAAAGCGGTGGAGCTCTGCCGTTGGCGAGCCGCCGGGGGCTGGGATTTTCTGATCGAGATCGATGGTGGAGTGGGAGAGGATACCCTCCCTTCGGTCCTCAGGGCCGGAGTGGATGTGGCCGTGATGGGTAGCGCTATTTTCGGCGCTGATGACCCCGCCGCAGCGGTGAGCCGGATGAGGCAGATTGTCAAGGAGGTGCTTCGCAATGAGTGATAGCAAGGACACTCTTCAGCAAAAATCCAGAACCCTGGAGGAACTTGGCGCCGAACTGACCCGGGAACGGGAAATTCGGGGTTTGACCACCGACGATATCTCCACTATGACCTGTATTCGGGTTCACTTTATCGAGGACATCGAAAAGGGCAACTTCGGCAGCTTCGTCAGCGTGGTCTACGCCAGGGGCTTTGTGCGGACTTGTTTGAATCTGCTGCAGCGCCAGGACCTCTGGCCGGAGTACGACCATCAGCTGACGTCGCTGAGCACGACCTCGACGCCGTCAGAGTACTTCGACCAGCCCCAGGAGCCTGTGATACCGCCGGGCAAGGCCTATCGTCGTCGCCTCCCCCCCCGCCAGTGTTTCCTGGGCCTCTGCTGCCTGGTGATCCTGGGCTGTTGCACCCTGCTCTGGAGCAACCGCGCCAGCCTCCAGACCGATCCCTCGGCCACTCCCGTGCCCCGGCTCCAGATCTCAGAGCCCACCGAGGCCGAACCGGCCGAGGAAATGACGGAGACCGCCGAAGCCCCCGCCGCTACCGAAGAAGCAGTGCCTGAGGCTGCAGCGCCCGAGGAGGAACCCGTCGTTGCCGAGGCCGCGACGCTAGCCACGCCGGCAGCGGTTCCAGCCGAGACCATCACCCCCACCCTGACGGTCCGAGCCACCGGCGACTGCTGGTTCGAGCTCCGCCAGGGCTCTCAGACCATCCGGGCGCGCATCATCCGCAACGGCTACGAGGAGACCTTCGACCTCTCGGAGCCCATCAGAGTTGTCTTCGGCGCCGGTGGCAACGTCAGGGTCACCGTCAACGGCGAGGACCGGGGCAGCCCCGGCAATCGGGTGGTGCGGCTGGAATACCGTCCCGACGGCACCGCCGTGCCCTACCGCAACAACTGATGTTCCCGCCCAGAAGGGAGACCGGCGAAGCACCGTGAGAACCGTCCATGTGATGACGTTGGGATGTCCTAAAAACGCCGTGGACAGCGAGCACCTGGCGGGGCTGTTGGCCTCGGCGGGATTGGCCCTGACCGATCAGGCCGAAGGGGCCGACCTGGTCCTGTTGAACACCTGTGGCTTTATCCAGGCTGCCGTGGAAGAGGGCATCCAGGCTATTCTGGCCCTGGAGGAGATGAAACGCCAGGGCCAGATCAAGGCCATCGCCGTGGTGGGCTGCATGGTCAACCGCTACGGCCAGGACCTGAAAGACGAGTTTCCCACGGTGGACTATTGGGCCAAGTCGGAGCAGTGGAAATCCCTGCTGGCCGACCTGGGCCAGGTGGCTCTGGGCGACGGCCGCCACATCCTGACCCGCACGCCCTGGACCAGATACCTCAAGATCAGCGAGGGCTGCAACTGCCGTTGCAGCTACTGTGCCATCCCCGCCATCCGTGGACGGCTGAGAAGTGTCCCCCTGGAGGACCTGGTCCGGGAGGCCCAGAGCCTGGTCCAGGAGGGGGCCCAGGAGATTTGTCTGGTGGGCCAGGAGCTGACGGCCTACGGAATGGACCTCTACGGCGGGCCGTCGTTGCCGCTGTTGTTGGACGCCCTGGAGCAGGACTTGCCCAAGGACCTGTGGCTTCGGCTGTTCTACCTCCATCCCTCCCAGGTGGACCGGTCGTTGCTGGAGCGCATCGCCAGCAGCCCTTTGGTGGTGCCCTGGATCGACGTGCCGATTCAACACATCGACGGCGAGATCCTCCGCCGCATGGGCCGACCGCCGGTGGAAAGCCATATCTGGGAGCTCTTTCGGACCGCCAGAGAGATCAACCCCGACTTCGCCTTTCGTACCACCCTGATGGTGGGTTTTCCCGGCGAGACCCGGGGCCAGTTCGAAAAGCTGCTGGACTTCGTCGAGGAGATCGGCTTTGACCGCCTGGGGGCCTTTACCTACTCCCAGGAGGAGGGCACCGCCGCGGCGTCTTTCCCCGACCAGATCTCCCAGGAGGAAAAAGACCTTCGCTACAACGAGCTGATGGAGCTTCAGCAGGGGATCTCCCGGCAGCGCCAGGCCTTGTTTCTGGATAGGGAGCTGGAGGTGCTGGTGGAGGACTGCGACCAGGACGGCACACGCTGGGGCCGATCCTTCCGGGACGCCCCGGAGATCGACGGACTGGTGGCCGTCAGCGGTGCCCAGGACGTCCAGCCCGGCCAGAGGATCCTGGTGAAGATCAACGATTCTTCGGAATATGACCTCTACGGGGAGGCCTTGTGATGACCTTTGCTGCTTTCGCTGCCACCATGGGTGGCACCGGTACCTGGGGCACCGGCCAGGGCAAGTTGGGCTCAGGAGCGGGCACCATCGGCTCAGCGGAGGCCTGCCTTTTAGCCCTGATGATCCCCCACGCTCTGCGGCCCTGGGCCCTGGGAGCGGTGATACTCCTGGGCCTCTGGGCCTCGGGAGCCTACGAGAGGGAAAGGGGTCAGACCGACCCCGACGAGGTGATCATCGACGAGGTGGCTGGCCAATGGGTGGCCCTTTGGGGACACCTCACCGCCGTCGGCCAGTCGGCGGTCTTCCTGCTGCCCTCGCTGGTGCTCTTCAGGCTCTGCGACATCATCAAGCCCTGGCCGGTGCGCAAGCTGGAACAGCTTCCCGGCGGCTGGGGCATCATGGCCGACGACCTGTTGGCCGGCGTCATGGCCAACCTCTGCCTGTGGCTGTTGCGGTGGGGCCTGGTGGACGGCGGCCTCTACGGTCTGCTGTCATGACCGCCCTGGACAAGCAAGTCCTGGAACTGTCGCTGCGGCTCAAGGACCTGGGGCTGGCCAAGGGCAAGACCTGCGCTGTGGCGGAGTCCTGCACCGGCGGTCTGGTGGGTGGTGCCATCACGGCAGTGCCTGGCAGCTCGGCCTACTTTCTGGGCGGGATCATCAGCTATGCCGATTCCGTCAAAGAGGCTCTTTTAAAGGTCTCCGGCCAGGTCCTGGCGCTCCACGGGGCCGTTAGCGGCCCCTGCGCTGCCGCCATGGCCCAGGGGGCCCGGACCCTCACCGGCGCCGATTTGGCGGTGGCCGTCACCGGCGTGGCCGGTCCCGAGGGAGGAAGCCCGGAAAAGCCCCTGGGTACCGTTTGGTTCGGCCTGGCCGGTCAGGCGGTGGAGACGGAGCTGTGTCGCTTCGACGGCGACCGGGGGGCGGTGCGGCGGCAAAGCGTCGTCAAGGCCTTGGAGCTACTGATCAGTGCCCTGGAGCGATGGAGCTGATCCGCTGCTTTTTCTGCCTGCCCCTGGCACAGGAGCTCCGGGACCAGGTGGCCCAGTGGATTGCTGCGGCCCGGCAGCGCCAGCCCCGGTTCCGCTGGGTAGCTCCTCAGACCCTCCATGTGACCTTGCGGTTCTGCGGCGAGATCCCGCCAATTCAACTGGTGCGACTTCGGGAGTTGGTGGCGCAGCGCCGCCAGGCGCCTTTTCAGCTGACCCTTGGGGCAGTGACTCCCTTCGGTGGTTCCCGTCCCAGGGGGATCTGGGTGGGCTTGAGCGCCGGCGGAGGCTTGACGGAGCTGCAGCGTTTTTTGGAGGGTTGTTGCCGGGAAGCTGGCCTGGAGCCGGAAGAACGGCCCTTTGCTCCCCATCTCACTTTGGCCCGCATCGCTCCCGGTAGGCCCCTAGCTCCCCGATGGCTTGAGGCCCTTCCCATTTGGTCTCTGGCCGGGCAGAGCTGGATCCCCTCGGAATGGCTGCTGTTGCGCAGCCGTCTGACGCCCCAGGGACCCCGCTATGGAGAGGTGGAGCGCTATAGCTTTTCCCCTATTCCGTGATCTTCGTCCTTTGATTTCACAGGAGATCCCACGGGGGGGGCCTGGAAGCTTCGCGATTTAGCGATTCCAATATTCAAAAATATTCAAATTAGGAGGTGTTCTGTCTTGGCAGTGGAGAAAAAGTCGAAAAAACCCCTGACTCGGGAGGACATCCTGGAACAGGCCGTCGACGACATCCGGGGCAAGTTCGGCGACGGTTCCATCATGCGCCTAGGCGACCGCACCGTGGCCAACGTGGATGTGGTAGCCACGGGCATCCTGCCCCTGGACGTGGCCCTGGGCATTGGCGGCCTGCCCCGGGGCCGTATCGTCGAGATTTTCGGTCCCGAAGGATCGGGCAAGACCACCCTGGCGCTGCACACCATCGCCGAAGCCCAAAAAAACGGCGGCGTGGCTGCCTTTATCGACGCTGAGCACGCCCTGGATCCCCGCTTGGCCTCGGCGTTGGGCGTCAACATCGAGTCACTCTACCTGGCCCAGCCCGACAGCGGCGAGCAGGCCCTCTACATCCTGGAGACCCTGGTCCGCAGCGGTGCCGTCGACGTGGTGGTAGTGGACTCCGTGGCAGCCCTGACCCCCCAGGCCGAAATCGACGGCAACATCGGCGAGAGCCAGGTGGGGCTCCAGGCCCGGCTGATGTCCTACGGCCTGCGGC
>CAZCKP010000041.1:0-9365 GCA_964499295.1 uncultured Synergistaceae bacterium | reverse complement strand
TCCAGTTACGGCACTTCATGGGTTATCATCCTCCCCAAGAGATTGTGAAACAAGGAACACAAAAAATACTGAAAGGATCGTTACGCGTCTCCAGGATACCGACTTTTTACTGCAAAGTAAAGCCCCCAGTACCTCTGGAGTCAGCCTTGGTCCTCCCAGGGGAATCAGCCCATGAGCTCCATCATCTTCTGCAGCATAGGATCCTGTAACAGCGTCTCCATCTGTTCCGGCACCGAGTCATTGGCTATCGCCAGGGTCAGATAGACCAAGGCAGCGGCAAAGGCCAGGTAGACCAGCAGCCAGAAGGGATGGGGCAGCCGCCCCCTTGCCCATCTGAGGGCCTTGACCAAGGTCCCGGAGTCGTTTTTTTCTCCCCTCGAAGTGGTTTCCTGCACGACCATCACCCCTTAAAGCTAGCTTCGACGGCGCCGCCAAGGGGCCACCGCTGCTACATTTGTTTAATAATATCATATTTTATTCACAGAATAAAATATATAATAGCCCTTACATCATAGTGCTGTATTTCCCTGGTAAAGCGCTAGGGGGGAAGCCGAACCACACAAAAAGCCGGGACCACCAGGAAAAATCCCCGAAGGTCCCGGCTGGTTGCCTTGATCTCCGCTGCAGCCTTGGTTTCACGCTCGCCAACTGACGCCTCGGCCGTCAGCGATCCCTATGATAGTAACACAGCCCAGCCAGGGCTAAAATGGCCAGCAACGCCAAACCCACTTTAAGCTCCTGGCCGCCCCGTCGGATCAGCAACAGCCCGCAGAGGATCCCCCAGCCGAAGTAGATAACCCGATAGAGAGTCCTTCTGGTCAAGGTCTCAGCTCCCTTTCTTTTCCATTTCCAGCGACGCCCTGCAGAGTTGCCCTGATTAACCAACACAGTGCCCTTGGAGCCATCTATAAAGGTCCTGGCGGTCCAGATCGCCTCGAGCCAGGGCCAACGCAACCTGGATATACTCCCGGTCGCTAGCCTGGAGTGCCAGGCCGTTAATCGAGAGAAAGTAGGTGCCCAAGATCATCCCTAGCCGTTTATTGCCGTCCTGCAGGGGATGGCCTTGGATGATAGAGCGAAAGACGACAGCAGCCAACATAACCACATCGTCCTGAAAGTAGCCCGAGATCGCCGCCAGGTTGAGCACATATCCGATAGGACCAGGGTTTACCACCACGATGGACTCCTCTTGGTACTGCTGTCTCAGGCTGTCCAATACAGCCGTGACGTCTTCCTCCCGAAGCCACTCAATACTTCGCCAGCTCATCCAGCGCGGCCTTGCGCTCCCGAAGAATTTTCAGGAGCGTGGCCCGACGCACCTCGGAGAGCCGACTCGCTCCGACCTTCAGCGCTTCCGGCTGGATCAGGCCACTGCTTTCCCAAAATATTCGATGGCTCTCCATGGCCTCAGCTCCCTTCTTGTCTTTACTATAGCAAATTTTCCGCAAAATACCATCGCTGTCTCCCCGATCGGCCCCAAGCCGCAATGGCCCGGGCTTTGTGGACAGATCTTCCACAATTTCCCCTTGGTGCCCTTGTACCAAGGGGCCGTAAAACTACCGTCGCCGATGGCACCCCGCCGTGTTACAACGAGGGAAAATTTCCGCCAAAATCGCCGCACCGAAAGGAGCCCAGAAAATCGCCATGACCTGGAAGGACTGGACGGCGTTGCTGCGCCGAAAACTGGCCACCCTGGCTATCCTCACAGCGGCGGCTCTGGCGCTGCTGGCCCTGCTGGCTCTGGCGCTGCAGCTACTGCTGTGGATCCTGCCCCAGGAGCTGGCGTCGTCGCTGCAGAGCTGGGCCGTCTCGGTCTTTCAGGACCCCCAGCTCCTCCGGGAAAGCCTCGGCCAGGGCGGGGCGCGAAGCTACGGCCTTTTCCTGGGACTCCAGTGCCTCCAGGTGCTGGTGGCTCCCATCCCGGGCCAGCTGATGGGCCTGGCGGGGGGCTACGTCTTCGGCTTCTGGAAGGGCTTCGGGCTGACCATGGCCGGCCTCGGCTTGGGGTCCTTTTTGGCCATGGGACTGGCCAGGCTGCTGGGCCAAGGCTGGGTCCGAAGGGTCGTCCCCCAGGAGGTCATGGCCAAGTTCGACGGCCTGGTCTCCGGCGGCGGCTACGGCGCCTTTTTCATGATCTACCTGCTGCCGGCAATGCCCGACGACGCCCTGTGCTTCCTGGCAGGGCTGACCAAGCTGAAACTGGCGCCGCTGCTTTTGGTCTGCCTCCTAGGCCGAGGGCCGGGCATGGCGGTGCTCTCGCTGATCGGCAGCGGACTGGTCGGCGGGTCGGCCACCGAAAAGGTCCTGATGGCCCTGGTGGTGGTCTCTTCCGTCCCGCTATGGCTCTTCTGGGAGATCATCGCCGAAAAAATTCATCGCATTCTGAAGCCCTTCTGCAATCTCCGATGACCCCCGCCGGAGTTTCACGTGAAACGCCAAAAAACGAGCCCCTTTTCTCGGCCGTCTTTGCCGGAAAAGGGGCTCTGTAGTATCATGAAAAAAGCATCAAAAAAGTACCACGAAAAACCGGGCGAAAGGAGCTGAAGGCCTCTGTTGGAACTGCCTAGCTACAGCAATCCCACGGCCCTCCAGCTGGAACGGCTTCGGGAGTACTGCCGGATCCTGGCCGAGGAGAATCGCCGAGTCCGCCTGGTGGGACCCTACGACGAGAAAGCCCTCTGGGAGGACCACATCCTGGACTGCATCAACCTGTTGCCGCTATTGCCTCCGTCGGGATCGGTGCTGGACCTGGGCAGTGGCGGCGGCCTGCCGGGGGTGGTGCTGGCGCTGTGCCGGACCGATCTGGATTTCACCTTGGTAGACAGCCTCTCCCGCAAGACATTGGCCCTGGAGGCTATAGTCCGCCGGCTGGGGCTGAGCGTCCAGGTGGTCTGCGCCAGGTCCGAGAACCTGGCCCTACAGCGGCGGGAGGTCTTTTGCTGCGCCGTCGCCAGGGCCGTGGCTCACTGCGGCGTGGTGGCCGAGTATCTGTCGCCGCTGGTTGCCCCGGGAGGGACTCTGCTGGCCCTGAAGGGCCCGTCATGGCAGGACGAGACCGATCCCCTGACGGGTCAGTGGGGCCGGCTGGGCCTATCGGAGCCCCAGGCCTACCGCTACGCCCTGAAGGGCCAGGAAAGACTGGTACTGCAGTGGCGCAAGGAAGCCCCCTGTCCGGCCGACTTTCCCCGCCGTCCCGGCCGAGCTGAGAAAAGGCACTGGTGGAGGTGAACCATGAAGATCATCGCGGTGATCAACCAAAAAGGCGGCGTCGGCAAGACCACCACCTGCATCAACCTGTCCGCCGAGCTGGCAGGTCGAGGCCATCGGGTCCTGCTGGTGGACCTGGACCCCCAGGGCAACAGCACCAGCGGCCTGGGCCATCAACGGGCCGACAGCCCCACCCTCTACGAGATCCTGCTGGAGGGAGTCTCCCCCGCCGAGGCCCTTCACAGCACCTCCTGGGATAACCTGACGCTGATCCCCTCCAACATGAACCTGGCCGGCGCCGAGCTGGAGTTGGCGTCAGCGATGAACCGGGAGATGCGGCTCAAGCGGGCCCTGGCGCCGCTGCAGGACCGCTTCGACATGGCCCTGATCGACTGTCCGCCGTCGTTGGGACTGCTGACGGTCAACGCCATGGCCGCCGCCAGCGAGCTGTTGGTACCCATTCAGTGCGAGTACTACGCTCTGGAGGGTCTGACCCTGCTGAACAGGACCGTGGGCACCGTGAGGGACAACCTGAACGAGTACCTCCACATCGGAGCGGTGCTGCTGACCATGTACGATCAGCGGCTCCGGTTAGCCCAGGAGGTAGAAGTCCAGATCCGGGAGGCCTTCGGCGACGTGGTGTTCCGTACGGTAATCCCCCGCAACGTGGCCCTGGCCGAAGCGCCCAGCCACGGCGAGCCCATCGGCACCTACCGCCCCTTTAGCAGCGGGGCCCTGGCCTATAAGGACTTGGCTCAGGAGGTGGAGCAGCGATGGCTGTAAAGAAAAAGCCGGCGCTGGGCCGGAGCCTGGCGTCGCTGCTTGGCGGCGACGCCCTGGAAAAGTCCGCAGGCCCCGTAGCCGAGGACTTTCCCCTGGCCAAGCTGACACCCAACCCCAATCAGCCCCGACGGAACTTCGACGACCAGGCCCTGGAGGAACTGGCCCAGTCCATCGCCGTCCACGGACTGCTCCAGCCCCTGCTGGTGCGGCGCTGCGACGGCAAGGTCATGATCGTGGCCGGTGAACGGCGTTACCGCGCCGCCATCAAGGCTGGTCTGACCACCGTACCGGTGCGGTTCGTCGAGGCCGACCACCGCCAACTTCGGGAGATGGCCCTGGTGGAGAACCTCCAGCGGGAGGACCTGTCGCCGCTGGAGCTGGCCCAGGCCCTGCGGGAGTTGCTGGACCATTACGACGTCACCCAGGAGGAGCTGGGCCGTCACTTGGGCTGGAGCCGCTCGGCGGTGTCCAACAAGCTTCGGCTTTTGACGCTTCCCGAGCCAGTCCAGCGCCACCTGGCCGATGGGACCATCTCGGAGGGACACGCCAGGGCGCTGATCTCCCTGGAGGATCCCCAGGAGATCCAGCGTCTCCTGGAGGAGTGCCTCCGTTTCTCCTGGTCCGTCCGGACCCTGGAGAAACGGATCAAGGGCCTTCAGAGCCGATCGGAGACGGCCAAGACCAAGGCCAAGGCCCAGCGATGGCGGCCCCAGGGGGCCCTGAAGGTGTCCCGACGGTTGGGTATCTCCCTGTCGGTGCTGGGCCAGGGCGACAACAATAAAATGGTCCTCAAGGGCCTCAGCCGGGACCAGGTCAACGCCCTCTGCGACCTCATGATCCGGGAGGCCCAGGCCCTGAAGCGCCCCGGTAGCGACGGGCCCTAATGGTCAAGGGGCCCCTTCGGGAGCTGTGGGTCTTCAGCCGGACCCTATCGGCGGCTCTGGTAGTGGCCGGTTACGTCCTGGCGGGGTGCTGGATCGGCCGCAGCCTGGCCGCCCAGGGTCGCCCCCTTTGGGCCCAGAGCCTCGCCGTAGTCGCCGGTGTCGCCGCGGCCCTCTGGGCGGGATTTCGGGAGATACGAGCCCTAGCTAAAAGGCATAAAGACTAAACTGGCGCCGTATATCCACAATATCCTGAGGCTATTCACAGTTTTTTTCCACATTTGTGGACAAAATAATTTTTACGAGGAGGCGTGGACCGTGGAAACTCTGATGGCTCCCTGGCGATACAGCTACATCACCGCCAAGAAACCGGAACACGACGGCTGTATCTTCTGCGACTTTCCCAAGGACCAGGACGACGAGAAGCACTTTATCCTCCACCGGGGTCAGAACTGTTACGCCATGCTCAACCTCTACCCCTACGCCTCGGGACACCTGATGATTCTGCCCTACCGCCACATCTCGGACCTGTCGGAGATGACCGACCAGGAGGCCCTGGAGTTCCACCAGATGACGGTCCAGGCTATCGCCGCCGTCCGAGGGGCCATGAACCCCCAGGGCTTTAACGTGGGCATAAACATGGGATCGGCCGCCGGCGCCGGCATGGCTGCCCACCTCCACCGCCACCTGGTGCCCCGATGGAGCGGCGACAGCAACTTCATGCAGGTTCTGGCCGGCACCTCGGTGATGCCTATCAGCCTCCAGGAGTGCTGGAAGTTATTTCGGGACCACTGGCGATGACTTCCTGGTACCGCCGCATCACCGCTCCAAGCCAGGCCATCGTCAAGGAAAAACGGTCCCAGTTCATCGCCCAGGTCCTGCCGGCGGCCACGGTCCACCAGGCCCGGGAGGCCATCGAGGCCATCTCCAAGGACCACAGCGACGCCTCCCACAACTGCTGGGCCTATCGGGTGGGCTATCCCAGCTCCCAGTGCCACTGCTCCGACGACGGCGAGCCCAGCGGCTCTGCCGGCCGTCCCATACTGGGGGCCATCCTGAGCCGGAACCTCTATGACCTGGCCCTGGTGGTGACCCGCTACTTCGGCGGCGTCAAGCTGGGCCTCCGGGGCCTCATTGAGGCCTACGGAGAGGCTGCCGCCCTGGCCCTGGAGGGCTCGCCTACCGAGGAAGTGCTGGTGGTCCGGCCCCTGGAGCTGGTCAGCGACTACCAGCGCTTTCAGGAGCTGCTCCACCGGCTCCGCGGCGCCGGACTGGACGAGAGCCTCTGGAAGGTGTCCTATCTGGACCGGGTGGCGGTGACCGCCTACGTACCCCTGGACCTGGAGGAAGCCCTGGCTCAGCTGGTCCAGGACTACAGCTGTCACCAGCTCCTGACAGAGCCGCCGCGGTGGCTTCCGGACCTCCAGGGCCTAGCCAAAAAGGCCTGACCAGAAGAGCCCAAGAAGGAGCCACAGAAAGCCCACTAAAAAAACCGGGCCGGGAGCTTTCCCGGTCCGGTTTTGCGTTAGTCCTTGGGGGTTCGCCTAACCCTGGGCTCAGTCGCTCCATACGCTCCGGCGGACTCTGGCCTCGTCGACGCCACTATGGCCTTCCTTTTCCTCGCCCTTGTAGCCTATGACGGTGATGCCCAGCACCTCCACGCCCTGGGGGATCTGCAGCACCTCCCGGACCTGGCTCTCCTTGGGCTCCCGGCGATAGACGCCGTACCACAGCGCTCCCAGTTCCAGCCCCGTGGCGGCGATCTGCATGTTCTCCATGGCGGCGGCGCAGTCCTCGATCCAGCCCAGGCCCAGGCTGTAGTTTCTCAGGTCGGCACAGACAGCAATGGCCCACTGGCCTTCTTGGAAGGGCGCCTTCTGGTCCACAGCCTCGGCGATGCGGGCCATGTCGTCCTTGTCCAGCACGATAAACCGCACGGGCTGGGCATTTTTCGCGCTGGGGGCGGCGCAACCCGCCGCCAGGATCTGCCTCATCGTCACTTCCGCCACGGGATGATCGGTAAAGCGCCGGATGCTCCGACGCCCTGTAATCGCTTCAAGCGCGTTTTTCATGGTCTCCAACCTCCCCAAAAATACTAGTCAAAACATGGACAAAACTTGTTGTCATTCTATCAGCCGCCAGGCCCAAAGACAACGGCGGCCTTTAACCGCTGGCCCAGCTCGGTAAAAGCCTGGCCCCAGCTCGGTCAGTGGCTCAGCTTCGCCAAAGCCTGGCCCAGGGCCTCCAGGGTGAAGTCCACCTCCCCATCGGTGGTAAAGTACCCCGGACTGAGCCGCAGCGCCCCGTCGGGAAAGGTGCCCAAGGTCCTGTGTCCCCAGGGGCAGCACTGAAGCCCCGGCCTGGTCTCGACGCCCAACTGGCCCAGCTCGCCAGCCAAGAGGCCATTGTCGACGCCCCGGAAGTTCAGGGCGAACACCGACAGACGGCCTTCCATGGTCTCCAGTCCCGAAAGGATCAGCCCTGGCAGCTCCCGAAGGCCCTCCAGCAACCGCTGGCCCACCGAGGCCTCCCGGCGGCGGATCTCATCGAGTCCCGTCTCCTGAATCCAGCCGACGGCGGCATCCAGGCCAGCGATACCCGGCAGGTTCAAGGTGCCTGACTCGAACTTGTCGGGCAGGGCCTGGGGCTGCCGTTCCAGATGGGAGAAACTGCCGGTGCCGCCCTCGATCAGGGGATAGCAGCTTTCCGCGAAGTCCCGTCGCCACACCACTCCGCCGATACCCTGGGGCCCCATCAGCCCCTTGTGGCCGGTGAAGCACAGCGCCGCCAGGTCCAGTTCCCGAACGCTTATAGGCATCACACCGGCGGTCTGGGCCCCGTCGATCACCAAGGCCACGGCGAAGTGCCGGCAGATCGAGGCCAGGGCCTCAAGGTCCTGGAGGGTGCCACAGACGTTGCTGCCATGGTTAAACACCACCAGGTCGGTCCGGCGGCGCTCCAGGGCCTGCTGGAGCAGCTCCGGCTCCAAAAAGCCCCGGCCATCGCAGTTCAACACCTCCACCTCCAGCCCCAGCCTCTCCTGGAGGCCCCTCAGAGGCCGGACCAGGGCGTTGTGCTCCATCGACGAGGTAACCACTCTCATGCCCTCCCGGAGAAAGCCCTTGAGGACCAGGTTCAGCGACTGGGTGACGCCGGAGGTAAAGGTCACCAGGCAGGGGTTCCCCTCCTCGTGGCCGCCTAGCAGCGAGGCCAAACGTTCCCGACAGCTCAGAACCAACCTGGACGTGGCCAGATCCCAATCCGAGGCGCCGCGGCTCAAATTTCCGCCGTTGGCCAGGAAATCGACCACGGCCCGAGCCACTGCCTCGGGCTTAGGCCAGGTGGTGGCGGCGTTGTTCATGTAGACCCCCATGATGATCCTCCTGGGAATTATCGTGAAAGATTTCGCTATAATCCTGGCTATTTGCCGGTTCAAAGCGGACCAAGAAATTGACTTTTTATGATCTATATGGGTGAGTTCCCGGTAAAGTGGATAGTTTTTCCTCCCTAGCAGGTTATGCACAATCCCGCCGTTATAGGGTATCATAGCATCGTCGCTTAAACCCCAAAGGGGCCCGCTGTCCACAGCGGCGTCGGAAGGCGCTTTTCTTCAGTATCGGCGGGACTTTGTGGAAAGAGGAAAATCTGTCCACGGTTTCTCTCCCGCCTCTGGACCATATCCAGGGGGCAGGCTGTGAATATTGTGGATAAAATTTGTGGACATCTCTTTTCGTCCACCCAGGAGGGTAGCCCCAGAGCCATGAAAGACATCGAAGAACTGTGGAAATCGCTGCTGGACGACGCCGGGCCATTGCTGCCCAGCGGAGCAACGGAGATATGGCTCAAGAGTTGCGTCCCTCTGGAAGTGCGGGGGGACTCGTTAGTATTGGACGTGCCCAACAGCTTCGTGGGACGGATCATCAACGACCGCTTTAAACGGTCCCTGGAGGAAGCCCTAGCCCAACAGGGCTGGGCCAGCCGTATAGAGCTCCAGGTCAGCGACGAGGAGCCGCCGGAGGAGCAGCTTTCCCCCTCGGCTCAGCCGACGCCCCAGACCAACGGCTTAAACCCCAACTATCTCTTCTCCAGCTTCGTGGTGGGCAAGTCCAACCGGCTGGCCCACGCTGCCAGCATAGCCGTAGCCGACAACCCAGGCGCCGCCTACAACCCCCTGTTCATCTGGGGTGGCGTGGGGCTGGGCAAGACCCATCTGATGCACGCCATTGGTCACTACGCCCTTGGCGCCACGCCGGGGCTCAAGGTGGCCTACGTGAGCTCCGAGAAGTTCACCAACGAGCTGATCACCGCCATCAAGAACAACAAGTCCTCCGATTTTCGGGCCAAGTACCGCCACATGGACATCCTGTTGATCGACGACATCCAGTTCTTGGCCGGCAAGGAGAGCACCCAGGAGGAGTTTTTCCACACCTTCAACAGCCTCCACGACGAGAAAAAGCAGATCGTCATCAGCTCCGACCGGCCGCCCAAGGAGAT
>CAZCKP010000040.1:0-9389 GCA_964499295.1 uncultured Synergistaceae bacterium | reverse complement strand
TTCTAGTGCCGTCGGGCTTTGGCCAGGGACTCAGTCCTTTAGGACCTGGGTGCCGATGTGGACCTCCCCGGACAGCAGGGCCTCCTGGACGCCGTGGCGGTTCACCACCAGGCGGCCCTGGTCGTCCAGGCCCAGCACCTGGGCCTCGGCGGGGCCCTGGGGGGTCTGGTAGACGACGGTGCGGCCCAGCAGGGCGCTGCGGCTTCGGCACAGCTCCAGGTAGCGCCGCCCGCCCTGGAGGTAATTCTGGTAGAGGGGCTCCAGGGCGTTGAGCACCGACGCCAGGACGAGGCTGCGCTGGCAGCTTTGGCCCAGCTCGACGCGGATCGACGTGGCCAGACCGGCGATTTCCGGGGGGTAGCTGGCGGCGTTGGCGTTGAGGCCCAGGCCCAGGACGATGAAGTCGATGCGGTCCAGCTCGCAGGTCATCTCGGTGAGGATGCCGCAGATCTTTTTTCCCCGGACCAGCACGTCGTTGGGCCATTTGATCTGGCTTTCCAGGCCCAGGGTGTCCAGGGCCAGGGAGACGGCGGCGGCGGCGATCTGGGTGATGGCGGCGGCGTTGCTGGGGGCCAGGGGAGGCCGCAGGATCAGCGAGAACAGGACCGACTCGCCAGGGGCGGAGTACCATCGCCGGGAGGTGCGGCCCCGGCCCTGGGTCTGGTGTTCCGCCACCACTAGGGTCCCCTCGGGAGCGCCCTGTCGGGCCAGGGCCTTGGCGTCGGCGTTGGTGGAGCCGGTCTCGTCGAGGTGCTTCAGCCAGCGGCCCAGAGTTCGGGTCTCCAGCAGCGGCAACACCTCGGCCTCGGTGAGCCTGTCGGGGCTTTGGATCAGCCGGTAGCCCCGGCGGGGCGACGACTGGATCTGGTAACCCTCCTGGCGGAGCTGTTCCACCTGCTTCCACACCGCCGTGCGGCTGACTCCCAGGCTCTGGCAGATCTCCTGCCCCGAGACGTAGCCGCTAGTCTGGCGGAGCCGGTCCAGAATGGTTTTTTTCATGGCGGCCTCCTGGTTCTGGCTAGTCCTCTTGGGAGCCCATGAAAATCCGATGTAGCAGCTTTCCGGGAGTCCAGTGGCTTCGGTGGGCGGCTTCCGCCTCGGGATCCAGGGGAATTCCTCGCTCGGGCTGGCCTCGGCGGCGGGCTGCCTTCTCCTGGGGTTGAGGGGCGCCGGGCTGTTGCAGCCCGGCGGCCAGCACCGGGAAGGCCCGGATCTTCCGGGGATCCAGCCAGGGCTGGGAGGGCTGAAACAGTGGGCGGCTGGCGCTATAGACCCAGTCCAGGGGGTAGACGGTATGGCCCATGTAGGAATTGGCGTCGATGCGCTCCACTATGAGGCCCAGGTCGGCCTGGCGGTCCTCCAGCAGCCACAGCGGCAGCGCCAGGGCCAGGCTCTGGTTCGAGGCCCGGTAGACCGGCACGGCCAGGTGGAAATCGTACTGAAGCCGCTTCATCGTCAGCTCCAGGGCGGCTTCGAAGAGGGCCTTGAGCCTGCGGTAGGCGTTGGGGCTCTCCCGGAGCTGGTCCTGGCATTGCCGCACCGCCGCGGGATCCTGAAAGCGGCTTCCCGGTGGCACCTGGAGCCCCGCCGATCTCAGGGCTTCCAAAGGAATCCGGCCCAGGCGGTTCACCAGGATGTGGGTCCAGTCCATAGAGGGAGCGCCTAGGCTTCGGTCGTAGAAGAGGTCCTGGGGATCCAAGTCGCTGGTGGGCTCCTCGGGCAGGGGAGAGAAATGGCGGGTCAGCAGCTTGCCGTAGAGGCCCTGGCCGGCCAGACAGAAGTCCTTGAGCTCCCACTGGAGGACTCCCTGGCGGCCCCGCTCGAAAAAGGCGAAGATGGGCTCGTAGGTCCGGTTCAAAAGGCCGGTGTTCAGGGCGGCGTAGCGCCGGTCCGACGATAGCAACACCTTTTTCTGGTGCCTCAGCCGGCTGTAGACGCTGCGCAGGTACTCCCGCAGGATCGGAAAGGTCCCGTCGGCTTCGCCGAAGTGCCAGGGCTCCTCCAGGGCCAGTTCGGCCAGGGCCCGGCAGTGGTTTTCCTGGACCATGGAAAAGGATCCCAGCAGGGTTGGCGCTAGGGCGGGGGTCCTCTCCACCGTCGAGCCGGGCACCAGGGCCCGCTGGACCTCCTGGGTCCGGGCGCCGCAGGGGCTGCGGGTCACCAGGGTCTGGTCGTGGCGATGGTCCTTTTTCAGGGTGACCTGGCCGTCCATTTTTCGGGTCAGCAGGGAGATCATCTTGCTGCAACCGTAGTAGCCTGGCCGGAAGCCGGGGATCCGCTCCCGCAGCGCAGCCGAGAGGTTGGGCAGGGTCATCTTGCCGCCAGGGGCCTCGTCGATGAGCTGCAAGATCGTGGCCTGAAGCTCCGGCAGGCTAGGCAGCGGGCTCCCGGGATTGGGGGCTTCGGCCTCCGAGGCCTGGGGCTCTTGGATCTCTTGGGGCTCCTGGGGTTCCGAGGGAGCCCTGGCCAGGGCCTGCTGGACCTCCTCGGTGGAGGCTCCGACAGAGGACTCTTTGGTGGCCCGGGGGGGATTTGACGGGGCCTCCTGGGCCGGTTCTGCCGCCTTCGGCGTCGGTGCCTTTCCGGCGCTGGGGGCCTGGGGGAACCGCTGGTCCATCAGGCGGCCGTAGAAGCCCTGGCCTCGCTTGCAGAAGCTCCGGAGGTCCCACTCCAGGCTCGTCGGGCCGCCGCTACGCTCCAGCCAGGCGTAGATGGGCTGTCCCCGGCGGTCCAGCAGTCCCGTGTCGATGACCATCTCGTTGCCAGAGCGCAATGCCGTGCCGTCGGATAGGGCCTTCTCGCAAAGGGCCTGGATCTTGTCAGCGTCGGCTCCCTGGGGCGTCAGCGAGGCCAGGGTCCGCATCAGGTCCCGGCGGAGGCAAACCCGCTCTCTGGCGGTTCCCTCTCGGTGGTCTTCCCCGGCGGAGGGCCTCAGGACCACGATGGGCTGGTCCTTGCCGGTGATCAGCTCCAGCCGGCCTGCCATTTTCTGCTGGACCAGGGTGCTGAGCTTGCCGCAGCCCAGCGCCGAGGGCCGAAAGCCCGGAAAGAGTTGCCCCAACCTCTGGCCCAGCTCGGTGAGCGTCGCCGGGCCCTGGCGGTCCTGGAGGAAGGCGACGATGGTCTGCTCCACCTCCTGGAGGGTCGGCTGGGCCTCGGTGGCTTGGGCCTCGGGGCTTGGGCCTCTCAGCGCCGCCGCGGCCTGGAGTCCCCCTCGGCTGGGAATGACTTCCACGCAGTGGCCCATTTTCTTCTGGATCAGCGAGCTCAGGCGGCCGCAGCCCAGCGCCGAGGCCTTAAAACCGGGGAACTGCTTTGCCAGGGCTTCGGCTACGGCGCTGAGGCTGGCCCGTCCGCCCTGGCCCTCCAGAAAGGACGTCAGGGCCTCCTCCAGATCCTCCAGCGACGGCAAGGCCAGGGGAGCCTCTTCCTGGGCTGGGTCTTCTGGGGCCTCCGAGCTGGCCAGGGAGTCTTGGGGCTCCTGGGGCCAGGCGCTTCCCTGGGGGGCAGGCTGCTCCCACCGATCCGATTCTAGGGTTTCTTCCCCCCGGCTTCGGGCGGGGCGATTTTTACGAAAGACGATGGTGATCCCTCCTCAAAAGATCCTGCAAAACAAAAAATCCTGCAAAGTTCTAGAAGGTCCTACAAAAGAAATCTTACAAAACCGCGGGGAAAAGGTGGCCGGACCCCTGGCCTCGACTGGTGCCGACTTCCCTTGCCAGGGGACTAAGAGTCCAGAAATCCGTAGTCGCTAAACAGGTCCTTGATGACCTTGCCGCGGCGCTTGCGAGGCGTCCGGAGGTAGAGCTCGAAGAGGTCCGCCACTTTATCGGCATCGTCGTATAAGCCGCTGTCGGGGTCCTCGAGACGCTCCTCCCAGCCCATGCGGTTCCGGGTGCTCCGGGGGACGTCGCTACCGGCCGCCATCAGGTGCACCACCATGGCCAAGGTCCCCCTGGGGTTGCTGAGGCAGCAGAGCAGGGCGTTCTCGCCCAGCAGGTTCCGGGCGTTGACGTCGGCGCCGGCCTCCAGCAACACCTGGAGCGAGGCGGCGTCGCCGTTGCTCTGGGCCGCGCAGATCAAGGCAGTCTCCCCCTTGTCGTTGCTGCAATTGGGATCCGCTCCGGCCTCCAGCAGCAGCTTCAGCACCTCCGGCGGATCCTCTCTTGCCGCCAGGGTCAGAGCCGTGTCGCCATTGCCGTCGCGATGGTCCAGCTCCGCTCCCTGTTCCAGCAGGGCCCGGATCATCTCCACCTGGGGATTGTCGGTAGAAAGGGCGTGCATCAGCGGCGTCCAACCGATTTCGTCAGAGCTGTTCACGTCGAAGCCCAGAGAGACCAGATAGGCCACGGCGTCGGGGTTGGGGTTGAATCGGGCTGCCACTGTCAGGGCGGTGATGTTGCCCTGGGCCGCGGCGTCCCAGGGGGCCCCTTGGCTTCGCAGGAATTCCATGACCTCTAAATTGGGGTTCTGGGCGGCAAAGTGAAAAACCGTAAATCCCAGGGGCCTCCGGGCCTGGATGTCGGCGCCCCAGCGCAGCAACACCTCCAAAATCTGAGGGGACTTGCAGTCCCTGGCGGCCACCATCAGCGGAGTCCAGCCGTCTTTATCGTGGCCGTCCACCGAAGCGCCCCGCTGCAACAGCAACTCCGCGGCGGCGGCGTTGCCTCCTGTGGCGGCGCACATCAGCGGCGTCATGTCCTGATCGGCCATGTCCTCCAGCCCAGCGCCGCCGTCGATCAGCGCCGAGAGCACCTCGGGATTGGGGTTGTGCTCGGCGGCAAACATCAGCGCCGTCAGCCCCCTGTAGTCCCGGGCCCCCACGTCCAGCCCCAATTCCAGCAGCCGCCGGGTCACCTCGGGGTTGGGGTTGTCCCTGGCGGCGGCTGTCAGAACGGTGTCGCCCTGTTCCGATGGAGATTTCAGATCCACGCCCCGGGAGACCAGACAGTCCAGGACTCTGACGTCGGGGTTTTGGGCTGCGAAAAAGGCAGCGTTCCATCCCTCCGCGTCCCTGGCGTTTGCTTGGGCTCCCAGGTCCAGCAGTCTCTCCACCATCTCGGCCGAGGAGTTTCGGGCAGCGATCATCAGCGGCGTCCAGCCGCTGTAGTCGGTGGCGTTGACGTCGGCTCCCCAGCGATGGAGCGCCTCCAGGATCTCCAGGGAGGCCTTTTCCTGGCAGGCCACCATCAGCGGCGTCCAGCCCACGCTTTTTTCCTTGGGGTCACCCTGGCCCCCCAGGTCCAGCAGCCGCTGCAACACCTGGGGATTGGGGTTGTGGACTGCGAAGAACATCGCTGTCCGGCCCTGGCTGTCCTTGCCCTCCAGGGGAAGGCCCATGTCCACCAGGGTGGATATGACATCGGGGTCGGGGTTATTCATCGCCGCCAGCATCAGCGCCGTGGTGGAGCCCTGGGCCCTGGCTCTGGGCTTGGCGCCGTGTTCCAACAGGAGGCGCAACACCTCCGGCGACGACGACGAGGCGGCGACCAGAAAGGCCGTCAGATCCTCGACGGTCTTGGCCTGGACCTTTTGTCCCAGCTCCAAAAGCCGCTCTATCCGCTCCGGATCGGGGTAGTCTCTGGCGGCGATGGTCAGCGCCGTCCAGCCTCCATTGCTTTGGACCCGGAGATCGGCGCCTCGCTGCACCACCAGCTCCAGCACCTCCGACGAGGGGTTTTGGGCGGCGAACATGAAGGGAGTCCAACCCGAGGCGTTGCGGAGGTTCACCTGGGCTCCCAGGTCCAACAGGGCCCGAACGATGGCGGCGTCGCCGCTGCGGCAGGCCAACATCAGCGGCGTCAGGCCGCTGTCGTCGCTGCCGTCGACTTCCAGGCCCGCGTCGATCAGGATCTGGAGGATCTGGGGATCCTTGGCCTCCTTGGCGGCGATCATCAGCGGCGTCAGACCGCCCTGCCCCCGAACGGAAACGTCGGCGCCCAGGTCCAAAAGGCGCTGGACCATCTGGGGGTTCTCGTTCTGGGCGGCGAACATCAAAGGAGTCCAACCCAGGTGCTCCCGGGCTTCCAGATCCAGCCCCCGGCCCAGCAGCAGGTCTATCACGTCAGGATTGGCGTTGTTCTGGGCAGCGTACATCAGGGCGGTCCAGCCGTCGTCGTTGGTGGCCAGGGGATCAGCGCCGGCCTGGAGCAGCGCCTCCAGGACCTGGAGGTCCTGATTTTCGGCAGCAGCGTAGAGCAGCGCCGTGGCGCCTTTGCCGCAACGGTGGTGGACGTCGGCGCCGGCCCGGAGTAGCGTCTCCGTCACCAGCCGGTTGGAGTTGTTCTGGGCGGCGCTGATCAGGGGGGTGAAACCGTGGTGGTCCTGGTCCTGGACCGAGGAGCCGTGCTGGATCAGCAGTTCCAGCACCTGGGGACAGTCGTTGAACCGCGCCGCCAGCATTAGCGCTGTAGATCCCATGCAGTCCCGGTCATGGACGTTACAGCCCATGTCCAGCAACCGCTGGACCGTGGCGGGGCTGCTGTCTCGGGCAGCCACCATCAGCGGCGTCCAGCCCTCCTGGTCCCGGACCTGGAAGTCGGCACCGGCCTTGAAGAGCTCGTCCATGATGGCGGGATCGTCGTTTTGGGCTGCGAACATCACCGCCGTCCAGCCCAGTTGTTCCCGGGTCTCCAACCTGGCGCCCTCGTCGATGAGCCGCCGCAGCACCTCGGGGTTCACGTTGTGCCTGGCAGCGATCATCAGCGCCGTCCAGCCGTCCTGATCGGTGGCGGCGGGATCGCAGCCCAGCCGGATCAGCTGGGTGATCACCGACGGCAGAGGACAGTCTCTGGCAGCCACCATCAACGGCGTCCAGCCCCGGATGTCCTGGACGTCCACGGTGGCGCCGCGGTTCAGCAGCAGCCGGAAGATCTCGGGCTGGGGATTTTGCAGTGAGAACATCAGCGCCGACCAGCCCAGGTCGTCCCGGGCCTCCAGATCGGCGCCGCGGCTCAGCAGCCAGGTCAACACCTCGCAGTGGGGGTTGCCTCGGGCGGCGATCATCAGCGGCGTCCAACCCTCGTGGTCCCGCACGTCCAACCGGGCCCCGGCCTGGACCAGGGCCTCCAGCACCGCCGTGTTCTGGCAGCCCACAGCGGCATAGCACAGCGCCGTGGCGCCGAAGCGGCTCCGGGCCTCGGGATCGGAGCCGTGGCGCAGCAACAGCTTTATCACCTCGGGATCGTCGCTGTACTGGGCCGCGAAGGACAACGCCGCCCGGCCATCCTTGGACTGGGCCCTGGGGTCGGCGCCGGCTTCCAGCAGCGTCTCCAGGATCTCCCGATTCTCGTTGTTGCGAGCGGCGATCATCAGCGGCGTCCAGCCGTCGTCGTCGGCGTCGTCCACAGCGGCTCCGGCCTCCAGCAGCGCCGTTATCACCCGGGGATCCTCGGCGGCCGAGGCGGCGAACATCAGCGCCGTAGCGCCCATGGTGCCCCGTCGGGTGGCGTCGGCCCCCAGCTGGAGCAACAGCTCCACCACCTCCAGGGAGTTGCTGGCGGCGGCGATCATCAGCGGCAACCGCCCCTCCCGGTCTGGAGCGTTGAGGTCCGCCCCTTGGGCTACGGCGGTCTCCACTTCCTCCGACGTCCCTTCGGAACAGAGCCCGTAAAAGTCCACCGGCCCGCTGAGTCCCATCAGGATGTTGTCGTTGGAGAAGGGACTATCGTCGTGGAAGAGGGGGCTGTCGTCGAAATCCATGGCCGCTTTTTTCCTCCTAAAACAGGTGATGAACCGGCAATAAGGCTCGAATTGGGGCTTTCCCTTGGCCTCCGGCCTCGGGGTCGTAAGGGGGGGGGGCAGATCTCGCCGCGACGTCGGCTCTCTTTGTTTTCTATTGTACCAAAAAAAGATCTTAACACCCCGGCCCCAAGGCTGAAAGGCCCACCGGCAGCATATAGGGCGTATAATTGGGAATAGAAACGGGAGACGAAATTCCCTGCGGAGCCCCAAAGGGCCCCGGCTATAGCGCCTATAGAAAGGACGACCCTTTATGAACGAAAACCTGCTGAAAGCGGCGGAACTGGGCCAGAGCATCTGGTTCGATTCCATCAGCGCCGCCATGATCGCCCAGGGGGCACTGGAGGAGATGATCCGCCAGGGAGTCCGGGGCGTGACCACCAACCCGGCCATCTTCCAGAAGGCCATCGCCGGCAGCAATGACTACGACGGTCAGATTCAGGCCCTGGCAGCCCGGGGAGCCTCGGACCAGGAGATCTACGACCACCTCACCGTCGGCGACGTGGCTGCCGCCGCCGATCTGTTCCGGCCCCTATGGGAGTCCAGCCAGGGCCTGGACGGCTACGTCAGCCTGGAGGTGAACCCCCTGCTAGCCCAGGACCGCGACGCTACGGTCTCCGAGGCCCTGAGGCTCTGGCAGAGGCTGGACCGGCCCAACGTCATGATCAAAGTTCCCGCCACCGAGGCGGGCCTCGGAGCCTTGGAGGACCTGACGGCCCAGGGCGTCAACGTCAACGTAACCCTGATTTTCTCGCTGGACCAGTACGACGCCGTGGCCAAGGCCTATATATCGGGGCTGGAGCGGCGACGGGAGGCCTCTCAGCCGCTGAAGGGCGTCGCCTCGGTAGCGTCGGTCTTCGTGAGCCGTCTGGACAGCGCCATGGATCCCCGGCTGGCCGAGGGAGGCGTCGAGCCCCTGATGGGTCGCCTGGCGGTGGACAACGCCCGGCTGGTCTACCAGCGCTTTAAAGAGATCTTCAGCGGCCCCCGGTGGCAGGCTCTGGCCGACGAAGGCGCGGCGCTACAGCGGCCTCTATGGGCCAGCACCGGCGTGAAAAACCCAGCCTATCCGCCGTTGCTCTACCTGGAGTCCCTCATGGGCCCCCACACGGTGAACACCCTTCCGCCTGCCACGCTGGAGCAGTTCATGAAAGGTGGCAATCCCGCCGACCGGATAGAGGCCGAGCTCCCGGAAGCCCGCAATCGCATGGCTCGCCTGGCGGAGCTGGGAATCAGCCTGGAATCGGAGACCGAGGACCTGCTGGAACAGGGCCTGGCAGCCTTTGTGACTGCCCATAGGGAGCTGATGGCCGCCATCGCCCAAAAGCGGGGACAGCTGGGGTAGCCCCGGAGTCAGGCCTCGACCCCAGAACCCGCCGAGGTGTCCCCTAAGGTGGTGTCGGAGGCCGAGGCCACGGGGCTCGGCCTCTCGGAAACCCGCCTCCGGCAACCCATGGAGGAGCTGTAGGCTTCTCGCCGCCGGGCTCGTTTCGTTATTCTCCTTCCCCCTGAAGCAAGCCGATTTTTTTTGATTATTGAGCCGAATGCTGTATAATGAGGGCCACACTGGTCCTTTGGGGAGATTTTGTTGTGGATGGAGGTCGAAGACATGAAAAAATTGCTTCATTTGGTGGCCCTTGGGTGTGCGC
>CAZCKP010000039.1:0-9635 GCA_964499295.1 uncultured Synergistaceae bacterium | reverse complement strand
CAACAGCAGCGAGCCGGTGACGCAGACCGAGCTGTAGGCCCCGACGAGGATTCCCGCCATGATGGCCAGGGAGAACCCCGAGAGCACCTCGCCGCCCCAGAGGTAAAAGGCCAACACCGGTAGGAAGGTGGTCACACCGGTGTTGATGGTCCGCGACAGGGTGCTGTTGATGGAGCTATCCAGTACCGCCGATAAACCCAGCTTGGGCACCGATTTCCAGTTCTCCCGGACCCGGTCGAAGATCACGATGGTGTCGTTCAGGGAATAGCCGATGGTGGTCAGGATGGCGGCGATGAAGGTCATGCCGATCTCCTCCTGGAGGAGGCTAAAGAGCCCCAGCACCACCACGGTGTCGTGGACCAGCGCCAGGACGCTGATCACGGCGAAGCGGAACCGAAACCGGAAGGTGATGTAGATCAGTATGCCCGCCAGCGACACCACCGAGGCCAGGATAGCCTGGTTGCGCAGCTCCTGCCCCACAGTGGGCCCCACCATCTCGAAGCCCATGAGCCTGACGCTGCCGCTGTGGAGGCTATCGGCGGCCTGGACTACGGCCTCCTGAAGCTGCTGGGGCGTGGTGTCCTGGTGCTGCATCACCCTGATGATGACGCCGCGGTCGCTGTAGGCCTGGATGGTGGCCTGGCCGTAGCCAATGGTGGCCATGGCGCCGCGGACTTCGGCCACGTCCACCGGTTCGGGGAACTCAATCTGGATCAGGTTGCCGCCGGTGAAGTCTATGCCGGTGTTAAAGCCCCGCAGGGCCACGCAGGCCACGCTGGCGGCCATGGCTATCGCGGCGATGGACAGGAACAGGCGCTGATAGCGCATAAAGGGAAAACGGTATGTCATGTCCCAGCCCTCCTCTCAGGCCCGCACCCGGGCGCCGGCGCTGCGGCTCACCAGGAAGTGAAGCAGAACCCGATTGACGATCAAGGCGCTGAAGAGGCTGGCGATGATGCCCAGCGTCAGCGTCAGGGCAAATCCCCGCAGGGGCCCGCTGCCGTAGTAGTAGAGGGCCGCGGCGGCCACCACCGTGGTCACGTTGGAGTCCAGGATGGTGGTAAAGGCGCGGCTGAACCCGGCGGTCATGGCGGCGTAGGCCGTCTTTCCGGCGGCCTCCTCCTCTTTGATGCGCTCGAAGATCAGGATGTTGCTGTCCACGGCCATGCCGATGGTCAAAATGATGCCGGCGATGCCGGGCATGGTCAAGGTGGCCTTGACGAGGATCAGCTGGGCAAAGAGGGTCAGCAGCGTGGTCAACAGCGAGATATCGGCGGTGAGACCCCGGACGCGGTAGACCACCACCATGAAGAGGAACACCGCCACCAGGCCTATGAAGCCAGCCCGATAGCCGGCTTCCACCGAGTCAGCGCCCAGCGAGGGACCTACCGAGCGGTTTTCCAGGATCTCCACGTTCACCGGCAGGGCCCCAGCCCGGAGCATAATCGACAGGTTCCGGGCGTCGGCGCTGGAGAAACGGCCGGTGATCTGGGCCTGGCCGCCGGAGATGCGCTCGTTGACCCGAGGGGCCGAGATCACCTTGCCGTCCAGCACCATGGCCAGCTGGCGGCCCACCGTGGCGGCGGTGGCCTCGTCGAAGAGCTGGGCGCCCTGGCTGGTGAAGTCTATGGACACCGAAGGCCGTCCCAGCTGGTCGGGCTGGGGCCGGGCATCCCGGAGCTCCCGCCCCGTCAGATAGACCTGGCCCAGCAGGTAGACGCTGCCGTCGTCGTCGCTGGCCACCAGCAGATTGGGATCGTCCTTGGAGTCCTCGATGAGCCGGTTCTTCTGGGCCTCCTGTTGATCCCGATAGGCGTTCCAGCGCTCCACCGCAGCCTGGTACTCCTCGTCGCTGTCGTAGTTGGGACGCTGGGCCTGGGGAGGCAGGGGGGCAGAGCTCTGGAGCACCGGCCGGAACTCCAGCATGGCCGTCCGGCCGATCAGGTCCAGGGCGGCCTGGGGATCCTCCACGCCGGGAAGGTCCACTATGACCCGATCCCGGCCCTGTTTCTGCAGTAGCGGCTCCGTTACGCCGTACTGGTCCACGCGATTGCGCAACACCACCAACAGCTGATCCAGGCTGTCGGGGTGCAACTCGCTGCCGTCGGCGTTGCTGGCCTGCAGGACGATGTGGGCGCCGCCGCTGAGATCCAGCCCCAGGTGGACCTTGTCCTTTATGGGAAAGACCACCACCGCCGAAAGGGCGACGACCACCACCATGATGATCAGACGCCAGCGGTCTTGTTTCAACATGTCTATCTACCTCCTCCACCGGGGCCGCGCCCTAGCGCCGAGCCCTTTTCGGTGCCTGAACGCGAAAAAAAGGAGTGGACGAAGCCATCCACTCCAGATCGAACAGCGGCCGGGGTTACTTGGACTCCTCTTCCTTGCCTTCTTCGGCCTTGTCTTCCTTGGCTTTTTTGGCAGCGGGCTCCTCCGCCGGTGCGGCGGGCGCGGTTTCGACGGGGACCTTAGTGGAGATCGAGCTCTTGAGGATCCGGGCCTTGGTGCCCTCGGCGATCTCGATGATCACGCTGTCGTCCTTGACCTCCCGCACGATGCCGAAGAAGCCGCCGGCGGTGATGATCCGATCGCCCCGGGTCAGCGATTTGATCAGGTCGTCATGGCTCTTCTGGCGCTTCTTCTGGGGGCGCAGGATGAAGAAATAGAAAATCACCACAAAAAGGATCAACGGGAAAAACATGCCTAGGGTGTTGCCGGTCTGCTCCAACGAAAACGCCTCCTCGCGATATGGTGGATCGAGAGCCTCAAGGGTTCTTGTTGCCGTTTATTGTACCACGCCGCCGCCCTGCTGCCGCTGTTGCTGGACGAATTTGAGCCGGAACAGGAGCTTTTCCATCTCCACGGAAATGTCCACGTACTGGACATCTATGGTGTCGGGCACGGCGATGGTGGTGGGAGAGAAGTTCAGCAATCCCTGGATCTGACCCGTCGAGACGGCCACGTCCACTACCTGTTGGGCCGCGCTGGAGGGCACAGTGATGATCAGCACCCCCAGGCGCTGTTCCAGGATCTGCGACGCCAGCTGATTGAAGTGATAGCAGGTCCGGCCGGCGACGACGCGGCCAACCTTCTGGGGGGATATGTCGAAAAGGGCTACGATGTCGTAGCTCTCGCCGGTGAGGGCGCTATAGCCCAGCAGAGCCTCGCCCAGGCGGCCCAGGCCCACCAGGCCGGCCCGCCACCGGTGAAAGGGAGCCAAAATCCCCGACAGATCCGAGAGCAGCCGCTGGACGTTGTAGCCCACGCCGCGCTTTCCGAACTCGCCTAGATAGGAGAGGTCCTTGCGGACCTGGCTGGGCTTGATGGCCAGCATGTCGCCGATATCCTTGGAGGAGACCAAGGGGACGCCCTGTTCGTCCAGGGACTGCAGCAACCGGCGATAGGCCACCAAGCGGCCTACTGTGGGATCGGTGATCTCGCTTTTCTTCAGTGGAATAGGAACGCTCATGGTCTCATCTCCTCGGGGATCTCCTTTCCAGGGTCACGGCGCACCCCGAGAAGGGGTCGTCGTCCAAGGGCGCACCGCCTTTTTGGCGTAGGGTAGGCGCTCTAGGAATGGGCGCAACGGACTCGCTTCAGTCCGCCATAGCTGGCTCCAGAACCCAACATCTCCTCGATGCGGAGCAGCTGGTTGTACTTGGCCACCCGGTCCATCCGGGCCGGAGCGCCGGTCTTGATCTGCCCCGAGGCGGTGGCCACTGCCAGGTCGGCGATAAAGCTATCCTCGGTCTCGCCGGAACGGTGGGAGATCACCCAGGAATAGCCGGCGTCCCGAGCCAGGGCGATCACCTCCAGGGTCTCGGTGAGGGTTCCGATCTGGTTCAGCTTGACCAAAATCGAGTTGGCGGCCTGGAGCTCGATGCCCTTGGCCAGCCGCTGAGGGTTGGTGACGAACAAATCGTCGCCCACGATCTGGACCTTGTCGCCCAGGGCAGCTGTCAGGAGCTGGGTGCCCTCCCAGTCCTCCTCGGCCATGCCGTCTTCGATAGAGATCACCGGGAACTGCTGGCAAAGCTCAGCGTAGTACTCCACAAGCTCTGGGGCGGTAAAGGACCGGCCTTCTCCAGCGAAGTGGTACCGGCCGTCGCGATAGAGCTCCGTCGAGGCCACGTCCAGGGCTATAGAGATCTGCTCTCCCGGAACGAAACCGGCGGCCTCGATGGCTTCCACCAGCCACTGCAATCCCTCGCGGTTGGTCTTGAGGTCCGGGGCGAAACCGCCCTCGTCGCCTAGGCCAGTGGAGAGGCCCTTTTGGACCAGCAGCTTTTTCAGGGCGTGGTAGGTCTCGACGCCCATCCGCAGGGCCTCGCTGAAGCTCTCGGCGCCGTGGGGCATGATCATGAACTCCTGGATGTCCAGGTTATTGTCGGCGTGGGCTCCGCCGTTGATGACGTTCATCATCGGCGTGGGCAACACCATGGGGCCCAGGCCGCCGATGTAGGACCACAACGGCAGGTCGTGGCTCTTCGCCGACGCACGAGCCGCCGCCAGGGACACGCCCAGGATGGCGTTGGCTCCCAGCTTGGCCTTGTTGGGCGTGCCGTCCAGGTCGATCATGGTCTGGTCGATGCTCCGCTGGTCCTCCACGTCCATGCCCATAAGCTCCGGGGCGATGACCTCGTTGATGGCGTCGACGGCCCTCTGCACGGCCTTGCCGCCGTAACGGTCGCCGCCGTCGCGAAGCTCCAGGGCCTCAAAGGACCCTGTGGAAGCTCCCGAGGGTACGGCGGCTCGGGCCACTTCGCCGCAATCCAGCCATAGCTCCACCTCCACGGTGGGGTTTCCTCGCGAGTCCAGAATCTCCCTGCCATGAATGCCCACGATGGTGCTCATCGCTGCTATGCCTCCTTCACAAGTCGGAGCAAAAGTCAGAGCCCTTTTCTCCCGAGGGCTCCCAGGGGTCCTGTTGGGGTTCCAGGGGCCGCTCCTCTAGGGTCCTGTAGGGTTCCTGGGGCCGACGCTTCAGCGCCGCCTCGTCGTCGATCAGCACCTCGGCGACGATCAGCCTCCGGGGATAGGCCACCTCCAGGCGGTCGCCGGACTTGACTTCGGCGGCGGCTTTGACCTTCCGTCCGTTGAGCCGCACTGCCCCCACGGAGATCATCTCCTGGGCGATGGTGCGGCGCTTCACTAGCTGAGTCAGCTTCAGGAACTTGTCGAGACGAACCACGGGCTTCACCTACCGTTACCCCTCAAAAGATCCGCAGACCATTATACAGGACCAAGGCCCTTCCCGGGCGGAGAAATCCTCACTTTAGCAAGAAAGGCGAATCAAAAAAGGACGAGACCGGGGGCGCCTTTGGTGTGCCCTCAGGGGCCTTAGGAGATGTAGTCCCGCAGTCGCACAGTCCGGCTGGGGTGGCGCAACTTCCTCAGGGCCTTTACCTCGATTTGACGGATTCGCTCCCGGGTGACACCGAAGCGCTGGCCCACTTCCTCCAGGGTGTAGTTCTGGCCGTCCTCAAAGCCGAACCGCAGCCGCAGCACCTCCCGCTCTCGAGGCGTCAGGGCCTGCAACACCGTCTCGATCTGGCCTCGCAGCATCTCCAGAGCGGCGCCCTCCTCGGGGGAGACGATCCCCCGGTCCTCCAGGAAGTCGCCCAGCTGGCTGTCCTCTTCCTCGCCCACTGGGGATTCCAGCGAAATGGGATCCTGGGAGGCCGCTCGGATCTGCTCGATCCGGGCGGGGTCCATGTCCATGCCCCGGGCCACCTCCTCCACCGTGGGCTCCCGGCCCAGGGACTGGGTCAGCTCCCGGGTCACCCGGAGCATCCTGTTGATGGTCTCCACCATGTGGACGGGGATGCGAATCGTCCGGGCCTGGTCGGCGATGGATCTTGTGATAGCCTGGCGGATCCACCAGGTGGCGTAGGTGCTGAACTTAAAGCCCCGGCGGTAGTCGAACTTGTTCACCGCCCGGATCAGCCCCAGGTTGCCCTCCTGGATCAGGTCCAGAAAGAGCATGCCCCGGCCGATGTACTTCTTGGCGATGCTCACCACCAGCCGCAGATTGCACTCGATGAGCCGCGACTTGGCCTCGCCGTCGCCGGCTTCGATCCGCTTGGCCAGCTCCACCTCCTGGGTTCCGGTGAGCAGCGGAATTCTACCGATCTCCCGGAGGTACATCCTCACCGGGTCCAGGTTGGCCGCCGGCTCCTTCAGCTCCGCCACCTCGTCGTCGGACGAGGCGGCATCTCGGCCTTGCTGGCTCTCCTGGCCGAGTTGGACCCCCTGGGCGTTGAGGTTGGCGTAGATGCCCAAAAGGGCCTCCTGGCGCTGGCCGGAACGGTCGCTGTCGGGTTCGTCAACGTCCTGGAGCTGTATCTCCTCCTGATCGGGCTCCCAGGCCTCTTCTGCTGCCGGTTCTTCGGAAAGGCGCCTCGCTCTGGTCTCTTCTTTCACATCTGTGCACCCCCTTTGAGTTCCTGGGCTAGATGGAGGTACTGCTGAAGTTCCTCGGTGGTGGCCTCTCGGCGAAGCATTTTCAGGCGAAGTTCATTATAGCGCAATCGGCGGCGCTTGTTTTCCAGGGATTTGCACAATAGCTCCCACTTTTCCTGACCGTCGCCGGGCAGGGTCTCGCAGTAGGCACCGCCGGCGGCGATGGCCGCCAGGGGGAGGGTTTCGCCCATCTCCAACCAGCGCTGCTCCAGCGCCGAGGGGCTCTCGCCGCTGAGCACCGCTGCCGCCAGGGACTGCATGGCCGAGCTCTGAAACCAGGGCACCACTTCGGCAGCGGAATGGCTCAGCCGCAACCGCCGCGACGTCCAGAGCAGATAGATCAGCGCAGCCTCCTGCTGGTCCGGCGCCGGGGATTTCTCCCCGGCGGGTCGCTCGACGGCCCGCCGTTCCTGGCCCTCCCTAGACCGAGATCGGCGGCGGTTCAGCTCCTCCATCAGCTGGTAGTCGGCCAGGGCCAGGGCCTGGGCCAGTTCCTGGAGATAGGGCGCCAACTCCAGGGCGCTAAGTTGAGCCAAGCCCTGGAGCAGCTCGTCGGCGGCCCGGGCCTCTCCCTGGCTCCGAGCCGCTTGGCGGAACAGTCCGATGTGGTGGCGCACCAGCGGCAGGGCTTCCTCCAGAGCCTTTTCGAAGAGTGCCGGCCCTCCATGGAGCTGCAGCACCTCGTCGGGGTCCTTACCTTCGGGGAGGGACACCACGAAGACCGATAGCCCGGCGCTCTGGAGCAGATACATGCCCCGCAGCGTCGCTGCCTGGCCGGCGGCGTCGCTGTCGTAGCAGATGTAGCACCGGCTGGAAAAGCGACGCAACAACGCCGCCTGGTCTTCCGTCAGAGCCGTCCCCAGAGAGGCCACTGCCTCGCCGTAGCCCTGGAGGTGGAGCCGCAGGGCGTCCATGTAGCCCTCCACCAGGATGGAGCGGTCCTTTTCCCGGATGGTTCCCTTGGCCCGATCCAACAGGTAAAGGTGGTTTTTCTTGTTGTAGAGAGGCCCCTCGGGGCTGTTGAGGTACTTGGCCCCTTCGCCGTCGATGAGCCGCCCTCCGAAGGCGATGACCCGGCCGGCCACGTTGCGGATGGGAAAGATTATCCGGCCCCGGAAACGGTCGTAGCTTCCTCGATCGCCGTCGACGATCAGCCCAGCCTGGCGCAACATGGCCAGGGGCACGCCCTCGGCGCCCAGGCGCTGCAACAAAAAGTCCCAGGACGGGGGGGCCCAACCCAGCTCGAACCGGGCTGCGTCGGCCATGGTGATGTTCCTCCGCTTCAGGTAGCCCTGGGCGGCGGCGCCCCGAGTCGCCGTCAGCTCCTGGCGGTACAGCTCCAGAGCCCGCTCCATCAGACCGTAGAGGTCCGGCGAGGCCCGGCGACGGGTCGGCAGTGCCACTCCGCCCCGTCGGGCCAGCTGTTCCAAGGCCTCTGGGAAGGACAGCCCCTCCCGGAGCATGACGAAGCTGAAGACGTCGCCGCCCTTGCCGCAGCCGAAGCAGTGCCAGGACTGGCGCTGAGGGGACACCGAGAAGGAAGGGGTCTTCTCCTGATGAAAGGGGCAGAGGCCCCAGTAGTTGCGCCCCCGCTTGGTCAAAGCCACGGCGTCGCCCACCACTTCCAGGATGTCGACGCTACCTTTTACCCGCTCCACCATCTCGTCGGCCATAGTCGGACCTCCCTTCGACGGGGCGCGTTGTGATACAGAAAAGGCGGGTGAGAGCGCCTCACTCTCACCCGCCAGGAAAAAGGCTCCAACGGGCCCCCTAGACGAACAGGGGTGCCAGCACCAGGGCTACCACCGACATCAGCTTGATCAGGATGTTCAAGCTGGGGCCCGAGGTGTCCTTGAAGGGATCGCCCACGGTGTCGCCCACCACAGCCGAAGCGTGCTGGGGCGAGCCCTTGCCGCCATGGGCGCCGGTCTCGATGTACTTCTTGGCGTTGTCCCAGGCGCCGCCGGCGTTGGACATGAAGATGGCCAGCATCACGCCGGTGACGATAGAGCCGCCCAACAGGCCGCCCAGCGCCGCGGCTCCCAGCAGCAGCCCCACGGCTACGGGCACCACGATGGCCAACAGCCCAGGCAGCACCATCTCATGCAGCGCCGCGTCGGTGGAGATCTCAACGCAGCGCTCGTACTGGGGACGGGCGGTGCCCTCCATGATGCCAGGGATCTCCCGGAACTGGCGGCGCACCTCGGCGATCATGGCCTCGGCAGCGCGGCTCACGGCCTGGATGGTCTGGGCGCTGAACAGGAAGGGCAGCATACCGCCGATGAAGAGCCCCACCATGACCTTGGGATCAGCCAGGTCGATGGAGCTGAGGTTCACCGAGGCGGCGTAGGCTGCGAAGAGCGACAGCGCCGTAAGAGCGGCCGAGCCGATGGCCAAGCCCTTGCCCATGGCCGCGGTGGTGTTGCCCACCGCGTCCAGGTTATCGGTGATCTCCCGGACCTCGGCGGGCAGACCAGCCATTTCGGCGATGCCGCCGGCGTTGTCCGAGATGGGACCGTAGGCGTCGACGCTGAGGGTCATGCCGGTGATGGACAGCATGCCCACGGCGGAGCAGGCGATGCCGTAGAGGCCGCCGAAGTAGTAGCTCACCAGGGTGGCAGCGCAGATCATGATCACCGGGATCACCATGGAGTTCATGCCCAGGGCGATGCCGGCCAGGATGGTGGTGGCGCTACCGGTCTCGGTGGACTTGGCCACATCCTTGACGAACTTGTAGTCGGCGGAGGTGTAGATCTCGGTGACCCAGCCGATCAGGACGCCCACCAACACCCCCGAAACCACGGCCCAGAAGATGTTGATGTCGTCCAGCATGTACATGGTCAGGAAGAAGGATCCGACGATGACGATAGCGCCGGTCAGGAAGGTGCCCAGCCGGAGGGCCTTCTGGGCGCTACCGCCCTCCCGGACCCGCACCACGTAGGTGCCCAGGATGGCGGCGATGACGCCCAGGGCCGACAGGGCCAGGGGATAGGTGACACCGCTGACGCCAAAGCCCACGGTGCTCACGGCCATGGCGGCAATGATGGAGTTCACGTAGGATTCGAAGAGGTCCGCGCCCATGCCGGCGATGTCGCCCACGTTGTCGCCCACGTTGTCGGCGATGGTGGCGGGGTTGCGGGGGTCGTCCTCGGGGATGCCGGCTTCCACCT
>CAZCKP010000038.1:0-9829 GCA_964499295.1 uncultured Synergistaceae bacterium | reverse complement strand
CCGACGAGAGCAGGTGGATCAGGAACAGGGAGCTGATCAGGCTGTTGCCGAAGGTGGGGGTGTTGTCGCTGACGAAGAAGGACAGATCGGCGAAGCGACAGATAGGAGCGGCAGGGCTGTCGGTGATGGTCACCACCTTAGCTCCCTTGGAGCGGGCCTTTTCCACGGCCTCGGTGAGGAATACCGAATAGCCCGGCAGGTCTAGGGCGATCATCAAATCGTCGCCGGTGATGCAGCGCACCTGCTCGATCAGGGACAGACAGCCCGGCTTCATGTGCTGGGCCGGCAGGCCCAACTCCCGAAAACGGCTGTAAAAGCACTCGGCCATCATGGCCGAGATGTTCCAGCCTGCGCAGTAGATGTTCGACGCCCCTCGGACCAGGGTGCAGAAGCTCTTCATGTCCTGGGGACGCAGCCGGTTCCAGGTGTCCTCCAGGTTGGCGTGTTCCATCTGCCGGATCCGGTTGGGCAGGTTCTCCTCGTCGTTCATGGCCCGGGTCAGCCGCGCCGCGGGGTTGACCTGCTCCAGAATGGTCTCCTTGAGGGCGTCCTTGAGATCAGCGTAGCCCTTGAAGCCCAGCATCCGAGCCACCCGAACCAGCTGGGCCTTGGAGACGTTCAGTTGCTCCGCCACCTCTCCTATGGAGATAAAGGCCGCTTCTCTCATGTGGGTCAGCAAAAACTCCACCACTCGACGCGCTTTATTGGGCATCTGTTCCAGTTTTTCCTGCAGCAGATCCTGCAGACCGTTACTCTCCAAAGTTCACACCTCCAGCAGAGCCTAAACATAATTATCCTGAGCTTATTATTGCAGAAAACGCCGAAGGCCGCAACGCTGGAAGGCCCCCCGCGGAACCGGTTCCTTTTCGACAGGGCAGGGCTGGACAGATCAGGCTAGCCCCAGAGCCGACCCGGCCTTGGGCCATCAAAAGAGGGAGGGAACACCAGGGGCTCCCTCCCTCACTTGCCCAACGGCCCAGCCGGTCCTCAGGGCTGGGGCTGCAGTTCCCTGCTGCGATCCTCCAGGGGCTGGAGCCGCAGCGCGGAATGGACCGAGAACTTCAACTCCCCGGCCTCAACAGCACAGCGCAACACCTGGCCGTCTTTGACGCCGCCGGAGAGGATCAGGTCCGACAGGGGGTCTTCGATCAGGTTCTGGATCAGCCGCCGCAGCGGTCGAGCTCCCTGGTTCTGGGCGTTGTTTTTGGCCAGCACCAGCTCCCGAGCCTGGTCGGTCAGGTCCAGCTCGATGTCCCGCTGGCCCAACCGGCTCCGGAGATCCTGGAGCATCAGCTCCAGGATCTGGGCCATCTCCTGGGGAGAGAGGCTCTTGAAGATCAGCTGCTCGTCGATGCGGTTCAGCAGCTCCGGCCGGAAGAACTGCTTGGTGGCCTCCCGGATGGTCTGCTCGTTCCTCCGATGATCCTCGGCCAGGGAGGCCGAGGCGAAGCCAAAGCTGTTTTTGCCCATCTCCCTGGCACCCAGGTTGCTGGTCATGATGATCACGGTGTTGCGGAAGTCCACCTTGCGGCCATGGGAGTCGGTGAGGCGGCCCTCTTCCAGGATTTGGAGCATCACGTTGTAGAGGTCAGGGCTGGCCTTTTCGATCTCGTCGAAGAGCACCACCGACCAGGGACGGCGGCGCACCGCCTCGGTGAGCTTGCCCCCTTCCTCGTGGCCCACGTAGCCCGGAGGGGCACCAATCAGCTTGGCCGCCTCGTGGCGCTCCATGTACTCGCTCATGTCGAAGGCAATCAGGGCCTCTTCGCTACCGAAGAGAGACCGGGCCAGGCATCGGGCCAGCTCGGTCTTTCCTACGCCGCTGGGACCCAGGAACAGGAAGCTGCCGATGGGACGGCGAGGGTCCTTCAGGCCGCTGCGGGACCGGCGCACGGCCCGGCAGAGGGCGGCCACAGCGTCGTCCTGGCCGATGAGGCGCTGGTGGATCTCCGACTCCAGGTTCAGCAGCCGGGTGGCCTCGGCCTCGGTGAGCTGCCGCACTGGTATGCCGCTCCACTCCGACAGCACGTCGGCGATCTGCTGCTCGTCCACCTGGGGCTCGCCATCGAGGCCCTGGCTTTTGCGCCAATCCGCCAGATCTTCCTCCAGCTGCTGGGACAGCATCATCTCGTCGCTGCGGTAGCGGCTGGCGCTCTCGAAATCCCGGAGCTTCATGGCCTCTTCCTTGTCGTGACGGATGGACTTGAGCTCCCGCTCCCGGGCCTTCAGGTCCGGCGGCAACTCGAAGAGGTCCAGCCGCACCTTGGCGGCGGCTTCGTCGATCAGGTCGATGGCCTTGTCGGGAAGGTGCCGATCCGACAGGTACCGGCTGGAGAGCTGCACCGCCGCCTGCAGGGCCCTGTCGGTATAGCGCACCCGATGGTGCTTCTCGTAGTTGCCCTTCAGGCCCTGGAGGATCTTCAGAGCCGAGTCCTGATCGGGCTCGCCTACCATCACGGGCTGGAATCGCCGCTCCAGGGCTGCGTCCTTTTCGATGTACTTGCGGTACTCCTCCAGGGTTGTGGCGCCGATGAGCTGGAAGTCACCCCGGGCCAGGCTGGGCTTGAGGATGTTGGCGGCGTCTACCGAACCCTCGGCACTGCCGGCGCCGATGATGGTGTGGAGCTCGTCGATGAAGAGGATCACCTTCTCGCTGCTCCGCAGTTCCTCCACCAGGAGGCGCATCCGCTCCTCGAACTCGCCGCGATACTTGGTGCCTGCCACCAGGTTGCCCACGTTGAGCTGCACCACTCGCCGATCCTTGAGGAGCTCCGGCACGTCTTCGCTCTCGATCCGCTGGGCCAGGCCCTCCACCAGCGCCGTCTTGCCCACGCCGGGCTCGCCGATCAGCACAGGATTGTTCTTGCTCCGGCGGCAGAGGATCTGCATCATCCGCCGGATCTCCCGTTCCCGGCCTATGACGGGGTCCAAAAGGCCCTTGGCGGCCCGGGCCGTCAGGTCCAGGCAGAGCTGGTCTAACGTGGGCGTCTCGGTGGCCTTGGTGGGCCGCTCGACGACGCCAGAGGCGGCTTGAACTCGATCGCCGCCGGCGCTTTTGCGCTCTTCCAGGCTCTGTTGGAGCTGGGCGCTGATAGCCGCCACGTCCAATTTCAGGGCCTCCAGCACCGCACAGGCCAGATTGTTCCTGTCGCCCACCAGGGCCAAAAACAGGTGCTCGGTGCCGACGTAGCTGGAACTGAGACGCCGGGCCTCCCGGATGGACTGGTCCAGGGTCAGGCGGGCGTCGTCGCCGAAGGGCAGGTCCCGAGATTCCGTCGCCGGAGTGCCCGGAGCGTGAAGCTCCAGCACCTTGCCGACCACATCCTCGCTGGTCAGCCCCGCTTCCCTTATGGCGCGAACGGCGGCGGACTCCTCCTCTACCATTAGGCCCATAAGGAGATGTTCCGTGCCTATTTTCTGATGGCCGAGGCGAAGAGCCTCGCGGTGAGCGATTTGAATGACTCGTTTACTGCGTTCCGTGAAAAACTGCCACAAAGGCCTTCACCTCCAGGAACGGTATTGCCGCGGCCCGGGGCCGCGGCACGTCTTGGCAGCTGCTCCTCCAAGCTAGGACAGGTCCAGACCGCAGAGCATCTTTTTCAGCAGCTCCGCCTGGAGGACGCTTTTCTTGTATGGCGATATGTCAAAGGTCGAGTTGGCCAGCTCGTCGATGTGGCGCAGGGCGATCTCCACCAGCAACCGTTCCCGGGTGGTCACCATACCCCGGGCCTGAAAGGCGCTGAGGAGCCGCTTGGCGTCGGCCTCGGAGACAGCCTCGCCTATCAGCTGATCGATGTGGCGGGCCTTCTCCTCGGGCATGTCGTAGCTGATCTTCAGGATCCGGATATAGCCGTTGCCGCCCCTTTGGCTCTCCACCAGATAGCCCCGTTCAGGAGTGAAACGGCTGCGCAACACGTAGTTGATCTGGCTGGGGACGCAGCCAAAGCGCTCCGCCACGTCCTTGCGCCGCAGCGAGACTCGCTCCTTTTCCCGGTTGGCGTCCAGTTCGAAGAGTTCGTTGATGTAGCCCTCGATGATCTCGGTTAAACTCATGGCATGGCTTCGCCTCCCTTCCCCTTCTGAACGCCTATATTCTACTGTTAAGGTCAAGGAAAATCAATCCTGGTTTTGACCAATTTTATCCTCGGTGCCTTCGACGATACGCCATAGGTTGCCCCGATGGCGCCAAGTCGCCAGCAAAAACAGCGCCAGCGCCAGATAGCGAAAGATCAGAGGAGCTCCCCAAAAGGGCAGAAAAAACCACAGCGACAGTAGCGCCGCCAGGGATCCCACCGAGACGTAGCGGCTGGTATAGGTCACCAGGAACCATACCGCTCCAGCGGAGATCACCGCCGCGGCCGAGGGCCAGAGGTGGAGGAAAAACAGCGTCCCCAGGGTGGTAGCCACACCCTTGCCGCCTCGGAACTGGAGCCAAATTGGATAGTTGTGGCCCAGCACGCTGGCCAGAGCCGTCAGAGCAGATTGGGTCTCACTGCCCCGGCAGAGCAGGCACAGACACACCGCCAGGCCGCCCTTGAGCATGTCCACCGCCGTGACGGCGATAGCCCACTTCCGGCCCAAGAGCCTTCCGGCGTTGGTGCCCCCGGTGTTGCCAGAGCCGAAGGTGCGGATATCGATGCCCTTCAGGGCCTTTGCCGCCACGTAGCCCGTCGGAAAGGAGCCGAAAAGATACCCCACAAGAGCCCATAGTAGCCCATAGCCCAGGCCGTCCATCAGAACCAGTCCTCTCCTCCAATTAAGATCTACCGGGCCCTAATGGCCCCTCCGGCGCACTGCGAAGGCGTCGGCTATGGCCACTCCCTGAGGGCCCACGAAGATGGGATTCAGGTCCAGCACCTCCAGGTCGGGCTCAGCCCATCCCATCCTAGAAAGCTTCACGATCTGCTCCGCCAGGCCCTGGACGTCCAGGCGCTGGCCCCACTGGCCCGACAAAAGGGGGTAGCCCCTGAGGTTCTGGACCATCTCCAGGGCGATCTCCTGGGTCACCGGCGCGGCCCGGAGGACCAGGTCCTTCATCAACTCGTAGTATGCGCCGCCCAAAGCCACGGCCACCATGGGGCCGAACAGGGGGTCCCGTTTGATGCCGATCATGCACTCCACGCCCTGGGCCATCCGCTGGACCAGCACGCCCTGGATCTCAGCGTCGGGATGGGCTCGGTGGGCCCGTTCCAGCACCCGGCCGTAGGAGTTGCGGAGCTGCTCCTCCGACCGCAGGTTTAACGCTAGGGCCCGGACCTTCTGCTTGCTGGCGAAGGACGGCGATACCGCCTTCAGCGCCAGGGGAAAGCCCAGCTCCCGGGAGGCCTCCAAGGCCTCGGCCATGGTCCGGCAAAAGCGCTGTTCCACCGCTGCCAGGCCGTAATGGTCCACCAGGGCAAAGGCGTCGCGCTCGCTGAGCTTTTCCGGGAGGCTGTCCATCAAGGGCTGCTTTCCTACAGGGCAGGACGCCGCGGGAGGCCGGTGAGGCCGGTCCATGTCCCACAGCCCTCCCAAGGCATCGGCCACCCTTCGGGGACTGCTGAAGAGAGGCACCCCGGCGGCGTTGAGCCGCGCCACCATCTCTTCCAGGGGCTTCCAACGGCTGAGACAACAGGCCGCCACGGGCTTGGGCCCCATCTGGTGGGCCAAGGACACAGCTTCGGCGAAGTCCCGGCCCTGCTTGGGCGTCATAGAGCCGGCGCCCACCAGGATTAGATCCACCTCCGGCGCTTTCTGCAGGTCCATCAGGATCCTAGAGAGCCTCAGAGGATCCTCCAGTACTCCCTTGCTCAGGTCCAGGGGATTCTGGGTCGATCCCCAGGGAGGCAGCTGATGTTCCAGCTTCTGGGTCAACGCCGGCGAGAACTGGACCAGCCGGAGCCTGGCGGCCAGACAGCGGTCGGCCAGGGCGAAGGCCAGCCCTTCCGAGGTGGCCGCCACGGCCACCCTGTCGCCCTGGGCCCGCCAGGGCGAGCTGAAGAGCTTGCCAACGTCTACGATCTGGTGGGCATCCTCCAGTACCGTGACGCCGAACTGACGGGCCACGGAATTCCACATCACGTCGTCGGTCCAGGCCCCGTCGCGGTGGCGCTGCAGCACCCGATCCTTCAGCTCCGGCCAGCGCCCCACCCGCAGCAGCAACAGCGGCAGACGCCGCGCCGCTGCTCTGGAGGCCATCTGTAGGAACTGGCGACCCTGCTGCAGCGTCTCCAGGCAGAGCACCAGCAGATGCACCTGGGGATCGTCGATAGCCCGTTCCAGCGCCGCCAGCAGCGTGGCGTCGTCGGGAGGCGATCCTAAGGACAGGGCTCCCCGGAAGCGAACGCCGGCCTCGGCGGCCATGGCGTAGAGGGAAAAACCCACGGTGCCACCCTGGGAGATCAGAGCCACATGGCCGTCGGGCTCCGGGGGCCCCACGGCCTTGGACCAGCAGAAGCACAGTCGATGGGGCCAGCTAAAAAAACCCTGGGATCCCGGCCCCAAAAAGGGAACGCCCCGTTCTCTCAGGCCCTCCAGGGCCGCGTCTAATTCAGAGCTCCCGGGGGTACCCACTACCACCAGCGAGAGGCCGGAGCCGCAGCGATCCAACAACTCCTGAGCCCGGCGACATCCCGGAGCGATCAGCACCAGATCAAAGGGGCCCTGGGGCCACTGGGCCAGGGCGGTGGACTCGTCGCAGACCTCCAAAAAGCCATGCCGACCCAGCTGTCCCATCTGCTGGGCCGGGAGCCCATCCTGGCCGGCGCTACAGAGGCCGCCTTCTCCCTGTATCAGCAATCCCCTTTGAAAGTGCACCCTTTTCATCTCCTCCCAGAGCGGCTGCCTCCATCTGCTGGGATTATATCAAAAGAAAAAAGCGCACGCTCCCGGGGAGCGCACGCCTATAGAGCAAAAGGGCCAGAGGCCTGTTACTTCTTCTTGGCCGCGGGTTTCTTCTTTTTCTTGGCCGCCGGAGCGTCCACAGCGGCCCGCAAAAGCTTGCCCGCCTTGAAAACGGGGACCTTCTTGGCAGGGATTTCCACGGGCTTGGTGGGATCCTGGGGGTTTCTGCCAATTCGGGCACTGCGCTCCCGGACCTCGAAGGTCCCGAATCCGACGAGCTGCACCTTGCCACCGTTACTAAGGGTCTCTTTGATGCCATCCAACACGGCAGCGACGGCGTCGGAAGCATCGTTTTTGCGCAACTGGAGCTTTTCTCTTACGTACTCGACCAGGTCTGCCTTTGTCACACTGGACACCTCCCAAAGGGATAGAAGCTCTATGGAGGCAGTATAGCACAGCCCTCAAAGATATCAAAGCGCCTAGGCTGTTTCCAAGGCCTTTCGCGGGAAGTGGGCCTCCTCAATCCAGCGCCGAACGGCTCTGAGGCTGTTCCTGAGCTAACGCCCGAGCCTCCATACGGAACAGGTCTCCCAGGGTGGTGTGCTGGAGCAGTTTGTCCACCTCGGAGTGCAGCAGCATCCAAAAGTAGGCCGACGAACAGACCTGACCTAGGCTCCTGGCCCGGGCACAGCCCTCTTTTTCGGCACAGTCGGGAAAGACTATCCTCTCCCCTGCCGCATCCAGGATCTCGGCGATGGTGATATCGTTGGGGTCTTTGCCGAGCACGTAGCCGCCGTGAGCCCCTCGGTAGCTCTTCAGGATCCCGGCGCGGCGCAGCTTGGACATCAACTGTTCCAGATAGGTATCGGAAAGGTCCTCCGCCTTGGCGACATCGGTCACTGATACGGGCTCGTCGTTACGGGTCAATTTGGCGATGGCAACCACCGCCCGCAGCCCATAATGGGCTCTTGTGGACAACTTCATTACCGTGCCTCCCCAGTCACGGGCCGACTTTTCCGGCACACCGACATGTGACCGATGCTATGGAATCGGCCGCCTGCCCTTAAAAACCCCCGCCGAAGCGACGGAGGTCCCCAACCTTGAAATCCTACAAGTTTCGCAAAGTATATCCTATAGGACTCTACAGTTCAAGGGGGCAACAGAACTAGTCGCTGCCATTGAAGGCCTGAAAGACCATCCTTCCCGGCTCCGGCATTTTGACCCGGCCGCCTAGATGGGCCAAATAGGCCGCTGTGACCTCGGCGTCTACGGCGTAGCTCTCCAGGGCGTCCAGCTGGGGCCCCAGGTAGTACTTGTCGCCGCCTTGAACCGTCCACTGAAGTAGCGCCACAGAATAGCTCTTCTGGAGATCCAGGGGGCTATAGGAGCCGCTGGAATCCAGGACTTCCACAGCCTGGACCCGCTTCCCCGGCCGCTGCAACGTCCCGGCGTTGTCGATCAGCGCCGGCGGCTGGGAGAGGTCGAAGGTCACCCTCAGCCCCGAAAGCTGCATAAAACCGCCGGTGGGAGTCCGTAGGTCGCTGTCGTAGTCGTCGCCCGAAGGCACCGCCGCCGAAGCCGAGATCTCCAGGAACTCCCAGATCTGAGCGCCGGTCATGGTGGTCCTTGACAGGGTGTTGCCCCAGGGACTGATCTCGTAGAGCCTCAGGTAGGTTATGGGCCCAGCGGGGTAGACGCAATCGCCCCGGATGTTGCCGCCGTTGACAAAGGCCAGGTCGGTGTCTAGGTACCAGGCCATAGCGTCGGCCAAAAAAGAACCCAAGTTGGACTCTCCGCAGCGAACTGAGCTGTTGCGGGCATCCAGGGGATCCTCGGAAAAGGCCACGGTCTGGCCCAGCCGCTCCTGAAGGTTTTCCCGGTAGGGATCGGCCACGGCTTGGACCTGCTCGTCCAGGGGGATTTCCGAATTCAGCTCGATCAGATCCCATCGCAGCCCCTCGGCGACAGTGCGCTGGTCCTCCACCTCCAGCCGTAACCGCCCCACGTAACGGCCCTTACTGCCGGCCTGGACCACCGGAACCAGTGCGCCACCGGGATCCTCCACCAGGGCCATCTCCCGCACTTCGGTGTGGCTATGGCCGCCGATCACGGCGTTGAGGCCCTCCACCCGGCTGGCCAGGAGCTTGTCCTGGTCGAAACCGATATGGGTCAGGGCGATGACCACCTGACAGCCCTGAGCCCTGAGGGCGGCGATTTCCCGGCGGGCCACCGCCTCGATGTCCTGATCCACCTGGACTTGGCCCACGTCGCCGGGCTGTGTCACCGAGGCCAACTCCGGAGCCATCAGTCCGAAGAGGCCCACCTTAGTGCCGTCGGCCAGGGTCTTGACTACGGTTCGATGGAACTTCTCCTGCAGGGCAGGGTCCAGAAAGTCCAGATTGGAGGAGATCAAGGGAAAGTTCAACTCCTGGCCGTACTTGGCCACTCCTTCGATGCCCCGATCGAACTCGTGATTGCCCAGGGTCCCCACGTCGAAGCCCAGGGAGTTCAGCGCGGCAATCTCAGCGTCGCCCTCGAAGAAGAAGAACAGCGGCCCCTCGGTGAAGTCCCCTGCCGTAAGGACCAGCACCTGTCCGGGATGATCCTGCCTGGCCTCCTGGAAGACCGAGGCTATCCTCCCCAGACCACCCAATTCTTCCCTGCCCGACGGCCCCTCGGAGTGCCGGGGGAAAAGGGCGCTGTGAAGGTCGTTGACGGTCACCACCGTCACGGCCCCCCAGGCCAAAGAAGCCCAAAGCCATAGCAACAACGTCAAAAGTCCAAGGCCCCTTCGGCGACTCTTCAAAGTTACCCCACTCCTCCCAGTTTATTATATAACTTCCCTCTGATATCACAGGACTTCGCTCTATTATACAGCATAACGTATTCTGTAACCCCATTGGATCGATTCTCCTGGCACTAATCCGATAACTCCCTCGCAAAAGGAGCTCAACGGCCCCGCTCCGGGAGGGTAGTAGGCTCCTCGGGATGTACAAATTTTGCGTTC
>CAZCKP010000037.1:0-9875 GCA_964499295.1 uncultured Synergistaceae bacterium | reverse complement strand
TCCACGACGAGAAAAAGCAGATCGTCATCAGCTCCGACCGGCCGCCCAAGGAGATCAGCGACATCGAGGAACGGCTGGTAAGCCGCTTTGAGTGGGGCCTGGTCACCGACATCCAACAGCCCGACTACGAGACCCGAATAGCCATCCTCAAGAAAAAGGCCGAGGCCCGGCGCTATCCCGTGCCCGAGGAGGTGGTGATCTACCTGGCCCAAAACGTGCCCAGCAACATCCGGGAGCTAGAGGGGTCGTTGAATCGGATCATCGCCTGCGCCGAGCTCAACAGCGAGCCCATCACAGTGGACAACGCATCGGAGTGGCTCAAGGACGTGATCAGCCACAACAACCGCGGCCCCGTCAACATCGACACGATCCAGCAGATCGTGGCCGAGGAGTGCGGCTTCACCGTGGAAGACCTGATGAGCAGCAAGCGCACCTCCGAGATCGCCCTGGCCCGGCAGATCGCCATGTACCTCTGCCGGGAGCACACCGAGAGCAGCCTCCAGCAGATCAGCTTTTCCTTCAGGAAGAAGGACCACACCACGGTGCTCCACGCCTGCCGCAAAATCGAGCAGCTCCGTCGGGACGGCAACAATCCCCGGGTGAAGAAGATGGTGGATAACATCGAGAAAAAGCTGTGACCTCCCCTGGGGACCCTCGGTGGATAACTTCGCCGAGCCAGGTCATAATGCCTTTAGCTGTGGAAACTGTGGATCTCTTTCCACGGTGGTTTTGGGACTCCATCCACAGCCCTCCCGACAGATCCCCGCCGAGGTGGAACCACTTGTCCACAGTCTCCACTGACTATACTACTACGGTTACTAATATCTTTAATAAACAGCAGACAGAATCAGAGGAAAGAGAGGTTGCCCACAACGATGAAACTGGAGATCACTAAAGGGACCTTTATGAAAAGTTGGGTTCTGGCCGAACGGGTCTGCAACACCAAACAAACCCTGCCCTCCATAGCCGGAGTTCTGTGCGTTGCCCGGGGCGACGGCGACGTGGTGCTCAACGCCACCGACCTGAAGACTTCGATCCGCTGCAGCGCCGAGGGCGTGACGGTCCAGGAGGCTGGAGCCGCCATTTTGCCCATCAAGGTGGTAGGCGAGCTCTTCAAGAAGATCCCCACCGACATCTTTACCGTTGAGGTCCACCAGGACCGGGGCCAGGTCTTGGCTGGGCGGAACCGCTACAGCTTCACCAGCTATCCCGTCGAGGACTTTCCCGAGATCCCCTCGCCTGGCGCAGCCGACAGCTTCGCCCAGGTCCCGGCGGGAGAGCTAGCCCGGGTGCTGGACGAGGGTGCTATCGCCGGTTCCCTGGCCGAGGAGTTTCCCAAGTACCTGGGGGCCTGTCTGCTCCAGCTGAAGCAGGGCGAATTTCGCTCGGTGTCCACCGATGGCCGCCGGCTGTCGCTGTCCAAGACCTTCACCGATGGCGGCGTGGAAAAGGAGGTGCTGTTGCCTCTGGCGCCGGTGCGGGAATACCAGAGAATCCTGGGTTCCTTCGCCTCGGATCAGCTGGTGCAGCTCTTCCAGGACGGAGCCTTGACCTATTTCAGAGTGCCTGGCGTGGAGTTCTCGGTGCGGCGGGTGGAGTCCAGCTTTCCTAACTACGAGAAGATCCTGAGCTCCCAAAACACTACCAGCCTGCTGGTGGACCGGTCCCAGTTCATCGCCGCCCTGGAACGGGTGGACTTGGTGGCTCGGGAGCATAACAGGCTGGTGGTACTGTCGCTGTCGCCGGAAGGGGATCTGACGTTGAAGAGCCGGGCCCCGGAGATCGGCGAGGCCACCGAGGTCATCGACGCCCATATATCCGGCGAGCCCCTGAAGGTGGCCTTTAACACCAGCTATCTCTTGGACGGCCTGCGGGCCTTCCACGGCAGCGAGGTGAACCTGACCTTCAACGGCCAGGAGGGCCAGATGATGATGTTGCGGCCCAACGGCAGCGACTTCCTCTACATGCTGATGCCCATCAAGATGAAGGCCGCCGACCAGGAGATGGACTAGGGCCGCCATGGCCGTCGCCGAGACGCGGACTCTGAACTTTCGAAACCTCCGGTCGGCCCGGATCCAGTGGGACCCTGGGCTCAATCTCCTGATAGGGCCTAACGGCTCTGGGAAGACCAACTGCTTGGAGTCGCTGCACCTGCTCTGCGGTTGGGGGCCCTTTGGCGGCAATCGCCCCAGGGACCTGGTGACCTGGGGGGCCTCGGGGGCCCTTTTGGCAGCCAGGATCCAGGACCCCGGTGAGGTGCTGCTGGAGGTCTCCCTGGGGGCGCGAACGGCCCTGAAGGCCGACGGCGTCCGCAGCAGCTGGAGCGCCTTTCGGGCCCAAAGCCCGGCTTTGGCCTTTTTGCCTGGGCATTTGGCATTGATCGAGGGTAGCCCTTCGGTGCGCCGCCGCTTTTTGGACGTGGTCAGCGCCCTGATTTTTCCCCTCTACGCCCGGCGCTTGGCCGACTATCGCCGGATCCTACGGCACCGCCGCTATCTGCTGCTCCGGGGCCGGGACGGAGCAGCTGCATTGCGGGCCAGTCAAGACTTGGCCTGCTGGATCTGGAGCTGTCGGCTGGAGATAGTCCAGGGCCTCCGGGAGGGCCTGGAACGCTGGAAGGCCCTGGAGCCCTCGCCAATGGCCCTAGAACTGGTCCGGGGGGGCTCGACAGGGATAGAAGACCTGGGCGAGGACTTTCGCCGCTCCTGTGCCCTTTTGGCGTCGCGAGAGCAGGGGGCCCGAACGCCCCTGGTGGGACCCCACAGGGACGAATTGGCCCTGACCTCCCAGAGCCGCCGGGCCTCGGCAGCCTTCAGCAGGGGCCAGCGCCGACGGGCCGCCTTAGCCCTGGTTATGGCGGCGGCCTGGCTGGTGGAACAGCGACTGCGCCGGTCTCCGGTGTTGCTGTTGGACGAGGTCACCGCCGAGCTGGATGGCTCGGGCCGGAAGGTCTTGACGGAATGCCTGGTCCAAAGCCGATGGCAGGTCTTTGCTGCCACCACCGAGGGCGGTGCCATGGACTGGCCCGGCTCTGTCTGGAGCCTCCAGTCCGGGGCCTTGACGGCCCTGGGCATGGCTTCTGATAGTTAAGATCTAGATCAATAATGACCTTTATAGATATTTTTGTCGTAAAGAAGACCTATACAGACCTCTTCATAGTCTATTCGCATAGGAGGAACAGTCCATGGGTTCCAAATTGAAAACCCTGGTCGCTGCTTTGGCCCTGGCCCTGGTGGCTGGAATGGCCTGGGCGGCCGAGACCTCGGTCCCCGGCGTCTGGGGCGTCTCCTTCGGGGACTCCTTCGAGAGGGCCGACCGGATTTTGACGGAGACCAACGGCCTGCGGCGGCTGGTGGACGCCACTGCGCTGGAAGGAGGCCGGGAGGTGCTCTATGGCGGCGACTTTTTCGGCCACAATTGCCTGGTCCAGGTGGCCTTTTCCGATCGAGGCCTCTGGAGCTTTCGCTTTCTCTTCAACCGGCCTTTGGTACCCCAGAACCAGCAGTTGACAACGGAGCAGAGGGAGGCTAAGGTCCGCCAGGAGGTACTGGGCGGCAACTACCTGCAGTTTTTGAGGATGCTCACCCAGAAGTACGGTGCTCCCTCCCGGGAGTTCTCCCTGGCCGACGGCGAGGGCCGCCAGTGGAACCTGGAAGGCAGGTCCATAGTGCTGGCTGCCGACGGCCGATCCACTAGCGATCACACTACGGTGTTGACCTACCTGGACCCGAGGCTGCGCTGACTTGGCCAGAGATCCCTTTGGGCTGGTTTTATGGCTTTGATGTTTGTTTATGTAACTTGAGATAACTACAGATCTGTTGAAATAACGAAGAGACAGGATAAGAAGGGTACTGATTCGGTGATACGGGACGGAGAGAGCTGTTTTGACGTGATCGTGGTGGGAGGGGGACATGCCGGTTGCGAGGCCGCCTTGGCGGCGTCTCGCATGGGCGGCCGTGCGCTGATGCTGGTTCAGGACCTGGACCACGTGGCCTATATGCCCTGCAACCCCTCCATCGGTGGCCCCGCCAAGGGTCACCTGGTCCGGGAGATATCGGCCCTAGGAGGCGAACAGGCCCGGGCCGCCGATGCATCGGCCATGATGATGCGGTGGCTCAACACCTCCAAAGGACCAGCCGTCAGGGCCCTACGGTCCCAAAACGACCTCTGGGACTACCACAGCCACTATCTCAGGGCCCTGATGGCCTGCCCGAATTTGCAGCTCTTCCAGGACACCGCCGAGAGCCTGATCCTGGACCGGGGCGGCGTTGCCGGCCTTCGGACCCGCTACGGACTGGAGTTTTTCGCGCCCCGGGTGATCTTGGCTACTGGGACCCATCTGGGAGGCAGGGTCCACGTGGGCATGGTCAACTTTCCCTCTGGGCCCCTGGGTCAGAGGGCTGCCGACGGCTTGGGCCAGGACCTGCGGTCCCTGGGCGTGGCCATGCAGCGCCTCAAGACCGGTACCACCCCCAGGATCCACAGGGATTCCATCGACTGGGAGGCCGCCGAGCTCCAGCATGGCGAGGCCGAGCCGGTGTGCTTTGACCTGTGGGGGACCCCCAGGGTCTACCGGGAAATATGCTGTGGCATCGTCAGGACCAACGGCCAGACTCATAAAATCATCCAGGACAACCTGGACCGCTCGCCCATCGTCCAGGGTAACATCGAAGGCACCGGCCCCCGATACTGCCCCTCCATCGAGTCCAAGGTGATAGCCTTTCCAGAAAAGGACAGCCACCCCATCTTTTTGGAGCCAGTGGCCCGGGATAGCGTGGAGATTTACGTCCAAAACTTTTCCACCAGCCTGCCTGTAGACGTCCAGGTGGCCATGACCAGGACTCTGCCGGGCTGCGGCCGGGCGGTGCTGCTGCGTCCTGGATACGCCATCGAGTACGACGCCATCGACCCGCTGCAGCTGACGCCCTGGCTGGAGCTGCGCTCCCTGCCGGGGTTGTTCTGCGCCGGTCAGATCAACGGCACCTCGGGCTACGAGGAAGCCGCCGTCCAGGGCCTTTTGGCGGGGGTCAACGCCCTATTGACCCTGAGGGATCAAGAGCCGGTGGTGTTGGGCCGCCACCAGGGCTATGCTGGCGTGTTAGTCGACGACCTGGTGACCAAAGGCACCAGAGAGCCCTACCGCATGTTGACCAGCCGGTGCGAACACCGGCTGCTGCTGCGCCACGACAACGCCGGTCGCCGCCTGGCTCCCCTGGGCCGCCAGCTGGGGCTGATCTCCCAGGACCAATGGAGGTCCCTCAACGAGAGCTGGGAGGCCGTGGACCGTGAGGTCCAGCGCCTGGCGTCGCTGCACTTTTCCCCTAAAAAGCTCCAACAGTCCCTGAAGGTCCCGGGCTTTTCCCTGCCCGACCGGGGCCTGTCGGCCCAGGAGTTGCTGCGCCGTCCCGAAATCACCTACGGGGCCCTGAAGGATCTGTTGCCGCCGCCGGTGCTGGAGGGCTCCCAGGCCCAGGACGTGGAGATCGCCGTCAAATACCAGGGCTACGTGGACCGCCAGAACAGGGCCGTGGAGAAGATGCTGCGTCTGGAGTCCCTGAAGATCCCCGACGACTTCGACTACAGCGGCCTCCAGGGAATGCTGGCCGAAAGCAGGGAAAAGCTGGATCAGGTCCGGCCCACCACCCTGGGCCAGGCCGGGCGGATCTCTGGGGTGACGCCGGCGGACCTCCAGTACCTGGCGGTGCTGATCCAGGGCCGCAGGGCCTCCCCTCCTGTCTCCTGTCCCGAGGCTTCCGAGGCTTCCGGCGATCCCTGGGGGAGCTAGCCATGAGATCGCCCCAGAAGTCCCAATCGGTGGGCGAGGTCCTGCGGCGAGACCTTCCGCCGGCGCTGCAGCTGGCGCTGAAGCTATCGGAGCTCCAGGGCCTTTGGTCCAATCTGGTGGATCCCCCCCTGGCGGACCTGACCCGTCCGGTGAGCCTGGACCGGGAGGGGCTGGTGGTGATCTGCCAAAGCCCTGCTGCTGCTCAGCGGCTGAAGATGAGCGCCGGCGGCCTGTTGCGCCGCATATCCCGGCGCTGGGGCCTGGACCTTCCGGGGATCCGCCCGGTAGTGGCCTCGCTGGAAGCCGGTCGAAGGGACAGCCAGAGGCCGGGCCCCCCTGCCAGGGAGATCAAGCCCCGAGAGGACGCCGTGGAAGCCTGTTACCAAAGGATCCGGCCCCAAATCGGCCGGGACGACGTGTCCCTGGCCCTGGCGCGACTGGAAGCCCTCTATAAGCTTAGATTCGGCGACGGTCCCCGCTGAAGCCGATCGGGTAATCTGGCCCCCTTCGCCATAGGCCCCCCTGTTGCCTCCGGTGGCGGATGTTATAATTTACGTGGCTACCCAATAAAATCCCGGAAGAATCCCCAGATCTTGAGATGTTGCAGCGCTGTGAGGTGAACTCCATGAGGACCAAGGGAATAAGGTTTTTGGCGATATTGGCCCTGGTGGCCTTGGTGGGTACGTCCCAGGCCTGGGGCGCCCAGAACTCTACCTTTCAGGACCGTTGGAACGCCATGGTCCAGGGCCATCGGGACCGCTCCGACGGTGAGCTGAAGGCCCAGGAGATCTTCGACGAACTGGACTCCAAGGTCCAGCAGGGGTCGCTGCTGACGCTGTGGCGCCGTCTGGACTCCCAGGATCCCGAGGAGAGCCTCGTCGCGGCCTGGTCCATCATCCGCAACCACTGCCCCGACGGCGACGTGTCCCAGTGGGAGAACACCGGCGGCCTTTTGATCCCCCAGGAGATCCCCCGGCCGTTGATGGTCATCGACGGCTTCTACACAGCCCTGATGGGCCTTCGCCGGAGGCCCAACGGAGTCTGGGCGGCAGCTAAGCTGCTCCAGGCCTTTGTCCATTCCACTCGGGGACGGTATTACTTTTTGCGCACTGTCCCGGAGCCCATCGCCACAGTGATCACCGAGGTCGCCGCCGAGACGGGATTGGTGGGCCTCTGGGAGCCCGAGACGGTGGTGGGAAGGATGCCGCTGGCCCGCCGGGTCTCGGGCGTGGTCACCGACACCGGAGCCGTCAGCAGGGGCATGCAGTTCCTCGACGGTGACGGAATCCCCAAGAACAACGGTTTTTACGCCTGGGACCGCCGGAGCGGGAGGATCTATCGGGTGATTTCCTCGAACGACAGAATCCGCTTCCGCCCCCACCGATAGCCGGTCCCCTCTGAGGCTTGCCGGCCATCGCCGGGGCCAGGTTTTCCCCCTCAGGTTTTCCCGCGAGCTCAAAATGCGGCCTCCTGCGCCTCTGCCGGGAGGCCTCCGTTGGCGTTCCCTTTGGGATGCGCCCTGGAGCCTCGCGAGGAGTGATTCCATGGCAATGGAAAAGGGATCCTTGGCGTCCATCAAGGAAACCAATAGAACACTGGTGATCCAACGGTTGCGCCAGGCCTCGGGCCTGGGTTTGACCCGGGCGGAGCTGGCCCGGGAGACGGCTCTGACGCCGTCCACTATCAGCCATATCACAGGAGAGCTTCTAGAATCCCAGCTGATCCAGGAGACTGGGTCCGAATCGGTGAACCGCACCGGACGTAAAGGTATTTTGCTGCAGATCAACGTGGACCGCTACCGCACCATCGGCTACCAGGGATACCCCTGGGGTAGCCGGCTGGTGGTCTGCAACGGCGACGGAAAAGTCCTGGAGCGCCGCCGCCTCGACGCCGCTCGAGGGCCGGCCCTGCAGGACCAGATCGCCGGCGCCATCGATGCCCTGAAAGACCACGAGCCCGTGGCGGTGGGCATGGTATTCCCCGGCCAGGTGGACCCCCAGAGCCGCTGGGTGAATTGTCCCGACCTGGAGCTGGAGGACTTCGACGTTGTCGAATTTTTGGAGCGCCGCCTAGGCCTGCCGGGGCTGGTGGAGAATCTCCCCTCGGCCATGGCTCGCACAGTGCTTTCGGACCCTCGCTGTCAGGACACCTTTGCCGTCATCGCCCTGGACGACCAGCTCCAGGCCTCGGTGGTGATCCACCGCCAGGTCTTTCGGGGCAGCCACAACGCCGCCGGCCAGCTGGCCCACCTGACGGGGGACCGCTGCGGCTGCGGCAAAAGGGGATGCCTCCAGTCCCTGGCTTCCCTTCAGTCCCTGGCCTCCCAATACCGCCGCCTAGGCGGTAGCGCCGGCCTGGACCCCTCCAGAGCCCTGGAGGCCCTGGGATCCCTGGCCCAGGAGGGCCAAGGCGACGCCCGGGAGGCCTTCGCCGAGGCCGGGAAGGCTCTAGCCGTAGCGGTGTCAACGGTGGCGGAGCTACTGGACCCTGCCAGGATCTACCTCACCGGCCCCCTGGTCCGGTGCTGGGACCTGATGGCCCCGTCGGTGCAGGAACAGCTGGAACGCCGGGGCGCGGCGGTGGACCTGGAGGTGCTGCCCTGGGACGACGACACAGCCCCCAGGGCAGCTGCGGCCTTGGCCTTTGAGAGTTACCTCCAGGGCCGGATCAGAGCTGCCAAGGCTTGAAGCCCTAAAGGCTCCCAGAGATATCCGTTAGCCCCAAAAAGATAGCCGCAAAAAATCCGGGATCGGTCGAAGCCTGACCGGTCCCGGATTTTTATGGGCGCTCTCGGGATTTTCTAGCCTATTGGAGGTTCCAGCGCTGGACCACGTAGTCCCTGACCTGTTGGCTTGCCGGCGACAGGGCCACCGATCTGTGATAGGTCAGGTAGACGGTGCGGATGAAATGGGGGTCCAAGTCATGGAGGGTCAGCACCGATACCTTGTCACTGGCCATGGCCGGCACCTCGGGCAGCACCGCCACGCCGAAGCCCATGCTGACGTACTGCAGGGCGGCGTTGCACTCCTTGACCTCGAACATGATCTTGGGGATATAGCCCCGGCTTGCGAAGAGGTGGTTCAGGCTGGACCGGAGGTTGCTCTGGGGTTCCAGCATGATCTGGGGCTCGTCGATGAAGTCGTCCACTACGGCGCTGCCCCGTCCCGCCAGGCGGTGGCCCGCCGGAACGGCCAGGTAGAGGGGCTGTTGTAGCACCGCGATGGACTGGGCCCAGGGGGCCTGATGGAGGCAAAAAGCCAGGTCCAGCCGGCCCGAGGAGATCAGCTCCAATACCTCCCAGGAGGTACCCTCGGTGAACTGAAAGCGGATCCGCCTCTCGGGAAAGTTCTTGTAAAAGCCCTCCACCAGCGACGGGATAAAGGACGCCGAGATGCTGTGGAAATAGCCCATCCGCACCACCTGGGGAGCGTCGCTGGCCATGTGCTTCACCCGCTCCACTGCCTGGTCCAGCAGCGACAGGGCCTGTTCCACGTATACCAGAAACTGCTGGCCCTGGACCGTCAGGTTGACCTTTTTTTTCTCCTTCTGGAATAGCTTGACGCCCAGCTCCTTTTCCAGCTCGGTGATGGCATAGCTCAGGCTGGGCTGGGAGATGTGGAGCTCCTCCGACGTTCGGGTATAGTGGAGCCTCTTGGCAAGGGCCTGGAAGTACTGCAGCTGAAGCAACGTCATGGGATCACGCCCCTGACCTGTTTAGGTATGGGTTTCGACAATTCCAATCCGACAGTTTCCCTTCTTCACTTTTGAATTATAACGGCCCAGCAAAAGTAAATCAAGATTACTTTTTATTAAATTATATTAACAGCGTTTTCCTTTGTCTTCCCAGGTCCCTTTATCTACAAGGGCCCTGGGGAAGAACTGGGAAATACTGACGATTTTAGTTTTTTATCGCCTAGGCGGTCTTATAGGTTTTTCTCTATGATCATTATTTGAAGGCAGTATTAGACGCCATTTTTTTTAGATGTTTTAATAAAATTAAACCAAAATAGACCATAAACCTGAGCCAAATAGTACAAAAAGAGGTGTTCACCATGGCAAAAGAAGTAACGGCGGAACAGATCGCGATGTT
>CAZCKP010000036.1:0-10043 GCA_964499295.1 uncultured Synergistaceae bacterium | reverse complement strand
CGACCAGGGCCGCGCAGATGTCGTCCTGGGTGGGCAGGGGGTTGCTGCCGGCAGCTCGGACCTCGGCCCCTAGGTCCTTGAGAACCTTCAAAAGGCAGGCCGTCTTGGCCTCCAGGTGGAGGCAAGCCGCCAGGCGTACGCCCTGGAGGGGCATCGAGGGCTGGTACCGCTCCTGTAGGGCCCTCAGCACCGGCATGGACCTCCAGGCCCACTGGATTTTCTGATGGCCCTGGGGCGCCAGGGCAGGGTCGGCAATTTTGTATTCCATCGTCATGTCATGACCTCCTAAAGGACGGCGCTACACCGTCGACTGCGAGACTAGGACACCTGGGAATTCCTGGGGCTCTCGACGCGGCAGTCCACCGATCCGTCGAGAAATTGCAGTGTCACTTCGTCGTCCGGCGCTAGAGCCTGGGCCGAGAGGACCAGGGCTCCGCCGCTAAGGCAGTGGATATAGCCCCGATCAGCCAGGGTCGGCGGCGACAGGGAGTGGAGGGCCCGCTCCGCTGCCTGGAGCCGCAAGGCCTGATGAGTCAGCGCCACTCGGCAGCAACGGACCAGGCCTTCCTCCAGAGCTGCCAGGGCTTTGCGGCGATCCGCCAGAAGGGCCTGGCAATGGCGATCCAATGAAGATGCCAGGTGGGCTAAGCCTTGAGCGGCGTTCTGCCAGATTCGTCGCGCCCAAGCCCTGAGCTGGCGGTGGGACTGGTCCAACCTGGCCAGGACTTCCCCGCGGTGGGGGAACACCAGCTCCGCCGCCGCCGAGGGGGTGGGAGCTCGCAGGTCCGCTGCTAGGTCACAGAGGGTCCAGTCGCTTTGGTGGCCCACACCGGTGACCAAGGGCACCCGGCTACGGGCGATCTCCAGCACCAAGTCCGGGTCATCGAAGGGATTCAGATCATCGCGACCACCGCCACCCCGCACCAGCATCACCGCGTCCAGGTCGGGGATCAGCGCCGCCCTCTGCAGAGCCTCGATCATAGAGGGGACAGCCTGTAGGCCCTGGACGAGGCAGGGCACCACCACCAGCTCCGCGGCGGGAAAGCGATGGCGCCAGACCGAACAGACGTCCTGCACCGCCGCCCCGGTAGGCGAGGTCAGGCAAGCCACTCGGCCAGGATAGGCCGGCAGGGGGCGTTTGCGCTCCGGCGCGAAAATACCTTGGGCTTCCAGGCGACGTCGAAGTTCCTCTTTGGCTCGAGCGGCGGCGCCAGCTCCCAGGGCCATGATCTTGCGGGCGTAGATCTGCACGGCCATCCTCTGGGGATAGACACCGATGCGTCCAACCACGGCTACCCGATCGCCAACGCGGGGCCATTGGATCACCGATTGGGCGTCGCCGCGGAACATCACCCCGGGCAACAGCGACTCCTGGCCGGTGAGAGTGAAATAGACGTGGCCGCTACTGTGGCGTTTGAACTCGCTGATCTCCCCCTCCACAGCCAGGTTGGAAAGTTCAGGATCCAACTCCAGGATCCCCTTAATCCGCCGGGTGACCTGGTCCACCGACAGGAGATCGGACTGGGCCCTTCGGATCATCGCTGTTCCCTCACGATCTTAGCCAAGGCACCGTTGACGAAGCGGCCCGACTCCTCGGAGCCGAAGCGCTTAGCCAGCTCCACGGCCTCGTCGATGGCCACGGCGATGGGCACCCTAGCCTTAAAGGGGCCCTCCCAGAGGGCCAACCGCAAAATGGCCCGATCCACTGCCGCCATCCGTTCGGGCCGCCAGTTCACCACATGGCGCTCCAGGATCTCGTCGAGTTGGTCTCGATGGTGCCATATCTCCAGGGCCAGCTCTCTGGCCTGTTCCAGCGCTTCGCCGTCTTGAGGCCTGAGCGGACGGAGCTGGTCACCGTCGTCCTTCTGGGCCGCCAAAAGCGCAGCCAGGTCGATGGACTCCCCTTCCGGCGGCTCTGGAATCTCCAGTTCCGGCAGCGCCAGGCTGCGGACTTCGGCCAGAGCCTCTTGATGCTCTCCTAGGGCCTCTAGAATTTTATCGGCCTGGCCGGCGCCTAGGTCCAGGGCGAAAAGGAGCTGAAAGGTCAGCACCCTGATGCGATGGCGTTGAGTCACCGAGTCTTTTTTCATCGGCGGAACCCTCTCCTCAAAATCGGCAAAAGATCGTGGAGGCTCCTGCGGCCGCCTTCGGAAAGGGACCACGCCGCCAAGCGCCAGGATCCCAGGCCCAGGGCCGCCAGGATCAGCCAGGATTTCCAGGGCAGCACCACCGCGCCACCCAAGGCCAGAGCCATCAGAGTCCAAAAGAAGGGCGAGCCCAACACGGGATGAGCCGACAACGGCGTGTCGCTGCGGCTCAGGCCCTGGCGCACCCATTGGACCCTAGGGATCTTGACACCCAGGGTCTTGAGGTCAGTAGTCATGGCTCTGGCCCGGCGCATATCGTCCTCACGGCTCCAAAATTCGCGGCTATCGCAGATCATCACCAGGCAGAGGCCGTCGTGGGGCCGAAGCCGTACCGCCGAGCAGTAGGCCCCCTGGGGCAGATAGCGGGATACCAGGGCCTCGAGGCCCTCGGTGGAGACTCGAATCGCCCCTAAACGGGTCCGGCTGAAATCCTGAAACACTGCCAGGGACCTCCTTAAATAAACGCAAAGAGCCGGCCCGTCTAAGGACCGACCCTATCCGTTCCCTCGTCGGCGGAAGACGGGGCTGTCTCGGCCGCCAGCCGCCGTGCTTCGTCCGAGGCGTCGCCGAAATAGACACCCTGGACGTGGATGTTTACAGCCCTGACCTCGTATCCCGTCAAGTCCTCCAGGTCCTTTTTCAGGAGTTCCTGGACGTCCCAGGCCACGTCGGGGATCCGATAGCCGTAGCGGATCACCAGGTAGGCGTCCACGGAGATCCGGGGATTTTCGCCCTCTTCGATGGAAATCCGGAGTCCGTCGGGGCTCTTGCGGCCGATGGTCAGCCTCGACGAGAGGCCAGAACTGGCCGGGAACACCGACTCCACCTTGGCCAAGGCGCGACGGGCTAACTCCAGAACCACATCCTCGGCGATGTGGACCCGCCCCTCGGTGGGCTGATCCTCGTCCTGGCGAGCCTCTATCAGTGCCTGCTCCAGGTCGAACTCCGGGCGGGCCGCGGGTTCCGGAGCGGGGCGCAGATCCGTCATGACGCTACTTCACTCGTCGGGGCCAGAGGCGCTGCTGGAGAGCGTCACTTGGCCCGTTCCAGGTACTGGCCGGTGCGGGTGTCCACCACGATGACCTCGCCGTTTTCGACGAACATGGGCACCGTCACCGTCAGTCCCGTCTCCAAGGTGGCCGGTTTGCCGCCGCCGGAGACGGTGTCGCCCTTGAAGGACGGCGCGGTGTCGACAATCTGCAGGGTAACGCTGGTGGGCAGCTCGATGCCCATGATCCGGCCCTCGAAGACGTCGAGGTGGACCTCCAGGTTATCGGTCAGGTAGTTCATCGCCGGCCCCAGAACCTCCTCGGTTAGGGGGATCTGGTCGAAGCTCTCCAGGTCCATGAAGACGTAGTTGCTGCCGTCTTTAAATATGAACTGGGCGGGCTTCTCCTCGAAGACGATGCGCTCGAAGCGCTCGCCCGAGGTGAAGCTCTTCTCCACGTTGCTGCCGTTGTCGAGGTTACGGAGCTTGCACTTCATCACGGCGCCACCGCGGCCTTTCATGTGATGCTGGCAGTCCACCACTTCCCAGAGACCGTTTTGCCATTTAATTTTCAGCCCAGGATAGAATTTGCTGGTATCCACAATCTGCGCCATGATAATCGAAAAACCTCCCAGGGATCGCGTCCTTTCGCCGGGACGCCAAAGGTCAAGCCTATTCAAGGAATTATTTTAGAGGTATTCCAGGCCGATTGCAACAACTTCCCTCCGATCCTGGCAGTCCGGGAAGATCACCGCGGAAAGGACAGGACGTAGGGGATGACAATCATGATCACCTGGGACCGCCGGGTCTCGCCGCTACGGGACCGAAACAACGCCCCCAGCAGAGGGATGTCGCTTAGTACGGGGATGCGGTTCACAGTAAGGGATCGATTTTCCTTGAACAGGCCCCCAACCACGAAGGGTTCGCCACTGTGGACTATGACCTTGGAGGATACCTCTCGCTTGGTGGTCTGAGGGATCTGTTCGCCCTGGGAGCCCCGAAGCCACGACGATATCTCCCCGGTGGACAACCGAATGTCCACGGTCACCAGGTTATCGCGCCCCACCACAGGCTGGATCTCCAATTGAGGTCCCACTTCCTCGTCGTCGTAGGTGGGATTGCCGGCGTCGTCACGGCGGCTGACGTACTTCAGCCGATCCACCAGCTTGACCTCGGCCTTGTGGCCACTGAGAACCACCACGGTGGGGTCGGCCAGCAGACGGCCTTTGTTTTCCTGGACTATGGCGCTGATGCCGGCGTCCAGCATCCGAATGCCCCGGCCGGCCAGGCCCCAAATGGCGTTTTGCCACCCCGGCAACTCGGTGGTATCCACGGTATCGCCGCCCGGAGCTGGATTGCTGATCGACGCCGAGGCGTTGACCCGGGAGGTGTAGGCTCCGGCGTAGAAGCTGTCGCCGGAGAAACTGCTCCACCAGCTGTCGTAAACGGCGTTGATCACCGCCTCGAACTCCTTGGTAGCGTTGTCGTTGATCTCCAAGATCCTGGCCTTGATCATCACCTGGGAATCGGGCCGATCCAGACGACGGAGCAGCCGCCCTACTTCGTCGTGTTGGGCCGGGGTCCCCTGGACGTAGAGGGTCCGCAGCCGTTCGTCGATGACCAGGCTATCGGGATCAGCGCCCAGATCGGTCATCTGCCGAAGCATAGCCGCCACCTTCTGGGGATCGCCGTAGGCGATGGGATAGTCCTTAAACTGGGCCTTACCCAACACTTTGCCCAGCTCGCCCCGGGGGCCCACCATCAGTGTCTGGCCGAAGCGGTGGTAGCTCAGGCCGCAGAGTCGCACCAGGTACTCCAGGGCCTCGTCCTGGGGGACCTCTCGCAGCGCCACAGTAACGGTGGATCGGGCCACCGAGGGACTGACCACCAGGTTCATGCCCATCGAGGTCGCCAGCAACCGCAGGACGTCGTAGACCTCGGCGTCGCGAAGGTCCAGGGTGATCACCCCAGGCTTCGTACCGACCAGAGGGATCGACTCAGGGGAAAGTTCCTCTTGGAGCGGCGAAGCCGAGGAGATCCGCTGGGCCTGGATCTGGATGGTATCGGACCCGTCGGGGCCCAGACACTGAGTGACCACCAGAGGAGCCGAGGTGAGCAGCTGGATCACCACGTCGGGCCCCTGGGCGCTGGCCAACACCTTAGGGACCAGGGGGATCTCCAGCGACTGTTCCCAGACTCCGGCGGGGAGCTCCGTAGCGGCCAGGCGCAACGTCAGGGATTCCAGCTCCTGGCGCTCCACCAGGGGCCGGGGCAGACGGCGACCTTGTAACGTAACGATCACCACCGACGACCCGGCTTGGTCGGCGGTAAGTCCCCAAAATACGCTTCTCTCGGCGGCTATGGACTGGTGCGGTGCTAAAAGGAGCAGCGCCGCCATCAGGGCCCCAAGGCCTCTTATTATCGATTTTTTCACCGTGGCCTCCCCTGGTCTCTATCGGTCCTGATCGATGGCCAGCTTCTGGCCGGCCCACAGAAAGTCCACGCCGTCGCTGCGGATCTTCAGGACCTTCAGCCCTGCTCCGACAGTATCCCCCTCCCGGACTAAGGCGCCGACGACCCAGTCCTCCACGTCCACCAACGCCATTGCCCCTTGATGGGACAGCAGAATGCCTCGGATCTGGATGAAAGGTGGCACTAGGGGCAGGACCATCTCCAGTGGCTCCTGGTGGAGCTCCAAGGCGAAAAGATCCCCCCTGGGCCAGGCCTCGCCGCGACGCTCCTCCAGGCTCATGCGCAACCCTTCTACCAGTTGCAGTTGGCCCTCCAGCGGCGACGGAGCTTCCGGCGAGGTGCCCTTCTGGGGGCTGGAGCCTGGAATCATGGTCAGTATCAGAGCCCCTTCGCAACAGAGCCCGATCAGGGCCAGGACCATCAGCGTCCATGACAGGAGCCGATAGCGGCGCTCGCCCTGGAGCAGAGGGCTCCTCATGATCCCACCACCCCGGCCGGCGACTGCACCAGACATCGAGCCTCCACCAGAGGGGGCTTCCGGGACAGGACCTGGAGGTCTATCTCCATCAGCCCCACCACCCCAGGGCCCCGGGATAGATGGACCAGAAAGGCCTGGACGGCGGCGAAGTGGCCCCGCAGCGATATCTCGGCAATCCAGTGGCGTCCCTGGGGCTCTAGCTCCCGCAACGACAGCACCTCCAAGCTCTGGCCCAGGGCGCTGCGCTCCAGCAGCGACAACAGTGCCTCCGGCGACGGGGCAAACTCCAAGGCCAGGGACTGGAACAGCGTCAATGACCGCTGGAGCTCTTCTTCGTCTCGGGCCAGTTCCGCCGCCTGGAGCTCCAGGGCTTGAAGGCTTGGGTTCAACCGATCCAGCTGCTCTCGGAGGTCTCGGACCTTCAGGGCCCATCTGCCAAAGCCAGCCAAGAGCGACGCCGCGACCACCAGAACCAACCCGAGCCGAGGGGCCTCGCCCAGACCCCTCATAGCCGGGACCTCCTGGAGCCCCAAAGAGTGAAAGCCAGGCCCTGATAGTCCCGACGGCGGTCCAAAACTTCAAAGGCGCCGTAAAGGTCATGGCCCGACAGCCGGTCCAGCGCCGTCGCAAGGGCCTCGTCACCGGGGACTTTGCCCTGGATCTGGAGGCCCTGGGGCCCGATGAACAACCGGTCCACCTGGACGCCCTCCAGAGCTACTTCCAGCTGGGCCAGACATCTGCCCAGGGGGATGGTGGCCTCCAAAACCTCCAAGGCCACCCTGCCGCGGTCCAGGCTACGATCCAACTGAGCCCTTTGACCCTTGAGCCGGAGTATCTCCGACGTCAAAAGGCGCTCCATGGCCCCTCGGGTCTCGGCAATGCGGCTCTCCAACAGCCCCAAGGTCCGCCAAGAAACCACTGCCCCGACCAGGGCCATCAGGGTCATGGCGGCGAAAAGGACCCTCGATGCGGCGTAGAGCCGGGAAGCGGCGACCTGGCGGCGCAGACGATAGGATTGGGGGGTGAGGTCAAAGTTCGCCACGATCCACCTCTCTCAGCAGGAGCCCAGCCAAATCAAACCAGGAGGGATCGGCGGGAGGGACGAACTCCAGGGGCCAGAAGTCCGTCGGTCGGACCTGGCGAAGCCCCAACTCCTGGCCTCGAAGGCATTCCCGAAGCCACTGGTCTCGGTCTATTCCCACCGTGGCCACCGAGATCAGAGCCGTCGGGCCGTACTTGGTGGCCACAAAGTCCAGGGTGCGGCGACACTCTTCGGCCAAAAGGCCCTGGCGCTGAGCGTTATCGAGACGATCCCAGTCCTGGAAATCGGCAGCGCGGAAGAAGATCCCCTGGCTGTGGTACCGAAGGACCGTGTAGAGCTGGCTCCCGTCAGCGATCACCAGCAGCGACAGTCCCCTCTCGTCGGGAGCCGTCAGAGCTCGACACATCGACAGGTTGACGGGCTCCACGGCGTCGACGAAGTCTCCCTTGGAGAGAGCCTGCAGCAGCGGAAGGACCTTTTCCGTCATCACCACCGCCGCCAAGCAGCCCATCTCGCCCTTTGGCGTCTCGGGCAAGGCCAGAGATATCACGTCAAAGGTGGCCTGGTCTCTGGGATAGGGAAAGTAGGACTCGAAGTTCCAGTACAGTGCCGACCGCACCTCCTGAAGGTCCATGTCGGGAAGGCTCAGGGCCTTGAGCAGACAATCCTGGGCCGGCAAGGCCAGGTAAAAGGGGATCCCCTTGGGGAGGGGCACCTCCCGGGCCAGGGTTCGGCCGACCATGGAGCCATCGAGGATTTTCTCCCCTAGGGCCTCCTTGGGCAGAGGGATTTCACGGGCTGACCAGATAGCTAGGCCTCTGCCGGTCTCGGCTCGCCGGAGCTCTCCGTACCTAGCAACACCTCGGCGTAGGACCAGACCAGCGCAGAGGCTCTTGGATCGTCGAAACACCCCCTGGTTCCCCCTTTCCAGCTCCCCAGGGACTTTACCGCGGACAGTTCTGCCCTGGGGGCCTCAAAAAGCCGTCCGAGAGAGCTCTGCCACCTCTCCTGGATCCTGGCCTTCCGAAAGGGTCCAGAGATCGCCCTGCTGAGCCAGCTCCAGGCCATCGTCGATCTGGCCTCCCGCCGTTAGGACTTCGAGACCAGCGAAGACCCTCTGATAGGCCCCTTCCTTGCGGTCCAGGTCTACCATGGCCTCCAGAAGCTGGTCCATGGCCTGCCAGAGCAGGAAAAAGACCAGCGCCACAAAGACCAAAGCGGTCAAGAGCTCCACCACCATAAAGCCCTGGTTTTTCTTCCGAAGGGCCACGGTGTCACCTCGAAAGGCTGTGAATCGCCGATACCACCGGCGAGAAGATGGCCACTGCCACCAGGGCCACCACCAGCCCTACCGAAAGGGTCAACACCGGCTCCACCAGGGCTGTCAGCTTTTTGATCCTCTCCTCCAGGTCTTGGCGGTACCAGGATGCCGCCTTGAGGATCATGGCGTCCAAGCGTCCCGATTCCTCGCCCACCTTGATCATCTGGACCGTCATGGGGGGGAATACCTCCAGCTCCTGGGCCATGGTGCCCAGGGATTGGCCCTTCAGGGCAGCGTCGGCCAGGGTACGAAAGCCCTGAGAGATCTCGTAGTTATCCGCCGCCTGGGCGCTGAGATCCAGAGCCCGAAGGATGGGCACCCCCGAGGCTGTGAGGATCCCCAGGGTCTGGAGGCTCCGGGCCATGACGGCCAGACGGAGCAGCTTCCCCCAAAGGGGACAGCGCAGTTTCAGGGGATCCAGGAGGCGACGGCCCCAGGGAAAACGATGGGCCACTGCCAACGCCAGGGCCAGCGCGGCCAAAAGGCCCGCCAGCCAAGGGCCGCGACGGATCATCCAGGAGCTGAAGCCAAAGACCCGAGCCGTCAGCGGCGGCATGGCGATGTCCATCCTCTGGAAGACCTGCTGAAACTGGGGTATCACCCGGGTCACCAACAGCCACAGCGCCGCCAGGGAAAAGGCCAACACCACCCCGGGGTAGGTCATCGCCGAGAAGGCTCTTTTCCTGAGACCTTCCCGTTGCTCCAGGTAAAGGGCGATCTGGTCCAAAGACCGGTTCAGCAGACCGCTTTCCTCGCCGGACAGTATCAGGGCCCTGACGGACTGATCGAACTCCCGGTGGCCCTTCATGGCCTCGCTGAGGGGCGTGCCCTCGTTGACACAGTGCCGGAGGTGGGCGATGGTCCTAGTCAAAGGCGGGCAGGAGCATTGATGCTCCAGCACCTCCAGGGCGGTCCCCAGGACGATGCCGGCCTCGGTTAAGGCCGCCATCTGCCGAAAAAACAGGGCCCGCTCCCCCAGGGGCACAGTGCCGATCTGGGAAAGCCGGGTCTTGAGGCTCCCAAGCCGGGAAAGCAACCCCCTGTTCCGTTCCTGTTTCAGGTCGATCACCGTCAGGTTCCGATCCCGAAGGTGTTGTACTGCCTCCTGGGCGGTGGGAAAGGCCAGAAGGCCCTCTCGGGTGACGCCGCTGGCGTCCTTGGCTCTATAGCGCCACACCGTCAGGCCTCCTCGGGGCCGGCCATCTGAGCGATCAGCCGATCGAAGTCCTGGCCGTCGGAGGAAAAGCTCCGGGCCAGCCCTGGATCCACTAAGCCCCAGCGGACCAGATCGCTCAGAGACTGCTCCAGGGTGTGCATGCCCTGGGCCCGACCGGTCTGGAGGATCGTCCGGAGCTGCCCCGTTTTGCCCTCCCGTAGGGCGCTGCGGACCGCGGCAATGCCGAAGAGCAGCTCCGTAGCCACCCGTCGGCCTCCCCTCCGCAGCGGTACCAGCTGTTGGCAACAGATGCCCAGCAGGGTCTCGCTGAGCTGGGACCGGATCTGAGCCTGCTTGGAGGGCTCGAAGACGTCGACGACGCGGTCCACCGTCTGGACGGCGTCCTGGGTATGCAGCGTCGACAGCACCAAATGGCCCG
>CAZCKP010000035.1:0-10123 GCA_964499295.1 uncultured Synergistaceae bacterium | reverse complement strand
CAGGGCGGTCTGGACGTTGGTGCCAAAGCGGCCCACGATGGTGGCGTAGTACCGCCGGGCCTCCTCCTCCAGGACGGCCCTGTTCATCTCGTCGTCGAAGAGGGCTCCGTCCAGAGCGCCGTAGCTGCCGAAGGCGTCGCAGGAGAACAGGATCCCCGTGGTGGTCTCAAAGGTGACCATCGTCTCGGGCCAGTGGACGAAGGGCGTCAGCGCGAACTGGAGCTTGTGCTCGCCCAGGTCCAGCACGTCGCCCTCTTTGACCTCCAGGACCTGGTCGTCGCTGCCGTAGAACTGGCTTAGCAGCTTCAGGGTCTGCTTGTTGCCCACCACCACCATGTGGGGGAAGAGGCGGCGCAGCATCTTGATAGCGCCGGAGTGGTCGGGCTCCATGTGGTTGACGATCAGGTAGTCCACCTGGCGGCCCTGGAGGATCTCTTCGATGCGGTCCATGAAGTCGCCGCAGAACTCGCCCCGGACGCTGTCGATCAGGGCCACCTTCTGGTCGTCGATGAGATAGGCGTTATAGGATACCCCCGAGGGCAAAGCCCAGAGGCCTTCAAAGCGGGTAGTGGTGTGGTCGTCGACGCCGACCCACCAGATTCGATCCATTACAGCTGTTGCCTTCATGTGACAAAAAACCTCCTTCAAGGTTAAGTCGCTCTGGATCTATTATACAAAATACAGAAGCGTTTCCAAGGCTTGGGCCGCTGCTTATAAAGTTCACCTAATTCCATGGAGAGAACCCAAGGGGCCTTCTCAGGGTCCCCAGAAGGTGGCTATCACTTCTTGGTCCGGCGGCGCTGTGGCCAAGCTGACGGCCAGGAAGGCCACCAGGGAGCAGCCCAGGCTGGGGACGATGGCGTTGAAGCCCCAAGGCTGGGCCCCTGCCATGGTCATGGCGAAATAAAGGCCCACGCCGGCGGCCATCGAGGCCAGGGCCCCAGCGGCGTTGGCCCTTCGCCAGTAGAGGCCCAGCACCAGAGGCCACAGAAAGGCCGCTTCCATGCCGCCGAAGGCGAAGACGTTGAGCCACACGATCAGGTTCGGCGGCCTGACTGCGGCCAAAAACACTATGGCGCCCAGTACCGCCGTAGTGTAGAAGCTGAGGCGGCGCACCTTCTTCTCGTCCTGGCTGCAGCGGGGATTGATGTAGTTGATGTAGAGGTCCTTGACCACCGTGGCCGACATCTGGATGAGCTGGGAGTCGATGGTGGACATTACCCCAGCCAGAGGCCCAGCCAAAAAGGTGCCGGCCAGCACCGGCGGCAACGTGGCCATGGCCAGCTGGGGCATGATGGTGTCGGGCACCGTCAGCCCTGGCAGCAGGGCCCGGCCCAGGGCTCCGCAGAGGTGCATTCCCAGCATGATAAAGCTCACCATGGCAGTGCCGATGACGATGGCCCGGTGCATCGACGCCGAATCGCGATAGCCCATGCAGCGCACCGCCGTGTGGGGCAATCCGATGGTGCCGAAGCAGACCAGCACCCAGAAGGAGAGCATAAAGGCCTTGGCCACCGAGCCCTCGGGTCCCCAGGGCGATATCAGCCCCGGGTCGATGGCCCTAAGCTGGGACGTCACGTTGCCCAGGCCCCCGGCCGCCGAGGCGACGCCGAAGATCATCGCCGCAGTGCCCAGGATCATCACCAGCCCCTGGAGGGCGTCGGTGAGGGCCACCGCCCGGAAGCCGCCCACGGTGGTATAGAGGATGACGGTGCAGGCGAAAATTCCCAGGCCCCAGAGGTAGGACAGCCCAGTGATGGCCTCGAAGAGCCGGGCGCCGCCGATGAACTGGGCCGTCATGGCCGACAGGAAAAAGAGCAGCAAACTGACCGAGGCGAAGATCACCACCCAGCGGTTGCGGTAGCGCTCCCGCAGGAAATCGTTGATGGTGATGGCGTCGATGCGCCGGGCGGCGATGGCGAACTGCTTGCCCAGCACCCCCAGGGTGAGCCAGGCCGTGGGCACCTGGATCACCGCCAGCAGGACCCAGCTGAGGCCCAGGTTATAGGCCATGCCGGGGCCGCCGATGAAGCTGCTGGCGGAGGTGTAGGTGGCCACCAGGGTCATGGCCAGCACGAAGCCGCCCATGCTGCGGCTGCCGATGAAGTACTCCTCCAAAAAGTCCTGAGTAGCGGCCATCTTTTTGTTGCAGTACCAGGCCAGCAGGTAGACCCCGGCCATGTAGACCACCACGGGGAGGATCAGAGGCCAGTTAACGTTCATCGTCCTGGGCCTCGCCTTCCCGGGCCTCCAGGGAGACCTCTTTGAACAGGAATTTCACCATGAGCCAGGCCAGGCAGCAGAACAGCGCCGGACCCAGCACCGAGCTGTAAAAAAACCAGGCCGGCAGGCCCATCACCATGCTGTACTGGCCGGGATCTCCCGAGCCCAAGCCGTAGGCGAAGCCGTACCACCACAGGAAAAAGAGTAGCGCCAGCAGGACCGACCAAAGGGCCTCCCGCCGGGCCTGTCGAAACCGGCGATCCATGAACATAGCCATCCCTTCTAGCTAGGAGCGCCTGGGCGCTCCCGAGATAGCCGCGAAAAAGGTCGAAGAGGCCTCCCCGCCGGACCCGCGCCGGCGGACGGTGTCGATTCACGGAGCCGCTGCGAAGTCGGTCCAGTTCGGAGCGCGGCCTCTCGAACCGGATCTTCCTTAAGAGTAACTCGAAAAAACTTGAAAAAAACGAAGGCCTCGGCCGCTGCCGATCGGCCCAGCGTCGATTATACGCCAGCCCGGGGAAGGCGCAACGGCAAAAACGAGGAGCCCCCAGCGGCACTGGAGGCTCCTTAAATAGGCAGTGGACTTAGACGATGGAAGTCACCTGGAAACCGGCGGCTTCGACAGCGGCCCGCAGGCGATCTTCGTCCAGGGGGCGATCATAGAGGACCTTGGCGGTGGCCGAGGCCAGGTCTACCTTGGCCGAAACTCCGTCGATGCCGTTGAGGCTGTCGGTAAGGGCTTTGACGCAGTGCTCGCAGTGCATCCCCGCGATGGTCAGCGTCTTGGTCCCCAGGACGGTGCCCGACAGGGTCTTTTCCGATGGCTCGGAATTGCCGCCGCAACAGGGGCTCTCGCCGCGGAAGTGCTTGACGGCGCCCCGAAAGGCCAAAGCCAACAGCACCGCCACGGCCAGGAGTACCAGCGCGTCTGCCATAAACAGGACTCCTTTGCTCTCAGGTTCTCCCGAGGAAGCCTCGGGGCTCTAGCGGCGCCTCTTGAGCCAGCGCCGCAGGGCGCCGGCGGCTGCCAGGGCAAGCGCCGCCAGGAAGTAAAGGGCCATGAAGACCGCCAAGGCCCAGATCATGCCCCTGCTGTCTCCCATGGCCGGTTCAGCTTCCTTTCCTTTGGTTCTGGTTCCCTTGGTCTGCCCCAGGGCAGCCGCTGCAGCTACAACCACAACCGCAGCCGCAACCTTGGCCTTGCTTCTTCCGTTGCCACTGGCGGTAGACGATCCAGAGACCGTAACCCAGGACTAAAGCGATAACGATAAGGTCTGACATGGCTCAATCTAGAACCGCGGGAAGGGCCCAGGAGGCCCTTCCCGCGGTGAAGTCCGTCGCTCCAGGGCCTAGGCGGCCTGAACCGAGCTCTTGGAGTAGACCCGGGTGTGCTTGTAGGGATCGGGCCGGAAGAGCAGGAAGGCCATCACCAACGCCACCGCCAACCCCGCCACGGTGCCGCCGTTGAAGGGCGCCCCCAGCCACAGCCAGGTCCCCAGCTGGTAGATCACCAGGCAGACGGCGTAGGCGAAAAGGTTCTGGAAACACAGGGCGAACCAGAACCATTTCCGGGACTGCATCTGCTGGGCGATGGTGGCGATAGCAGCCAGGCAGGGCGAATCCAGCAGATTGAAGATCAGGAAGGACAGAGCCGCCAGGGAGGAGGGGAACCAAGCCATGACGGCAGCCGCCACGGTCTCGGCGTCCTCCACGTCGCCGACCACGTTGGCCAACACGCCCATGGTGGAGACGATGGCCTCCTTGGCGGTGAAGCCCGACAGCGAGGCCGCCACGGGCTGCCAGTCGCCGAAGCCCAGAGGGGCGAAGACCGGGGCCAGGTAGCCGCCGATCACAGCCAGCAGGCTCTCGGCGCTGTCTTCCACCATACCAAAGCCCTCTTCGCCGAAGCCGAAGCCGCTGAGGAACCACATGACCACGCAGGCCAGGAACAGGATGGTACCGGCCTTGACGATGAAGCTCCTGAGGCGCTCCCAGACGTGGATCAGCACCGTCCGAGCCGAAGGGATGTGGTACTGGGGAAGCTCCATGACGAAGGGCGCCGGCTTGCCCGAGAAGGGCCGGGTCTTTTTGAGCATAATAGCCGACATCAACACCGCGACGATGCCCACGAAGTACATCATGGGAGCCATCAGGGCGCCTACGGTGTAGTCGCCGGTGGCGTATCCCGTCATGACGCCGCCCATCATGGCGATGACCGGCAGCTTGGCGCCGCAGGGCACGAAGGTGGCCGTCATGATGGTGAGCCGACGATCGTTGTCCTGCTCGATGGTCTTGGAGGCCATGATGCCGGGGATGCCGCAACCCGAGGAGATCAGCAGGGGGATGAAGCTCTTGCCGGAAAGGCCGAAGTGGCGGAACACCCGGTCCATGACGAAGGCGATGCGGACCATGTAGCCGCAGTCCTCCAGGATGGACAGGAACAGGAACAGTATGGCCATCTGGGGCACGAAGCCCAATACGGCCCCGACGCCGCCGATGATGCCGTCCACCACCAGGCTCATGACGAAGTCGCTGACGCCGATGGACTCCAGAACTCCCCCGACCATCTCCTGGACGGCGCCAACGAAGGTGTCGTTGGTCCAGTCGGTGACCCAGGCGCCGACGGTGGTGACCGAGACGTAGTAGACGGCGAACATCACCGCCACAAAGACGGGAATGCCCAAAAGCCGGTTGGTGACCACCATGTCGATCTTGTCCGAAAGGGTCAGCTGCTGGTCCTTCTTGCGCACCGACGTGGCCACCACCTTCTGGACAAAGCGGTAGCGCTGGTCGGTGACCAGGCTTTCCACCTCGTCGTCGGCGGCTTCGGCCAGGGCCTTGGCGTGGGCCTCCACCACCGCGGCGGCCTGGGAGGACAGCGACATCTGCTCCAGCACCTTGCTGTCCTGCTCCAGCAGCTTGATGGCGTACCAGCGCTTTTTGTGCTCCGCCACGTCGCCCAGCACGGCCTTGACGGCGGTGATAGATGCCTCCAGCTCGTCGGAGAAGGCCTCGCTGGGCAGCTTGTGTTCCTGCTTCTTGGCCAGCTCCACGGCCTGGTCGATCAGCTTTTCCAGACCGGTCTGCTTCAGCGCCGAGGTCTCCACGATGGGGCAGTCCAGCAGCATCGAAAGCCGCTCCATGTCCACCCTGATCTGGCGCTTCTCCAGCAGGTCGGCCATGTTCAAGGCGATGATCACCGGGATGCCCGTCTCGATCAGCTGGGTGGTCAGGTAGAGGTTGCGCTCGATGTTGGTGCCATCGATGAGGTTGATGATAACGTCGGGATTTTCCTTCAGGAGGTAATCCCGGCTGACCACCTCTTCCAGGGTATAGGGCGACAGGGAGTAGATGCCGGGAAGGTCGGTGATGACGATGTCATCGCCGCTCCGGCGCCCCCTGAGGCGGCCTTCTTTTTTCTCCACGGTGACGCCCGGCCAGTTGCCAACGTACTGGTTGGCTCCGGTCAGGGCGTTGAACATCGTGGTCTTTCCGCAGTTAGGGTTGCCTGCAAGGGCTAATTTGATGGTCATAGTGTCTGCGCTCCCTTAAAAGTCTCGCTGCCGAGGAGCCGCCTAGGCCGAGACGGCTTCGACTTCGACGCACTGGGCGTCGTCTTTGCGCACCGAAAGCTCGTAACCGCGGACGGTGATCTCCACGGGATCGCCCAAAGGCGCCACCTTGCGGATGTAGAGCTGGGTCCCCTTGGTCAGGCCCATGTCCATAATCCGGCGCTTGTAGGCACCGGTGCTGTCGATCTTCTTCACAATCACAGTGGTTCCTACTGCCGCTTCACCTAAAGTCATCGCAGTCTCTCCCCTTTAACATGGACGTTGCTATGGCTCTTTTTGTAAAGGCCCCGGGGGGCCGGTCACACCAGGATGTGTTGGGCCACGTCGGTGCTGATGGCCAGCCTGGAGCCCTTGACGCTGACGATGATGTTGCCGCCGATGGTAGTGGCTATCACCGAGATCTCCGAGCCTGGCAGGATCCCCATATTCTCGAGGTGTTGGTGAAGCCCATCGCCTCCGCGGACCCGTCGAATGCTGTAGGTCACGCCGAGATCGGCCAAAGTCAAAGGCAACACGGACATTCCTCCTAAAAAGTAGCGCCCTGTTTTGAAAGGCCCAGGGCATTGGCGCCAGCCTCATCGATAAAGCCGGGAAGGGTCTTCGTCGTGAGGTTGTTAGGTTGAAATAGTAAGTTCTAAAAAAGAAACTTTTTCTTGTTGCAGAATAACATCCTGGCCCAGAACTTTCAAGGGCCAGGGGCGATAAATTCGTAGTTGTGGCGTTTTTTTCATATCCTTGCAACCAAATCCGACCGATTTGACCGCCTTAGCGCCCCGAAAGTGAAAGATGGGAAGAAGGAGAAGAGATGGAACCTTTTTCGCCAGGGGGCTTGCCAAAACCGGGAAGATCCCATAAGATTAGTACCAGATATTAAGACTTGATAACACAATAGGCCAAGCTCCCCTTTTCACTACCTTAATTATCTAAAGAAATAAACTGTTTTGTGTTATGATCGTGGAAAGCCAGCAAAAACTTGGCCTGTGGTTCTGTAGCATCCTGTCACAAGAGCTATGGAGGTGTTATGATGATGCTTGATATCGCGAAAATTTTCGAAGTCGGCGCGACTATCGAGGAACACTTCGAGGTCGCCCCCGATGACGCCGTGGGCAACTGCTCTCTGTCGTTGCAGGATCTGCTCTCCACCCAGGGCTCGGTAGCGCGGATCATCCAGGCCTTGGGGGACTACTGCAATGCCCGTCTGCCGGAAGGTTACGTCTCGGTGGGACTGCGCTTCACCATTGATCAGGTGGCGGCGGCCCACACCGGCACGAAGGTGACCCTCCGGGCTATAGTCCGCCGGGTGGAGAACCACACCGTGACCTTTGACGTGGAGCTCCGAGACGGCGAGGGCGTGTTGGTCTGGGCTCAAAACGATAGGGCTGTAGTGAACGCCCAGGCCATCGTCGACGGGGCGGTGGCTCGGCTGGAGCGGCTACAGGCCCAGCAGGGATAAAGCCGGGAGACGGTTTGTCCTCCTGGGCTGGGCTTTTTTCACGACAGGTTCCGCCTGGGGAACAGGTGGGCCGAGATTAGGAGGACGCTGCAACCATGAACGGGGCAACCCTAAAGGCTATATCCTGGTGGCTACCGGAGACGGTGGAGACCAACGAGGACCTGGTCCGGGAGTTCGGGACCTGGACGCCCAAAAAGATCTACAGCAAGACAGGAGTACACCAGCGCCACGTCTCCCAGGGGGAGCCGGTGTCGGAGCTGGCCAGTCGGGCTGGGGAGAAGTTCTTCCAGGAGCACCCCCACATTTCCCGGGACAGCATCGACATGGTGCTGCTCTGCACCGAGACGCCGGATTATCTGCTGCCGGCCACGGCCTGCCTGATCCACCATAACCTGGGGTTGCCCAAGACCTGCGGCGCCTTGGACTACAACCTGGGCTGTTCGGGCTACGTCTACGGCTTGGCGCTGGCCAAGAGCTTCGTGGTCAGCGGAATGGCCCGGCGGGTGCTGCTGCTCACCGGCGACGTGATGGCCCGCTACATCAACAAACAGGACAAGGCCACCAGGACCATCTTCGGCGAGGGCTTCACGGCCTCGCTGGTGGAAGCCAGCGACCAGGACCTGCTGGGACCCTTTACCTTCGGTACTGACGGATCGGGGTCCCGCAGGCTGATCATCGAGGCTGGCGCCACGGCGTTGCCCCGTTCGGCCGAGACGGCTATCGAGGAGGTCAACCGCTTCGGCAACCACCGCAGCAAAAACGACCTGTACATGGACGGCCCCGCTGTGCTGGACTTCGCCCTGCGGGAGATGCCCGAATCCCTGGCAGCGCTCTTCGCCAAGGCCGGTTGCTCCATGGATGACGTGGACCTGGTGGTGTTCCACCAGGCCACCCAGTTGATGCTGGAGCGGCTTCGGGACGCACTGGCCATCCCGCCGGAGAAGTTCGTCATCGCCATGGAGGACAAGGGCAACACCATCAGCTCCACCATCCCCATCGCCCTGGCGGAGTGCGTCGCCTCGGGGCGGCTCAAGCCGGGCATGAAGGTGCTGATCTCTGGCTTTGGCGTGGGCCTCTCCTGGGGCTCGGCGCTGATCCAGTGGGACTATTGAGCCAAAAGCGAGGGCCCGGAGCGATCCGGGTCCTCGCTTCGCCGTGGGGGCCCTAAAAGCCCAGGGGCTGAAGGCTCCGCCAGGGGCCGCTAGAGGGAAGCGCTAGTTAAGGAAGGAAGTGGGACGGTGATTCGCGCCGTCGTATTCGATTTTGACATGACCTTGGCCGACTCCAGCTACGCCATGGAGCACAGCATGAACCTGATGACGGCCCATTTCGGCCTGGCGCCGGTGAGTCGCCAGAGGCTGCTGGAGGTGATCGGCCTGAGCACGCCGGAGTTTTTCGCCGCCATCACCGGCAGCTCCGACCCGGCCTATCCCAGGTACTACCGGGATCACTGCCGCGACGACGAGTTCTCCAGGCTGCAGCTCTTCCCCGACGCCTTGGCCTGCCTCCAGGAGCTGCGGCGGCGGGGCCTCAAAATCGGCCTGGCCTCGAACCGCAACGATCCCCGCCGGGCTCTGGCGGCAGTGGGCTTGGAGGATCTGATGGACTGCACCGTCGGGGCCGGAGACGTAGCCCAGGCCAAGCCGGCGCCGGACGTGATCCTCAAGGCCTTGGAGATCCTGGGGGCCAGCCCCCAGGAGGGTCTCTACGTGGGCGACACCGACCTGGACGCCATGGCCTCGGCCCGTGCTGGTGTGAAGTCGGTGCTGATGCTGACCAGCACCCCCGAGGAGAAGCTCCTAAAGGCAGGGGCCTGGCGGGTCTGCCAGAACCTGGCGGAGCTGCCGGCGCTGCTGGAATCCCAGGGCCTATTGCCCCGGTGAGCCGGCCAGCGTCTGGGAGACAAACGAGACGAGAAGTAAGGAAGAAAGATACGAAAAGAGAGGGACCTTCCGCCAAGGGGTCCCTCTCTTTTTGTCTTGCGGGACTTACAGGATCCTACGAAGGCCGTCCCTGGCCGGTCCCCGGGAGCTAAAACTGCTCCCCCGGAGCCAGATAGCGCCACTGGCCCAGGGGCAGATCGCCCAGCCGCACCTGGCCGATGCGTACCCGCTTCAGCGCCAGCACCTGGAGACCCACCAGCTGGCACATCCGCCGGATCTGGCGCTTTTTCCCCTGGCGGAGCAGAAACCGCAGTTGGTCCCGGTTCTGCCAGGTCACCTTGGCGGGCCGCAGCGCCTCGCCGTCCAGGGTCAGGCCGTGGTTCAGCAGCTGAAGGCCCCGGGAGCTCAGGGAACCCGCCACACGGACCAGATACTCCTTTTCGACAGAGCCTCCGCCGATGAGCTCCCTGGCGATCCGCCCGTCCTGGGTCAGCACCAGCAGCCCCGTGGAGTTGATGTCCAGCCGCCCCGCTGGGGCCAGCCCCTTCAGGTGGCCGGGGCTGAAGGACACCCCGCTGGGGTCCCGGCTCCAGCGGTTTTCAGGTCGGATCAACGCCAGGGCGGGGCGGTATCCCTCCTCGGCCTGGCCGCTGACGTAGCCCAGGGGCTTGTGGAGCAACACCGTGGCCAGGCTGCGCTGTTGCCGCATGGCCTGGGGAGCCAGATCAATGGCGTCGCCGGCGGTGACCTTCTGCCCCAACTGGGCCCTCTGGCCGTTGACCTTTACCCATCCTTGGCCTATGTAGAAATCGGCCTCCCGCCGGGAACAGAGCCCCAGCTGGGCCATGCGCTTGGATAGCCGCAGAGGCTCCTCGCTGTCCACGACCTTCCCTCCCTTCGGGCCCTCTTCGGGGCCGTTCTTGGGGAACTGGATTAGGCAGTTCACTGCAACGCCAAGTTGGAGCCCACCAGGGCCCGCCCTGGCGGCTTTC
>CAZCKP010000034.1:0-10198 GCA_964499295.1 uncultured Synergistaceae bacterium | reverse complement strand
CCGATGACCTTGGCCACCTTGTCGAAGCACTCCCCCGCGGCGTCGTCCCGGGTGGAACCCAAGAGCCGATAGGATCCCGGCGCCTGGGCCACTACGATCTCGGTATGTCCTCCCGAGACCACCAGGCACAGAAAGGGAAACTCCAGGTCGCCGTGGTCCACCAGGTTGGCGAAAAGGTGCCCCTCCAAGTGGTTGACGCCGATCAGGGGGACCCCCCAGGCCTGGGCCAGGCCCTTGGCGGCCATGACTCCCACCAACAACGACCCCATCAGCCCCGGCCCAGCGGTGACGGCGATCAGGCCAAGCTGCCCTGCCGGGTCGGTGACGCCGCCCTGGGATAGGGCCTCTCGCAGCAGCGGCACCAGGGCCTCCAGGTGCATCCGCGAGGCATACTCGGGCACCACGCCACCGAAGGGAGCGTGTCGTTGGGTCTGGCTGGATATGTTCCAGCTCAGCACATGGCGGGGCCCCTCCAACAGGGCCACCGAGGTGTCGTCGCAGCTGCTCTCGATGGCCAGGGTCAAAAAGGGCTCAGGCTCTAGTGGGAGCATCCGCTGCATCCGCAACAGGAGCCGCCGCAGGAGCATTTCTTCCGCAGGGGCTCTCCGCTCAGGTGGATCAGGGTGCGGCAACCGCAGTGGGGGCACCGCAGGGCCCGGCCTTCGCTGCCAAAGCTTTGGCTGCATTCAGCGCACTTAAAGACGTGTTCCGACATGGCATTCACCTCTTCAGCTTCTTCAGGAACTGCCGGCCCAGTACCGGCGGGAAAGGATAAAACTTCGGCGTTTTTTCAGGCTTCGCCCGTCCTCATCTCTCGGAAAGGGAAAACCGCAGGGCCAGCGCCGGGGGCCAGCGCCGGGGGTCACCTCTCGGGGCGATCTCCCGTCGCCTCCTGGCTCCCTTTCTCCCGGGCGGGCCTCAGGGCTCCCATGATGAGACCCCACTCCTCGCAGCCCAGGGCCAGGCTGGACAATCCAAAGGCCCCAGCGCCGGCCAGAGCCTGGACAGCCAGCCAAAGGCCCCTAAGGGCCAGGCCAGCGGCGACAGGATAGGGCCAGAGCCGTTGCAACGCTAGGCAAGCTCCGGCCAGGACCGCCAGGCTAAAGGCCATCTTGGCGATCCAGCGGAGATCCCAGAGGTCCAGAGAACGCCCCAGCGACCGCTGGAGCAGCACCAGGCCCACCCAGCTGGAGAAGGAAAAGGCCAGCGATCCCCCCAAGGCCAGACCACGCATCCCCAAGGGGACCATCAGGGCCAGGCTCAGGACCAAAGTACCGGCCACGCTGGAGGCCGTGGTCACCACGGCCTGCCGGGGCTTTTCCAGGGCGTAGAGGCCCCGCATCACCACGGTGCTACAGGCCATTCCCGGCAAGCCCAGGCTGGAATAGAACAGCGCCGCCGCGGTGCCGCTCCAGGCCGCCTCGTCAAAGGCCCCTCGGAAAAACAAAAAGTGCACCGCCTCGGAGGAGATCAGCAGTATTCCCGCCGTCACCGGCAGAATCGCGAAAAGGGCAAACCGCAGGGCGTCCCGCAAAGTCTGGCGAAAGGCCTCATCGCCCTGGGCCAGACATCGGGCCAGCTCGGGCAGCACCGCCTGGGATATGGCGATCACCACCAGCCCCAGAGGAAGCTGGATCACCCGGTTGGCGTAGGTCAGCACCGAGATGGTACCATCGGGCAGGAAGGACCCCAGAAGCCGGGTCAACACGGGGTTGAGCTGGTTCAGCGACAGCCCGGCGGCGTAGGGCAGAAAAAGGGCCATCATCCGCCCCAGGTTGGGATCCCGCCGGGGCAGATGGGGCTTCAGGGCCATGGCCATGGGCCCGGCGGCCCAGTACCACTGAAAGGCCAGTTGAGCCGCCCCGCCGGCCAGCACCGCCCAGACCAGCCCCCGGATCCCCAGCGACGGGGCCAAGGCCAAAGCTGCGACGATGTAGACCAGGTTGCTCAGCGCCGGGGCCAGGGCGGGGACGAGAAAGCAGTCCAGACTGTTGAGCACCGCCATGACCAGCGCTGCCAGGGAGACCAGCAGCAGAAAAGGAAACATCTGCCGGGTCATGGCCTCGGCCAGGGCCCTCTTGGCGTCGTCGAAGCCCGGCGCCATGGCCCCCACCAGCTGGGGGCTCCAACGGATCCCCAGGGCCACCACAGCCAGAGAGGCCAGCAGCAGCACCGTCAGGGCCTGGCAGGCCAGCGCCCGGGCTCGGTCCTTGCCCTGATCGGCCAGGACCCGGGAGAACACCGGCACGAAGGCCGCCGAGAGGGCCCCCTCGGCTAGCAGCTGCCGGGCAAGGTTGGCCAGGGTATAGGCCACAAAAAAGGCGTCTAGGCTCCGACTGGCGCCAAAGAGGGCTGCCGTGATGACCTCCCGCAGCAGCCCCAGGATTCGGCTGGCCAGGGTGCCCACCATCATGGTCAGGGCGTTGCGGATCATGGCGCCGGAGCCTCTCATCGCCATGGCGCGGCTCCTCTACTCTGGCGACAAATCCTAGACGAGGTCACCACGTGAAACGGTCCCCCAGGTAGAACTTTCGAGCCACCTCGCTTTGGGCCACCTGGTCGGGGGTGCCATGGACCACGATCTCGCCGCGGTGGATCAGATAGGCCCGGTCGGTGATGGCCAGGGTGTCCCTCACGTTGTGGTCGGTGATCATAATCCCGTAGCCCTTGGCCCGAAGGCCCACGATGATCTGCTGGATGTCGTAAACGGCGATGGGGTCGATGCCGGCGAAGGGCTCGTCCAACAGGATAAAGTCAGGCATGATGGCCAGCGTCCTGGCGATCTCAACTCGTCGCCGCTCGCCGCCGGAAAGAGCGTAACCCTTCACGTGGATCAGCCGCTGCAAGCCAAAGTCCTCGATCAGCTGCGACGTCATATCGGCCCGATCCTTGGGGGGAACGCCCTGCTCCTCCAGGACCACCTCGATATTCTCCCACACCGTCAGGTCACGGAACACCGAAGGCTCCTGGGGCAGATAGCCCACGCCCTCCCGGGCCCGCTCGAACACCGGCATGGCGGTGATGTCGGTAGAATCGATCAGCACCCGCCCGGCATCGGGCTCGATGAGCCCCACGATCATGTAAAAGCTGGTGGTCTTGCCCGCCCCGTTGGGGCCCAGAAGGCCCACCACCTCGCCCATGGTAAATTCCAGACTGACTCCCGACACCACCCGACGCTTGCGGAAGCTCTTGTCCAAGTCCTGGGCGCACAGGCGCTTAGGCGCCTTCACTTTGACCACCCTAGTTCCCTCCTCTGGCCGAGCTGGACAGGTCCACGGTGATCTGGGGCCGGCCCCGGGCGTCCAACTTGCCGTTGCCGGGATAGTAGACCAGCTCGTTGGCAGTGATCCGTCGCCCCTCCTGGGCCGCCCGGGCGTTGCCCGAGGCGGTGATGGAATCGTGACGCTCGGAACGGACCATTTTGTCAGCCCAGAGCTCGGTGACCTGGCCATCGGCGGCCACCTGCTTGATATGGACCTGGCCGGTGGCCGTGGTGGTGCCCTGGCTGCGGGAATAGGCGCCGCTGTCGCTCCAGAGCTCCATCACCGATCCGTCTCGGTTCTCCTGGCGCAGATAGACCTGGCCCTGGGCCGAGAAATCGGCGACGCCCTGGTCGTCGCTGATGCCCTGGGCGCTCTGGGCCGACAGGGTGGCCTGGCGCTGGGCGTCGTAGAACCGCATCAGGTTTTGGGCGGCGAAACGTCCGCCCTGGAGCCATGCCTCGGCAGCCACGATGGTGCGGTCTCCCAGGGTGGCATCCACGTCGCCCCGCATGGTGTAGCGCACCTCGGCGTCGTCCAGCTCTACTATCAGCTCGTCGCAGACGAAGTCCACCTTCTCGCCGTCGTGGGAGCCGAAACCCTTGACGTTGGACCACATCCGGGCCACCTGGCTCAGGTTATCGGCGCTGCCGTTATCGGCGGTGATGGTCATGGCCAGGCGCTGGAGCTTGACGTTGCCGGTGGCGAAAAACACCTGGGTCTCCATATCGTATTCCATGGTATCGGCGCTAAGCTGGATCAGGACTGCAGCGCCGCAGGCCCAGACCGCCGAGAGCACCAGAGCCAAGGCCAAGATAAACCGCCGCTTCGTTATTGCCATGGTGATAGACACCCCTCTCGAGGAACGCTAAAGGGACCCGGGCCGAGGACCGTCACGGCCCGGTCCCGGAGAAAATCCCTCTCGACGCTGGCCATTATAGCCCACAACGGCCCCCCATGAAAGGGAAAGTCAAGGGGAACCCTTTGGGCCCGGCTCCCCAGAGGCGAGAAAAGGGGGGTTGCATCGCCGGGCTATCCGTGGTAGTATACATCAGGCCTCGCCGGTTCGGCGTGACTTTGGGGTATCGTCCAACGGCAGGACACCTGACTCTGGATCAGGCGATTGGGGTTCGAATCCCTGTACCCCAGCCAATTTTCAACGCTCTCTTCGTCCAGTGGCCCAGGACACCGGGTTCTCAGCCCGGGAACAGGGGTTCGAATCCCCTAGAGAGTGCCATGATTTCCGGTCCCCTTTCGGTGTGAAAGGGGACTTTTTCTTTTCCCACACCTTTTCTTTCACCGCTGGATTTTATGGCTTGCGCCCTTCCGGCTGCTGTGGTATAGTTCACCACGTCTCAGCAGGGACTGCTGGGGTATCGTCCAACGGCAGGACACCTGACTCTGGATCAGGCGATTGGGGTTCGAATCCCTGTACCCCAGCCAATTTTCAACGCTCTCTTCGTCCAGTGGCCCAGGACACCGGGTTCTCAGCCCGGGAACAGGGGTTCGAATCCCCTAGAGAGTGCCATGACTTCCAGGCCCCTTTCTCCTAGCGGAGAAGGGGGCCTTTTCGTAGCTTTCGGCAGGGCCCCGGGCTATCAAAAAAAGCCAGCCCCCGCGTCGGCGTGGACTGGCTTTGTCGTTTTCGATAACCCTTGGAGACTAGAGTCTCACCACGTTGGCCGCCTGAGGGCCCTTCTCGCCTTCGATCACGTCGAAGGAAACGGCCTCGTTCTCTTCAAGGGACTTGTAGCCGTCCATCTTGATGGCGCTGAAGTGAACGAACACGTCCTTGCCCTCTTCGGTGGTGATGAAACCGAAACCCTTAGTGCTGTTGAACCATTTCACGGTGCCTTTCAAAGTACATGCCTCCAAAAGTGTAAAAATGCCCCGGGCGAGCCCGGAAAGAGCTAAAAACCAGCTCACGATCGATACTATATCGTCACAGCCTGGCTATGTCAATTATCGTTATATTCTGAAAAAGCAATGGGGTCGTCAGGGCCATGGTCTCCCGGGAGTTCGGGAGGGGGCAGTCTTTCAGATCCTCCAGGTCCCGCGCCGAAAGGCCGGTGTAGGACTTTGCCTTCAGTCGGCCCTCAGTCCCCTTAGGGGGAGCGAGGGCTGGCCGATCGGGCTATTCTTCCAGAAAAGTCAGCTTGCCGGGGTTCAGGATGCCCTGGGGGTCGAAGGCGGCCTTGATGCCTTTCAGGATCTCCAGCTCAGCGGGGCTCTTCGAGGCGATGAGGCCCTGCTGTTTCACGTAGCCCACGCCGTGCTCGCCGCTGCCCACGCCGCCCAAGGCCTGGGCTTCGGCGATCAGCGCCTCAATGTAGCGCTCCGAAAACTGGGGCCACTGCTGGGCTTCCATGTCCTGGGGCCGCAGGGGCATGGGGTGGATGTTGCCGTCGCCGATGTGGGCGATGATCCCCGTGGGGACCTTCCACTGTTGGGCCAGGCGCTGGATTCGCCGGATCATCTCGGGGATCTCCGACAGTGGCACCACTATATCACCGGAGGCGCAGACGTCGGGGGCGTAGTTCTTCATGGCCTCCAGGATGTTCTCCCGCACCGACCACATAGCCGAGGATTCGCTGCGGCTCTGGGCCACGAAGACCTCAAAGGCCCCCTGGGCCTGGCAGATTTTGCCGACGGCGATAAAGCCCTCTTCAAGCTGCTCCTCGGTCTCGCCTTCCACCTGGATCAACAGATAGGCCTCGGTGCGGTCCTGGTAGGGCAGCGAAGTCCCCAGGTAATCGGTGGTCACCTGGGTGGTGAATTTATCGGTGAACTCGCAGGAGATGATCTTTTTCCCCGAGCTGACCAGGGCTCCCACGGCCTCGACCATGGACTCCAGCGAGGGGAAACAGGCCAGCAGGTTCACGATCTTGCCGGGCTGGGGCTCCAGGTTGACGATAATCTTCGTGGCAATGCCCAGGGTGCCCTCGCTGCCGATCATCAGCGACAGCAAATTGAGGCCCCAACAGTCCTTGCGGAACTTGCCACCCATCTGGAGCACTTCGCCAGAGGCCAGGACGATCTCGGCTCCCATGACGTGGCGCCGGGTGCTACCGTAGCGAATCACCTTTCCGCCGCCGGCGTTGGTAGCGAAGTTGCCTCCGATAAAGCTGGTGCCGGTGCTCATGGGATAGCCGGCGTAGAGAAAGCCCTTTTCGGCTACGGCCTTGCAAAGGTCGTTGGTCACCACTCCGGGCTCCACCACGGCCACTCGGTTGAGGCTGTCGATCTCAAGGATGCGGTTCATCCGCTCCAGGCTCAGAACAATGCCTCCGAAGATGGGCACCGCTCCGCCGGCAACGCCGCTCCTGGCTCCCTGGGGCGTCACCGGCAGGTGGTGGCGGGAGGCGATTTTCATCACCGCTGAGACCTCTTCGGTAGACCCGGGCCGCACCACCGCCTCGGGGAGGCGGCCCCAACAGGCTCCGGCAGCGTCGGTGCTGTAATTGCTCAGCACCTCACCATCGACAGAGACCCAGCGCTCGCCCAGGGCTCCTTTTAGCTCTTCGACGACCTGGGGGGTGACCTTTCCGAAGGGCCTCATCGGTTCCGCTCCTTTCCGGTTTCGGCTCTGGCCTTGAGGGCTTGAATCAGCCCCCGGGCCACTTCCGTGGCGTCGCCTTGGACGGCGAAATCGGCCACGTTGAAAATCGGCGCTTCGGGATCGCTGTTGACGGCCACCACCGTACCGGCGCCACTCATGCCGGCCAGGTGCTGCACCGCTCCGGAGATGCCGAAGGCCAGGTATAGCCGGGGCGTCACCGACTTGCCGCTGAGGCCCACCTGGGCGCTGTAGGGAGCCCAACCCAGGTCCACTGCCGCCCGAGAGGCGCCCAAGGAGCCGCCCAAAAGTCCGGCCAGCTCCTCTAAAAGGCCGAAGTTCTTGGCACCTTTCATGCCTTTACCGCCGGCCACGATGATCTCGGCCTCCTGGATGGGAAGGCCCACGGTTTGGGCCTTCTCAAAGCCCAGCACTTGGACCAGAGAGGACAGAGCCCCTTCCTGGACGGAACAGGAGATCACCTCGCCAACTCGGTCCCAATGGGGCTCCAGGGGGCGGCGGGATTTGGGCCGGACGGTACACATCTGGGGATCTCGGCCCTTGGTCCTGATGTCGGCCATGATGTTGCCGCCAATGGCCGGCCGAGTCTGGATCAGCCGCTTGGTCTCGGGGTCGATGGCCAAGGAGGTGCAGTCGGCGGTGAGGCCACAGCCCAAGGCGGCGTAGAGCAGCGGCATAACGGTCCGGCCCTGGGTGGTGGCCGAGGCGATGAGGATCTGGGGATTTTCCCTTTCGATCAGTTCCGCCAGGACCTTGGTCTGGGCGTCGCCGTGGAACTCCGCCAATTCGGGACGGTCCACCAAATAGACCTTGTCGGCGCCCCAGGGGATCAGGGAAGAGGCCTGATCGGCCAGGCCGTGGCCCATTAAAACGCTGGCCAGGGGCACCTGGAGATCGTCGGCCAGCTGGCGGCCCCAGGCCAACAACTCCAGCGACACGGGATGGATCTTCCCGGCCCGGACTTCGGCCAGAGTCCAGACTTCCTGCAACGAGACCTTCATCGTAGCGCCTCCAGACAGTTTTTCTCCTCCAGGATCTTCAGCAGTTCTTCGGCGGCTTCGGTGGCCTGGCCCTGGGCCATGATCCTGCGACACTGGCGGGTCACCTTGGGGTAGCTGATGGAGGCTACCTGGGTGGGCGAGCCCTTCAGGCCCAGCTCCGAGGCCGGGAGGCCCAAGTCGGCGGCAGAGCAGACCGCGACGGAAGCGGCCCTAGCCCGGAGCACTCCTCCCAGGGTGCCGAATCGGGGCCTGTTCATGGCCTTCACCGGGATCACCATGGCCGGCAGCGGAGCCCTGACCCTTTCGAAGCCCTCTTCCACCGCCCGCAACACCGTGATGGTCCCCTGATCCAGCGACTCCAGGGCGGTGACGTAGGTCAGCGCCGATAGGCCGAGGAGCTGGGCCACCGCTGGCCCCACCTGGCCGGTCTCGCCGTCGGTGGCCCGCTCCCCTGCCAGCACCAGGTCGAAGGGACCGAATTTTTTCAGGGCTTGGGCCAACACCCGAGAAGTAGCCAAGGTATCGCTGCCGCCGAAGGAGCGGTCCGAGATCAGCACGCCGCCGTCGCAGCCCATGGCGATGCCGTGGGCGATGGCCTTGCGAGCCGTCGCCGGCCCCATGGTGACCACCTGGATCTCCACCGATTCCTGGGGACAGCTCTCCTTGATCTGTAGCGCCGCCTCCAGGGCGTGGAGATCCGGCGGGTTCAGCTCGGCTTCCACGCCATCTCGAACCATGGTTCCCGTGGCCTCGTCGATTTTCACCCTGTCCACGGCGGGAACCTGTTTGACTAAAACCGCGATTCTCACTCTCTAGCCTCCTCAGTTCAAAAGCCCTCGGGCCAGGACAGGACCCTGCCAGATCGCTGCCGCTGGACCTCGGGGACGGTCAAAAAGGATAGAACGAAGTATGGGAGCTGGACTTTAGGCTGTCAAGGCCAGGAGGGAAAGTCGGCCCCTAGGATTGGCAGCACTCTAGAGCGGGGCCGTACATAAAAGCCCAGTGCTGGCCTATTGGAACCACCCTGGGCTTTTTACGCGCCTTTAGACTCCCTTCGACCAGAATATCCTAGACCTGGAATGCCCTGCCCAGATCGGCGATAAACTGGTCCACGTCCTTTTCTCTGGTGGCCCAGCTGGAGCAGAAACGTACCGCCTGGCCTCCGTCCACTCGTTGCCAAGGCGACCAGCCGTAACGGTCCTTCAGCCGGTCCAACACCGCGTCGGGCAGGATCGGAAAAAGCTGGTTCGCCGTGGTGGGGACCAGAAAATCGCAACCCTGGGCGGCAAAGGCCTGGCGCAGCTTGTCGGCCATGGCATCGGCGTGGCGGGAGAGCTGGAAATAGAGGCTCTGGTCGCCGCCTTCCAGCAGGGCCATAAACTGGAGCCCCAGAAGCCTTCCCTTGGCCAACAGGCCACCGCGCTGCTTGATCAGATAGGGGAAATCCCGCTTCAGCTCCGGGTTCACCAGCACCAGGGCCTCGCCGAAAAGGGCTCCCTGTTTGGTGCCGCCGATGTAGAAGCCGTCGCAGCACCGGGCTATTTCCGGCAGATCCAGGTCGTTACCGCTGGCGCAGAGGCCATAGCCCAGCCTGGCACCGTCGAGGTAGAGGTAAAGGTCCTTTTCCCGGCAGAGCTGGTGGAGGTCCTGCAGTTCCCGGCGGCTGTAGAGGGTCCCCAGCTCGGTGGGATTGGAGATATAGACCAGCTTGGGCTGGACCATGTGGATCCGAGTGGGGTCGTCAAAGTGTTCTTTCCAGAGCTGGAGCACCTGGTCGGCGGTGATCTTGCCGTCGCTGCTGGCCAGGGGTAGCACCTTGTGGCCCGTGGCCTCCACGGCGCCGCTTTCGTGGACGTTGATGTGGCCACTGGTGGCAGCTATGGCTCCCTGATGGGGCCGCAACGCCGCGGCGATGGCCGTGAGATTCACCTGGGTGCCACCCACCAGAAAATACACGTCGGCCTGGGGACACTGGCAGAGGTCCCGTATCATAGCGGCGGCTTTTCGGCAATAATGGTCCTCACCGTATCCCGGCGTCTGCTCCAGGTTGGTCTCCTGGAGCAGTTCCAACACCCGCTGATGGGCGCCTTCGTTGTAATCGCACTCGAACAGTATCATTCCAGAGGGCCTCCTCCACGAAAGTTCCTGTGCCCGCTCCTCCAAGGCGGGCCTTTGGCCAGATCATAGCACCTTTTCCGATTCCCTAACCTTGGGAATTTGCCTCCTGGGATTCGAGAGTCCTCCCTCTGCCGAGGATACGAAAAAAGGCCCTCCCCTAATGGGAAGGACCTCTTAAAAACGCCAAAATGGCGGAGAGGGAGAGATTCGAACTCTCGGAGAGGCAAGCCCCTCATTTGATT
>CAZCKP010000033.1:0-10270 GCA_964499295.1 uncultured Synergistaceae bacterium | reverse complement strand
GGGCGGAATGGGCCGAGTCCGGATAGGTCCAACAGGGACCGGGAAAGGATCGATGGCGGTGGATTTTGACGCTGAAACCATGAAAATTCGCATCTGCAAGAAGTGCAAGGGCCTGGGCTTTGGCCAGGATCTGAGGGGCAACCGTTTTAACTGTGCCGAATGCGGCGGCGCTGGGCGGACGGTGGTGCGAACCCTGAAAAACGAGTTCTCCCTGGACGAGCTGGGCGATCACCTGACCTTTGACAGGGATACCATGAAGATCAAGGTCTGCAAGTCCTGCGACGGTTTGGGGTCGGTCTCCCTGGGCTCCGAGGACCGGACCTGCAACGACTGCGGTGGCGCTGGCCGGATCATCGAGCAGCGCATCGTCACGGAGTACCAGTTCCACCACCTTCAGGACTTGGAACCCCAGCAGGGGTAGGCCTGGTTAGGCGGCGGGCGGCCTCAGCGCGCTGCCTCCAACAACGCTTGGGCTAAAACCTGGTTCTCCTTGGGGCTGCCGACGGTGAGCCGCAGCGCTGGTTTTCCATCCAGGACGAAGTTGCGCACCGCTGTGCCCCGGGAGGCCAGGGCGTCCCAGATCCTCTGGTAGCGCTCCTGGGGCGGCAGTGCCACGAAGTTGCCCTGGGAGGGGATGAAGGAGATTCCCGCCGAGGCTATGACCTGGCAGAGCTTCTCCCGCTCAGCCACCACGGTCTAGGCCAGAGAGCTGTAATAGTCCTCTTGGTCCAGGGTGGCGCAGGCGCAGCCCTGGCGGCGTCGCTGTTTCACTTCGGCGATATAGCCATCCCGAAGCTGAAAAGCTACCTGGCCCTCCCGGGGGCGGATGATGCGGCTTCTGGAGGAGCCAGGGGCTGGCCCCAGCGGAGCATAAAAAGACCAGAAAACTGAACCGGCTCTCCCGCCGGGGCTTTGGCACAGACCAAGGCCCCGGCTTTTTTGTCTTTGTAGACCGGCATAGGGGCTGCAGGGGCAAATAATAGGTAATAGCTATATTAGTTCATAACCTATAAATATTTGTTATTTACCCGCCCCGGCGATATAACCGAAATAGCCTCCAGGGAAGGCAGGGGAACGGCGATGAATCAGGTCCTATTGGCGCTGATGGTGCTGTGGCTGGGGCTCTTGGGCCCTGGGAAGGCCCTGGGCCAGGAACCCGGCGCAGCGGCGACGCAGGTAAAACGAGACCATATCGGGGAGGAGCCTATGACCCTACAGTTGCAGGTTCGAGGAAGGACCTTTGAGGTTCAGCTGGAACAGAACCAGGCGGCTCAGGAGCTGGCAGCCATGGTGGAGGGGGGGCCGGTGACGGTCTCGATGAGGGATTACGGCGGCTTTGAGAAGGTAGGAGACCTGGTGCTGAGCCTCAGCGCCCAGGATCGGCCCATGACGGCCCAGCCCGGCGACGTGATGCTGTACCAGCGCCGCCAGATGGTGATCTTCTACGGTTCCAACAACTGGAGCTACACCCCCCTGGGCAGAGTGGTGGACCTGACGGGATGGGGCGAGGCCCTGGGTAAGGGTGACGTGACCGTCACCCTTTCTCGAGGGGATTAAGGCACAACGAGCGAAAATCCGCGTCTCCGGGTGGAGGAGCCCCGGGATGGGGTAGCGATGCTAGGGTTTTTGCGGTCAGATCACTGAGTTCAAACCTGGTAGAGGGGGAGTAGGGAATGGCAGTGAAGAAGATGTTTACACCAGTCAAAATCGGCTCCATGGAGGTCAAAAACCGCTTTGTCATGCCGGCCATGGGGACCAACTTGGCGGAGCCCGACGGCAGCGCCGGCCCCAGGTTGGTGGACTACTATCTGGAGCGGGCCAAGGGCGGCTTTGGGCTGCTCATAGTGGAGTGTACCGCCATCAGCAAGGAAGGCCGGTCGCTGGTCAATGAGTGCGGCATCTGGGACGACAGCCTCATCGAGAGCTACCGCCGCCTCACCGACGAGGTCCACCACCAGGGGGCCAAGATAGCCATGCAGTTGCGTCACTGCGGCCGCGAGACCAAGCCGGTCTACACCGATAACGGCCCGGTGGTGGCGCCGTCGCCGGTGCCCTGCCCGGTCTGTCAGGCCATGCCCCAGGAGCTGTCCACCCAGGAAGTCTACAAGATGGTCCAGACCTTTGGCGACGCGGCGCTGCGGGCCAAAAAGGCCGGCTTCGACGCCGTGGAGCTCCACGCCTCCCACGGCTACCTGATCGCCCAGTTCCTGTCGGGACATGCCAACAAGCGCACCGACGAGTTCGGCGGGACTCTCCACAACCGCATGCGCTTCCTGGGGCTGGTGTTGGAGGACATCGCCGCCAAGGCCGGGAAGGACTTTCCAGTGATAGTGCGTATCAGCGGCTCCGAGATGATCTCCGGAGGTCGGGACATCGAGGAGACCAAGGCGGTCTGCGCCTTCTGCCAGGAGAAGGGCGCCGCTGCGATCCACGTCAGCATCTCTACCTACGGCAGCCTGAAGTACTGCATCGGCTCGGCCTACCTGGCGCCGGGCTATGAGACCATGGCGGCGGCGGAGATTAAAAAATCCGTCTCCCTGCCGGTGATCACCGTGGGCCGCTACACCGATCCGGAGATCGCCGAGGCTGTGGTGGGCGACGCCAGCGCCGATCTGGTGGCCTTTGGTCGCCAGTCCATCGCCGATCCCCATTTCGTGGAGAAGATCGCCCAGGAAAGATACGATGACGTGATCCCCTGCATCAGCTGCAACCAGGGCTGCATCATGCGGATCTTCGCCGACGAGCCCATCAGCTGCGTCGTCAATCCCCTTAACGGCACCGAGGAACAGTACCGGGCCAACAGGACCGACCAGCCCAAACACGTGGTGGTGGCTGGTGGCGGTCCCGCTGGGCTCCAGGCGGCCTGGATTCTGGCGGCCCGGGGCCATAGGGTGGACCTGGTGGAGCGGGAAAGTTACCTGGGAGGCGCCTTCCTAGCGGCGGCCTATCCGCCGGCCAAGAGCACCATCACCCGCATGTTGGGCTACTACATCCGCCAGTGCAAGAAGTACGGCGTCAACGTCATGACCAACCGGGAGCTCGATTCGGAGCTGCTCAAGGAGATGAAGCCCGACGCCGTGGTAGTGGCAACCGGCAGCGTCAACCTGCGACCTCCCATCAAGGGCCTCAGCGAGGCGCCGGTGCTGGATCCCTGCGACGTGCTGTTGGGCAAGGTCACCACCGGCCAGAAGGTCCTGGTGGCAGGCGGCGGGCTGATCGGCGCTGAGACGGCGGACTTCTTGGCCGAGCAGGGCCGCGACGTGACCATCATCGAGATGAAGCCCCAGATCGCCGCCGATCTGGACCCCTACGCCCGGCCCATGCTGATCGGCCAGCTCCAGGACCAGGGCGTGAAGATGATCCGCGGCGGCGTGATCCAGCAGTTCCTGGCCGACGGCGTGGTTTATCGGGACTCCGAAAACGAGGACCAGGGCGACATCGTGTTGAAGGGCTTCGACAGCGTGGTGCTGGCCCTGGGGACCCGTAACTACGACCCCCTCAGCGAGGCCATCAAGGACTGGGTGCCCCAGGTCCACGTCATCGGCGACGCCCGCAAGGCTGGTAAGGTCTACGCCGCCACCCACGAGGCCGCCGAAGTGGCCATGGCCCTCTAGGAGGAGCCGGCCATGGTTACCTCGAAGGGACGCAACGGCGACCTGATCAGCGTCTTGGCGGTGTACTTTGCCGCCCAGTCCATTTTCATCACCGCCCCGGCCCTGCAAGCCTTCGCTAGAGACCTTTATCCGGATATCGCTTACAGCACGGTGCTGTTGATATCCACACTGTCGTCGCTGTTTATGATCCCCGGTTCTCTGCTGGCCGGGGCCGTGCTGGGGAAGCAGGTCTCCTTCCGGACCATGGCGGCCTGGTCCATGGGCGGCGTCGTAATCGCCGGAGTGGCTCCCTTTTTCGTCAGGGACTTCGCTTTGGTGCTGGCCCTGCGGGCTCTGGTGGGCTTCTGCATCGGCCTGGGATTTCCGCTGCAGAGCTCTTTGGCCCTGAGGCTCTTCGGCGCTCAACAGCGCCCTGCCGTACTGGGAACGGCCGCCTTCGCCATGGCCCTGGGCGCTATAGTCTACATGGTCTTGGCGGGATGGCTCTGCGATATCAACGCCGCCTACGTCTGGTTGGTCCACGGACTCATCGCCCTGCCTTTGGTTCTGGTGATGCTGTTTTTACGGGAGCCCGACCAGGAAAAGCCGGAATTCCAGGAAAACCGGGGTCCCGACGAAAAATCGGGAAAGCTACCGGCGATGGCAGTTTTCGCCTCGGCCATGTTCACGGTGGTGTTTTTCGCCTTCTATCCGGTGTTGCTCAACATGTCGGCCATCATCGCCTACGAGAACCTGGGTACCGGCGCCGTGACTGGGGTCATCTCGTCACTGTTTTCCATCGGCAACGCCCTGGCGGGGCTGATCTTCGCCGGGGTCTATCGCAGGGCCGGGAAGTACACCATCCCGGTGGGGTTGGCCCTCTGGGCCCTGGGCATGGTGGTGTTCACTCTGGGCTCCAGCCTGGCGGCCATCGTGGTCGGCGTGGTGATCTCCGGCGTGGCTGTCCAGATCGTATGGCCTGGCACCATCCACTCCTTTTCCGAGTACGTGCCCCAGGGGAAACTCAGCATGGCCTCGGCCCTCTTCCTGAGCGGCATGAACTTGGGTTGCTTCCTCACCAGCTTTTTCATCTCGGCCACGGCGGTCCTGACGGGCAACGACAATCCCAGGCTTCCCTGCCTCTTCGGCCTGGTCATCGTGGCGGTGGCGGCGGCGCTGTGGTCCTCGGTGGAGATACGGAGAAAGAGACTCTAGAAAAGAGCCCAGAAAAGAGACCCTAGAAAGGATCTGACGATGGTGAACAACTTTGTCTATTACAATCCCACGAAGATCTACTTCGGCAATCAGCAGTGGCCCCACTTGGCCACAGAGGTGAAGGCCCGGGGAAGCCACGTGCTGCTGGTCTACGGCGGTGGATCCATCAAAAGGAACGGCCTCTACGACCGCATTATGGCGCTGCTCCAGGGGGCGGGAATCGCCGTCACCGAGTTCTCGGGCATCGAGCCCAATCCCCAGTACAGCACCGTCAACAGGGCCGCTGAGCTGTGCCGTCAAAGGGGTTGCGACGTGGTCCTGGCCGTAGGCGGCGGCTCGGTGACCGACTCGGCCAAGGTGATCGCCCAGGCCAGCTTCTACGACGGCGACTGCTGGGATCTAGTGACCAAAAAGGTCCAGGAATCCAGGGCTCTGCCGCTGATCGTGGTGCCCACCATAGCCTCGGCGGGATCGGAAAACGACGCCTGGGTGGTGATCTCCAACGCCGACACCGAGGAAAAACGGGACCTTTGGCACCAGGCCTATCAGCCGGCGGTGGTCTTTATCGATCCTGAGATCACCTACACCGTAGGGGCCTACCAGACCGCCGTGGGAGCCGCCGACATCCTGTCCCATATCACCGATATCCGCTATTTCATCAACGAGCACAAGATCCAGTTCGTCAACGACATGATGGAGGCCATGGCGGCCAACGTGATCCACTACGGCCCCATCGCTGTGAGGGAGCCTGAAAACCAGGAGGCGCGGCAAAACCTGTCCTGGATCTCCGCCATGATCACCGGCGGCATCATGGACCTGGGCGGTCAAACCGACATGGTGCTCCACATGGCCGAGTACGGCATCGCCGCCTTCTACGAGATCCCCCACGGCCACGGTATCGCCGTTCTGATGCCTCGCTGGATGGAATACGTCCTGGACGAGGCCACGGCACCGGTCTTCTATCGCTTTGGGGAAAAGTGCCTGTCCATCCAGCCGGGCCTGGACCCTATGGAGGGAGCTCGGAGGACCATCGAGGCCTTGAAGCGTTGGCTCTTCCAGGACCTGGGGCTGGAATCCAGCCTGTCCAAGCTGGGCGTCACCGAGGACCGGCTTCACCACATGGCCCTGAAGGCCACCGAGAACTGCGGCGGCGTGCTCCACAGCATCACCACTTTGACGGTCCAGGACGTGGAAAACATCTACAGAAACTGCCTCTAGAGCCCTTCGCACTGGGGCTATAGCAAGCGGCCGGTCCCCTTCGAAACCGAAGGGAACCGGCCGCTTAGTCGCTGTGGACTATTTTATTGGCTTTTCTGGGAGTGGCGCTGCCGCTCCAGGTCCCGAAGGGTCCGGCGCAGTACCTTGCCCATAGGCGAGCGGGGCAGCTCCGTCACGAACTCGACGCTGCGGGGCCGCTTGTAATGGGCTAGCTGGTCCTTGCAGAAGTTCAGCAGCTCCCGCTCCGACGGCGTATCGGCGCCGGGCTGGGTCACCACGAAGGCCTTGACCACTTCGCCGGTGATGGCGTTGGGGCTACCCACCACGGCGGACTCCATAACAGCAGGGTGGTTGTTCAGGCAGTTTTCCACCTCTTGGGGATAGACGTTGAAGCCTCCGGCGATGATGATGTCCGAGACCCGGTCCAGGATCTGGATAAAGCCGTCGCTGTGGAGGCGCACCACGTCGCCGGTGTTGAACCAGGGACCGTCGAAACGAGACTGGGTGGTCTCGGGGGAGCGGAAATAGCTCTTGGCCACCGAGGGGCCCTGGAGCCACAGCACGCCCTCGTCGCCCTCCACCGGGATGCCCTCGGGGTCGCGGAGCTGCCACTGGAAGCTCTCCAGCATGGGACCTACGAAGCCAGGCCGTCCGTCGCTGGCTCGATGGGCCGCCGCCACCACGGGGGAGCACTCCGTCAGGCCGTAGCCCTCGTGGAGGTCTATGCCCAGATATTCCTTGCAGCGCTGGTAGATCCGCTCGCTGGCGGGAGCGCCGCCGCAGACGGCCATCTTCATGGCCGGCGGCGGGACCTTGGGACCCCGGGCCACGGCCTCGCAGAGCATACCGAAGATGGTGGGCACAGCGATGACCACCGACACCTCTTCTTTGTAAAGGGCCTCCAGAGCGCGGCTGGGCGGCATAAAGGAAGGCAGCAGCACCTGGTTATAGCCCATAATCAGCGGCAGTGCGCCGGAGAGGCAGAAACCGAAGGTGTGGAAGTTGGGCAGCAGGTTCAGCACCGTGTGGGGCTGGTCGATCTCCAAGCCCACGTGGCTGGTGACGCCCAGGATGTTGGACAGCAGGTTCTCGTGGGTCAGAGGCACAGCCTTGGGCAGGCCGGTGGTGCCCGAGGTGGCGAAGATCACCGCCATGGAGGAGTCCTCGGCGGTGCAGCTGCGGCCGGGGATCACCGGCAAGGGCTGGACCGGAGAGACCAAGGTGGCGGGATATCCCAGGCCGTTGAGCTTTTCTGCCAGGGCCTCCAACTCCTTGACTCCGGCGGTGGCCACTACGGCGAAGGGATCGGCAAGTTGCACCGCTCCCAGGGTCAGCATCTCCCCAGCCAGATGGCTCAGGGGGACCACGGCGCCGCCCAGCTGCCAAACGGCGACGCTCAGTGCCAGCATCAGCGGGCTGTTGGGCAGCAACGTGGCCAGGCGGTAGCCCTCTTTGAAGCCCGAAGCCTCCAGGTTGGCTCGGCAGGCCTCGGTCAGGGCCGCCAATTGGGCGCGGCTCATCGAAGCGCCTTCGAAACGGCAACAGAGTCGATCCGGCGCAGCAGCGGTGCGGACTGCGATGTGGTCCTCAAGTCTTCCGTACACGGTCAGTTCAAGCTCCTTTCAAGGAAATCGGGGCTAGGGCGGAGAAGGCGCCCTTGATTCTATGAGGTATCAGAGGTCTATCCGGCATCCCAGGGCGATGATGTGGGCGTAGCAGTCCTGGACCTTGGCGTAGCTGCCGCTGGTCTCTCCGGCGTTCAGCACCGTCCGGTCGCCGATGTCCATGTAGCCGTAGCCCAGGGAGTACTCCACGTTGTTGACCCGGTAGCTGGCGCCGACGCTGTAGGTCTGGCGGGTGCCGGTGGGGACCATGAAGTCTACAGTGCTGTCGGGCACCACCGAGGCGTCGTAACAGTAGCCGGCCCGGATGGTCCAGCGGTCGTTGAGCTTGTGTTCGATGCCGACTTGGTAGCGCCAGCCGTCGTCCCAGTTCTTCTCCGAGTCCAGTGCATAGGTGCCGTTCATGAAGGAGATGTCCCAGAGGGCGATGTACAGTCTGTCGTAGCTGCTCCAGTTGGTGCGGATGGCGTTGAACTCCATCCTGGTCCGATCGTCGAAGCGATAGCCCACGCCGAAGGTGTAGCTATCGGGAAGGGTCACCTTGCCCTGGGCCTTGGCGCTGCCGGTGATGGTGCCGGAGAAGGCCACGTCGGCGCCCATGTCCTGGGATACCTCGGAGCGGTAGACGAAGGCCAGGGACCACTTGGGCGTGACCTGCCAGTTCAGGCCGGCGCTCCAGCCGAAGCCGTAGCTATCGCCCTTGAGGCCCATGTCTATCTCGTTGCCATACATGCTGAGAGCTCGGCCGATTTTGAGGTGGGCGTACATGATCTCGGCGCCCACGGCCATAGACAGGGAGGGTCCCATCTTCCAGGCGAAGGTGGGAGCGACGGAGACGGTGACCAGCTCGGCGTTGTAGTTGTTGAAACGGCCCATCCAGTCGGAGCTGTAGGTGGCGTAGAGGCCAAAGCGGGGGTACAGTCCCACGCCGAACCAGCCGTTGTCGTCGATTTTGCGGGCGTAGAATCCGTAGGGCACATAGGCTGGGTTGTCCTCGTTGCTCTGGGTACCTAAATAGCCCCCGCTGTTGTAAAAGGCTGCGTCGCCTTTGGGGCCGATCTGGGAGACGCCAAAGGCCAACTGGCCCTTCTCGTCGAACTGGGTGATGGCTGCAGGGTTAAAGGCCAGCACCGAGACTTCGTCGGAGAACATCATGGCATTGGCCATGCCCACGCCTCGGGCGCTCCATTCGTAGACGGCAAAGCCGTCGGCCAGGGCCGGCGAGGCCAGGGCCAACCATGAGGCCAGAAGGCACAACAACGCGAAGTTCTGTCGGACTCTCAAAAAAATTCAATCCCTTCCTTGTATGAAATGGTGGTTCCGGTGCACTAACGTTGGGTGGAGCCTTTGGTGGAGCGGTGTTTTCCCTGGCGGGACATCGAGACGCCGATGTGGATGGCCGGCACCTTGTCGTAGTACCGCAACAGGTGGGCCAAGGTCCTGGAGGCCAAATAGTCCCGCAGCGACAGCGTCAGCTCGTCGATCATGGCGCCGATAAGGCAGGGCCGATCCTGGCATCCCGAGAGCTCGCAGCCGTGAGGCGTAAAGGGGCCGCCCAGGAGCTCGAAAAGGTGGAGCGTGCAGATCTTCTCCGGCGGCAAGGCCAGCCGATAGCCGCCGCCGGGGCCTCGGATGGATTCCACGTAGCCACCCCGGGCCAAGCGCTGAAGGACCTTGGAGAGATGGGCCTCCGGTGCGCCGGTGGCCTGGGCGATCCGGCTGGTGGAAAGGCAGCTGCCGGGCTCGCGGCTGAGCTCCACCAAGGCGTGAAGGCCCAGCAAAAGGGGCTCCGGCAGGGCGACGATGGGGTTCAAAACCATTCCTCCTCTCACGAAGCTCTCTCAAAGGCGATGGAACTGATCAAAGTTGGAATACTGGATATGTTATTCCAGCTTTTCCCCTTTGACAAGGGGGGGTGTAATCAAAAAGATGGCACCATCGTCAAGTGCAATAGATCACATCAAAGGCCTTAATGACCTCCCAGGGCCATTAGCGGGCCAGCCAATGCCCCCCAAATAGATCCCTTCAAGGGCTCGACAAAGAAGAAGGGGACCACCTGGGTGGCCCCCTATAAACTCATTGTTATCGATAGTTTCTTAACGGTCACCAGGAAGGCTGAAGCTCACCGAGCCGTCGTCTCGGCGGTCCCACCGGGCCAGTAGGCCCTTGGGCAGATCCTCGGGGCCCTGCCAGGCCGACAGGGTGCCCTCCACTCCGTCGCCGCTCCGGCGGAGGGTCAGCTCCAGGGCTTCCTGGCGAGCCAGGAGTATCTCCAGGACCAGCAACTCCCGAGGAGAAAGCTGGAAAGGCGCCAAAGCCTGGGATAGGGCGGGGCCAGCGCTCTGGAAGTGAAGGGTCATTTCCCTGGGCCGGCGCAGCAACTTTGCCGAGGCCAGCACCAGGGCAACGAAGCCGCCGGCGGCGACGGGGCTGCCCAGAAAGGAAGCCGCCCAGGGGGGCAGGATCTCGGGGAAGAGCTTTCCCGTGGCTGACAGAACGCCCACGGCCAGAGAGGTGCCCAGGACGCCGCGGTCCGGCGCCTCCTGGCTGATCATCCAAAAGCCAGTGCCCAGAATTGCCGACGCCAGCAGCACCGAGATGCCTCCCAGCACCGGGGCGGGG
>CAZCKP010000032.1:0-11081 GCA_964499295.1 uncultured Synergistaceae bacterium | reverse complement strand
GGATCCTGGCCGGCATGGAACAGGCCGGTTGGAAGGGCCTGGCCTACGGCGAGCGGGGCTTCCGGGATCTGACCAACTCCAAGCATCCCGTGCACACCCCCGCCGACCTGGTTGGGCTGAAGATCCGACTGATGGAAAATCCCATCTTCGTGGAGACCTTCCGCGCTCTGGGAGCCAACGCCGTACCCATGGCCTGGACCGAGACTTTGACGGCGCTGCAGCAGGGCACCATCGACGGTCAGGAGAACCCTCTGAACGTCATCGTCTCCTTTAAGCTCTACGACAGCCAGAAGTACCTGACCCTGACCCATCACGCCTATTCTCCCAATGTGATCATGATGAGCTTCCGGGCATGGAACTCCCTGACGCCGGAGCAGCAGGATCTGGTCCAGCGGGCCGCCCTGGCGGGAGCCCAGGCTAATCGGGACATCGATGCCGAGATGGCGGCGGAGTGGATGGACTTCCTCAAGGAACAGGGCATGGAGATCGTCACCCCCGACCTGTCGCTGTTCCGTCAGGCCGCCCAGCCCATCTACGACCAATACGTAGAACAGTTCGGACGGGAGAACGTCGAAGCGATCCTTAACCAATAGGCTCCGGCTATGACCAAACCAGAAGATCGCAAAGGAGACCAGAGGTATTCGCCTCTGGTCTCTCTCAGCCATCGCCTCAATAAAATCTGCGAGGCCCTGCTGTTCCTGCTGATGCTGGCTATGATCGTGGTCACCACCGCCCAGGTGGCCTTTCGAATGGTCACCCAGGCCCTGACCTGGTCCGAGGAGCTGACCCGCTTCCTCCTGGTGTTCTGCTCCCTGGTGGGCGCCACCGTGGCCTTCCATAGGGGCGCCCATATTTCCGTGACCATGGTGGTCGACGCCCTGCCCCGGCCTCTGCGGTTCCTGGTGGTGTGCTTCACCAACCTGGCGGGGGTGGGCTTTTTCATCATCCTGGCTAGATACGGCTGGCAGCTGATGCTCAGCGAGGCGCGGCAGATGACGCCGGCTCTGGGGATCTCCATGAAATGGCTCTACGCCATGTTCCCGGCCTTTTCGGCGGTGACTATAGTCCACCTGCTGGCCAACTTCGAGAAGTACCTGAGGGGAGGGAAGTACTGATGGGCCTTTTAATGGGAGGTACCTTCCTGCTTTTGGTGCTCCTGGGCGAGCCCATAGGCCTGGCCATCGGGATTTCCAGCGTGGTGATGCTCTTTGCCAGCGATCTGCCCTATGAGATGCTGCCTCAGATGATGTTTTCCGGCAGTAGTGCCTTCTCACTGGTGGCGGTGCCCTTCTTCGTCTTGGCCGGAGACCTTCTGGCCCGGGGCGGCATCTCGGAGCGGATTATAGCCTTCGCCGAGGCTTGTCTGGGACGGCTCCGGGGTGGCCTTTCCATCGTCTCGGTGGTGGCGTCGATGTTCATCGCCGCCATCTCTGGCTCCGGAGCGGCCACCACCGCCGCCGTGGGATCGGCGTTGTTGCCTCAGTTGGAGAAGAAGGGCTACGACGTGGACTTCTCGGCGGCGCTGATCGCCGCGGCGGGGACCATCGGCGTGGTGATCCCTCCCAGCGTGCCCATGGTGCTGTTTGCCACCATTGCCGGGGAGTCGGTGGCCACGCTGTTCATGGCCGGTTTTGTTCCGGGCTTCTTAATGGGAGGCGCCCTGATCGCCCTGGCCCTTTGGGTGGCCCATCGCCGGGGATACCCTGCGGCGGACTCCATCGACGGCAAGGAAAAGCGCCGCCGCTTCGTCGATGCCCTTTGGGGACTGATGACGCCGGTGATCATCCTGGGCGGCATCTTTTCGGGGGTTTTCACGCCCTCGGAGGCCGCCGCCATCGCTGTGGATTACTCGCTGATCGTGGCCTTCTGCGTCTATAGGGCTCTGGACTGGAAGAAGTTCTACGACCTGGTAGTCAACGCCGGCATCACCTCGGCGCTGGTGATGTTCATCATAGCCACCTCCACTCTCTTCGGTTGGGGCCTGGCCTTCTGCCAGGCGCCGGAGCAGGTGGCCTCGGCCATGCTGGCCCTGGTCGGCGGCAGCCGGCCCATGATCTACTTGATGATCATGATCATCATCCTCATCGCCGGGATGTTTATGGAGACATCATCGGCGCTGATCGTGTTGACGCCCATCTTCCTGCCGTCGATCCACGCCTTGGGAGGCAATATGATCCATTTCGGCCTGTTGGTCACCGTGGGATTGGCTATCGGCATGGCCACGCCGCCGGTGGCTATCAACCTCTACGTGGCCAGCGCCATCACCGGTTTGCCCATGGAACGGCTCAGCCGGCCTATTTTCCCTATGGTGCTGATCCTGATGGCCGCGCTGCTGCTGCTGACCTACCTTCCCCAGCTGTCGCTGGCCTTGCCGCGGCTTATGGGTGCGCTGTGACGACTTTTGGAAGGACGGCGGCGGAGTTGTTGCCGTCAATTCGGAGGGGGAAGCTATGCGAAGTGATCAAGCAAAAAAGGGCTACCTACGAGCCCCGCACCGCTCGCTGTTAAAGGCCGCGGGATACACCGATTGGGAAATCGAGCGTCCCTGGATTGGCGTGGCCAATTCCTATAACGCGATTATCCCCGGCCACGTCCACCTGCGGCGCATCGCCGAAGCCGTCAAGGAGGCTATCCGATCCTGGGGAGGTCTGCCCCTGGAGTTCCCGGTGGTGGGCGTCTGCGACGGCATTGCCATGAACCACGAGGGCATGCGCTTTTCCTTGACCAGCCGCGAGCTGATCCGGGACTCGGTGGAGGTCATGGTCAAGGCCCACGCCCTGGACGCCCTGGTGTTGATTCCCAACTGCGACAAAATCGTTCCGGGGATGTGCATGGCCGCGGCGGATCTGGACATCCCCACGGTGATCGTCAGCGGCGGCCCCATGCTGGCTGGGCGGACCCAGGGCAAAGCCACGGACCTGTCCACCATCTTCGAGGCAGTGGGAGCCCGAGCGGCCGGAAAGATCGACGACGATCAGTTGCGGTGCTACGAGGACACGGTCTGTCCCACCTGTGGCTCCTGCTCGGGCATGTTCACCGCCAACACCATGAACTGCATGATGGAGGCCCTGGGCATAGCCCTGCCGGGCAACGGTACCATCCCCGCGGTCTATGCCGCCCGGGAGCGGCTGGCCAAGGAGGCGGGCCGCTGTATCATGGAGCTGCTCCGCCAGGGCATCACGGCCCGGCAGATCCTGACCAAGGAAGCGCTGGAGAACGCCGTGGCCGTGGACATGGCCCTGGGAGGATCCACCAACACCGCGTTGCACCTTCCGGCCATAGCTGCCTGCGCCGGTGTGGAGCTGAGCCTGGACCGGATGGACCAGATCAGCCGGACTACGCCCCACCTTTGTAGCATGAGCCCCGGCGGCAGATGGCACATCGAGGACCTGGACCGCGCCGGTGGCATTTCGGCGCTAATGAAGGACCTCCTGGACGCCGGCAAGATCCACGGCGACGCCCTGACCTGTTGCGGCACCGTGGCCCAGCGGGTGGCCACCGCCGAGGTCAGCGACCGCCAGGTGATCCGTCCCATGGCTGACCCCGTGGATCCCGAAGGCGGCATAGCCGTGCTTAAGGGCTCCCTGGCGCCGCTGGGATCGGTGGTCAAACAGAGCGCCGTGGTTCCGGAGATGCTGTGCCACTCCGGGCCCGCTCGGGTGTTTAACTCCGAGGAGGAGGCCAGCGAGGCCATCTACGGCGACAGGATCAACGACGGCGACGTGGTGGTGATCCGCTACGAAGGCCCCAAGGGCGGCCCTGGTATGAGGGAAATGCTGTCGCCCACCTCGGCCATCGTCGGCATGGGCAAGGGCAACACGGTAGCGCTGATCACCGACGGACGCTTTTCCGGGGCCAGTCGTGGCGCCTCCATCGGCCATGTCTCGCCCGAGGCCGCCGCTGGCGGTCCTATAGGGCTGGTCCAGGACGGCGACCTGATCGAGATCGACATCCCAAACCGCCGATTGGACCTGAAGGTCCCCCAGGAAGAGCTGGAGCGCCGTCGTGCCTCCTGGACTCCCCAGGTCAACGACACCGGCAGCCCCTTCTTGGATCGCTATCGGGCCTTTGTCACTTCTGGAGTAGAGGGCGCTGTGATGCGCCGCCGGTAGCTATCCGTCGTCAAAGGCTCCTCTAAAAGGCGCCGCCCCAGGACTTTGCAGCCTGGAGGCGGCGCTTTTCGCGTTTTCCCGCGACGATGATCTCTGAGGGTTTTCTTTTGTCGATTTTGCCTCCAAGGAAGGCGACTTTTTCCCTGGGACTTTGCCCTTGTAGGCTTTGGCGATTGCCTGTAAAATAAGCTACGGGCTTTATAACGACCACGTCGGGGATGCCGGAATAAAGCATAGGCTTCCCCCTATTTTGTTTGATCCCTTTTGATCCCAGTCGGGAACCGCCCCTGTCCCAGAGCTTCCCGGAGGACTCGGGGCGGTCTTCCCTTGCCTAGAGGCTTGTAGGAGCCTCGGCACATTGACAACGCTACGAGGAGTGAGTGCGTCCCATGGAAGTATACGGAATCCTAGGAGCCTTGGTGGGCCTCGGTCTGGGGGCCGCCACAGGTGTGTTTACGTCAAAAAAACTGGTAGCCGGGACCCTAGCTGAGGCACAGCGACAGTCCCAGCAGGTGGTGGCCGACGCCCGAGCTAACGCAAAACGGGAGAGCGAGGCCATCCTGAGCAGGGCCCGCGACGAGGCCTATCGCCAGCGCCAGGAAGCCGAGCGGGAGGCCAAGGAGCGCCGCTCGGAGCTTCAGAGGTCCGAGCGCAGGCTGGAACAAAAAGAGGAAAACCTGGACCGTAAGCTGGAAAAGGCAACCCGGCGGGAGGAGGACCTCAAGGCCCGCCAGGAGGCCCTGGAGCGCAAGATCCAGGAGAACGACGATCTCCAGCGGCAGCAGCTTCAACGGCTGGAGGAAGTGGCCAGGATGTCCGAGGAAGAAGCTCGAAACCTGCTGCTGGCTCGAGCCGAGGAAAGCGCCCAGCACGCTATCGGCATGAGGCTCAAGGAGCTGGAGGAGAAGGCCCGCCGCGAGGCCTCCCGAAGGGCCCAAGAGCTGATCGTCACGGCGGTGCAGCGTTGCGCCGTAGAGAGCTCCTCCGAGGTGGCCGTCAGCGTGGTGTCTTTGCCCTCCGACGAGATGAAGGGCCGCATCATCGGCCGGGAAGGCCGCAACATCAGAGCCTTCGAGACCGCTACCGGCGTGGACCTCATCGTGGACGACACTCCCGAGGCCGTGACGCTGAGCTGTTTTGACCCCGTCCGGCGAGAGATCGCCCGGCTTTCTCTGGAAAAACTGGTGGTGGACGGACGGATCCACCCCGCCCGCATCGAGGAGCTGGTGGCCAAGGCCACCGCTGACGTGGAGGAGTCCATCGTCGAGGCCGGCGAACAGGCCCTGCTGGACCTGGGAATCAAGCACATGCACGCCGAGCTGATCAAGCTGGTGGGACAGCTGCGGTACCGCTTCAGCTACGGCCAGAACGTGTTGCAGCACAGCCTGGAGGTGGCTCACCTCTCGGGCATCATCGCCGCCGAGCTGGGCGCCAGCGAGGAGGTGGCCCGGCGGGCCGGGTTGCTTCACGACATCGGCAAAGCCGTGGACCACAAAGTCGAAGGGCCCCACGCCCTTATCGGCTCCGACCTGGCCAAACGCTGCGGCGAGAGCCCCGAGGTGGTCAACGCCATCGGCTCCCACCACGAGGACCTGGAGGTCCAGACCATCTACGACGTCATAGTGGCCTGCGCCGACGCCATCAGCGCCGCTCGGCCCGGCGCTCGGCGCGAGAGCCTGGACGCCTACGTGAAGCGCCTGGAGAAGCTGGAAGCTCTGGCCAAGTCCTTCAAGGGCGTTAGCAAGGCCTATGCCATCCAGGCCGGTCGAGAAGTGCGCATCATGGTAGCTCCCCAGGTCCCCGACGAGGCGGCGGTGGCCAAGTTGGCCTTTGACGTGGCCCGGAAGATCGAGGAGGAGCTGAAATACCCCGGACAGATCAAGGTCACGGCCATCAAGGAGCTTCGGGCCTCCGAGCTGGCCAAGTAGCAGCACCATGCGAATTCTCTTTGTGGGCGACATTGTCGGCTCTCCGGGGCGAAGGACCTTCTTCGCCCTGTTGCCGCTGTTGCGCCGGCGCTGGGGTCCTTTCGACTTTACCATCGTCAACGGGGAAAACGCCGCCGCCGGCCGGGGCATCACGGCCAAGATCGCCCAGGAGCTCTTCGACGCCGGAGTGGACGCCGTGACGTCGGGAAACCACATCTGGGACCGCAAGGACTTCCAGGATCTGCTGGACCAGGAGCCCCGGGTGTTGCGCCCCCTGAATTACCCCGATGGCGTCCCGGGCCAGGGCGTGATCTGCCTGAACAAAGGCGGCAAGGAGCTGGTGGTGGTGAGCCTCCAGGGACGGGTCTTTATGCCCTCGACGGACTGTCCCTTCCGAGCCATGGACCAGCTGCTGTCCCAGCTGCGCCGGTCGGCGCCGATTTTCGTGGACTTTCACGGCGAGGCCACCTCGGAAAAACGGGTGATGGGCCATTATCTCGACGGCCGAGTCGCCGCGATGGTAGGGACCCACACCCACGTAGCCACCGCCGACGAGGAGATCCTCCCCGGCGGGACGGCCTATATTACCGACGCCGGCATGACCGGCGCCTTCCGGAGTTCCATCGGCATGACCTATGATAGCGTCCTGCCGAAGTTTTTGACGGGCTTGCCCAGCCATTTCGAAGTGGCCCAGGAAGACTGCCGCCTCTGCGGCGTGGTGGTGGACGTCGACGACGAGCTGGGGCTGGCGGTAGACATCCGCCGCCTCATGGTCCGGCTCGACGAGGCCCAGGACTCCGAATAGCCCTTAGCAATCGCCGCGCTTCCCCAGGACGGCGATTTTTTTGTCGGCTCCCCTAGGGGGAGCGAGAAAGCCCTTGTATCGCTGGAAAAGGAGAGTGTCCATGGGATTTTCCCTTCAAATTAGCGTCCCCGCCATGACGGTGTTTCTCCAGGGGATGATAAGCTTTTTCTCGCCCTGCGTGCTGTCCTTGGCGCCACTGTACATCAGCTATCTGGCCGGAGGGCTGCAGACCCTGGGAGATCAGGGTGCCGTCCTGGCCAACCGCCGGACCGTGGTGGTCAACACCTTCTTTTTCGTGGTGGGCATCAGCTTTGCCTTTTTCGCCCTGGGACTGGGCTTTACCGCTGCGGGCCGCTTCCTGGCGGGCCATCGCCATCTCTTTACCCAGGTAGGAGGGGTCCTGGTGATCCTCTTCGGCCTGGGCCAGCTGGGACTTTTGCGTATCTGGACCCCCGAGAGTGAACATCGCCTACCCCTGCGGATGGATCGCATCGCCGTGAATCCCCTGACGGCCTTGGCCCTGGGCTTCACCTTCAGCTTTGCCTGGACGCCCTGCATTGGTCCTATCCTGGGTAGCGTGCTGTTGATGGCCTCGTCTTCGTCGTCGTCGCTCTGGGGCTTTACCCTCATCGGCGTCTACAGCCTGGGTTTCGTGCTGCCCTTCATGGCCCTGGGGCTCTTCGCCAGGACCGTGTTGGCGCTGTTTCAGCGGTATCAAGGTGTGGTGCGCTACACCGTCAAGCTGGGCGGCGTGCTGATGATCCTTATGGGCATCATGATGCTGACGGGCTGGATGGAGAGCCTGACCAACTACCTGTCCTCCCAGGGCCACGGGGCGGCTCTGGCCGCTACCGAAGAATCCCAGGCTCCCAGGGTTCCAGCGCCGGACTTTGCCCTGACCGATCAGTTCGGCAACTCCCAAAGCCTCTCGGACCACCGGGGCAAGGTGGTCTTTCTGAACTTCTGGGCCACCTGGTGTCCTCCCTGCCGCCAGGAGATGCCCGACATTCAGGCTCTCTACGAAAAGCACGGCAAAAACTCCGGTGACCTGGTGGTGTTGGGCGTGGCCAATCCCAAGTCGGACCAGCACCCCCGCAGCCAGGACGGCACCCTTGCGGAGGTGGTGGCCTTTCTGGACGACAACGGCTACAGCTATCCTGTGGCCATGGACTTCTCAGGAGAAGTCTTCGCCGCCTACGGCGTTCGGGCCCTGCCCACCACCTTTATGATCGACCGCCAGGGCAACGTCTACGGCTATGTGCCCGGAGCCCTGACCGAGGCCGTCATCGACGCCATCGTTCGACAGACCATGGAGGCCAGCCCCTAGGCCGACCCATAGCAAAGGCCCTCCCCTTGGATTGGGAAGGGCCTTTGTGATGAGCTATTGAGGGCCTTAAAGCATGTCCTTGAGCTTCATAATGTCCTCGTCGGTCCTGTTGCCGTGAATTTCGATTTTGGAGAGCTCCGCCTCCAGAAGCTGGAGTTCCTGGTCGGTCAGGATTACCTCGGAGGCGCCGAGGTTTTCCTCGATGTGGGCCAACGTCCTCATGCCTGGGATGGGCACCAGGAAATCCCACTTGCAGAGCATCCAGGCCAGAGCGATCTGGGCCCTAGTGGCCCCTTTAGAGGCTCCGAAGCGGCTAAGCAGGTCCAACAGGGGCTGGTTGGCGTCCATGTTGTCCTTGAAATATCGGGTGATAACTCGGCGCACGTCGTCGCCGGTGTAGGTGTCCTTGCTGCTGTAACAGCCGCTGAGGAATCCAGCGCCGGTGGGCGAGAAGGGGACGAAGCCGATGCCCAGCTCCTGGCAAGTGGGGATCACCTCGCCCTCGAAGGTGCGCTCCATCATGGAATATTCGCTCTGAATCGCCGTGATAGGCGTAACGCCATGGGCCCGGCGAATCTCCTCCGCGGTGGCCTGGGACTGGCCCCAACCGCGAATCTTACCCTCGTCGATGAGCTTGCCCATGACGACAGCCACGTCCTCCACGGGAATTCCCTTGTTTACCCGGTGCTGATAGTATAGGTCCACGTAATCGGTGCCAAGACGCCGAAGCGACGCCTCCAAATGGCTTCGGATAGCACCTTCCAGGGGCTGGTCCTCGGGGATGTGGAGTTTTGTGGCCAGGACCACCTTCTGCCGGAAAGGCGCCAAGGCCTTGCCCACCAGTTCCTCGTTGGCGCCGCTGCCGTAGCCCTCGGCGGTATCGAAAAAGGTACAGCCCAGGTCGTAGCTGTGGCGGATCAGCTCGATGGCCTCCTTTTCCTGGGGGCCTGGTCCGTAGCCGTGGCTGAAGCCCATACAGCCCAATCCGACGGCCGACACCTTAAGGGGAAAAATACTGCCAAGAACACGCTCTTTCATAGGACTCCCGACCTTTCATCAATTATCTATCGTCTGCTGCCGTTGGGACGCTTAAGCCAATGGGAAAAGCGATCATTGCTCTGTCAGGTCAAAGGTCACCTGGATCCGCCGGGGAAGGTCATCGAAGATCGCCAGGTCCGAGGTGACCCGACCGATGGGGAACACGTCCACCGAGAGGCGAGGGTTATCGGTCTGGGCGTAGAAAATGGCCATGTTGTGGTGGTCCTGGCAGTAGGTGATGTGGCCGTTTTCGAAGTGCCTTTGGCCGCCCTCCAGGGTCCGGGGATCGGGGTAGAACTCCACGGCGCCGTAGTACTCCCGGCCTCCGTAGCCTCCCATGGTTAGAGTCAGCGGAAAGTGTTGCTGAATATCCCGGGCCAGGGCGGTGTCGAAGAGCACCCCCTCCAGGACGACGCCGTCGACGGTGATCCTGAGGCCACGCTGCTGGGTCTCAGCGCGGGGCTGCAGGTCCAAACTCTCCAGCCATTGGCCAATGGCCTCCTCGGAGGCCGGCACCTGGGAGGCCTCTACGGCCAACCCCCTCAGGACTTGGCCGGCGCCGGGGACCGCCGAGGCGATGTCCCGGTAGCTGGATCCGGCGCCGTAGCCGTCGTGGCTACAGAAGGGGATCAGGGTCTTGCCCGAGAGATCGTACTGGGCAAGGAAGGAGAACACCGCCCGAGGCGCCGAGGCAGCCCAGACTGGGTAGCCGATGAAGATGGTGCTGTATTTGGAGAGGTCCAGGTCTAGGGGGGCCAACTCCGGCATGAATCGACGGTCCCGCTCGTCGTGGTTCTGGTCCACCACGGCGTCGAATTGGCTGGGGTAGGGCTCCAGGGTGCGCAGGCTGTAGAGGTCTCCTCCCAGCTTCTCCTGAATTCGCAGTGCCATAAACTCGGTGGTGCCCACCAATTCCCCGCCCTGGGCCACCAGGCTGGCGGCGGTGCTGGCGTCCACGTCCTGGGGGCCCTCGGAGTTTCGTCCTAGAGAGAAATAGACGATGGCCACCTGGGACTCCGTTGCCCCGGCCGGGAGATGGCTTCCGGCCAACGCTAAAGCGGCCACTGCTAAGGTGGCCACCACGACGATGGCCCTTTTAAAGATCCCTTGATACACGGCAATTCCTCCTGTCTGGGCCCTGGGGCCCTTGAATGTTTTCGCCTCCGATGCTACGGATCCATCATAGGCGGCAGGAGGTGGCATGTCCAATGCTCCTGTATGGCCCGAAGAAAATGCCCTGTAGGCATGAAGCGGGGGATCTTGACGGCCCGCCGCTGGAGGCTACAATGGAGGAGTCTAACTAGCCAGGGGCCCAGCCCCGAGCAATATTTTTTCTCGTAGGGAGATGGAGACATGGCTCGAGATCTGGACAAAGAGGCCATTGAGGCGGCCATCGCAGGCAGCGCTCAAAAACCCCTGTGCATCGACTTCTGGGGTCCCAAATGCAGCCACTGCCTGGCCCTGATGCCTGCTGTGGAGGCCCTGGCGGAGAAGTACGCCCACGCTGTGGACCTATGCAAGGTCAACATCCAGGGCAATCGTCGTGCCGCCTTGACGTTGAAGGTCATGGGATTGCCGGCCTTTCTGTTTTTCAAGGACGGTGTCGAAGTGGCGGCGTTGCGGCTCAGCGGAGAAGCCGCAACGGCTCAGCGCGTCGAGGCCAACCTCCAGGCCCTGATAGGGTGACGCCTGTCAAAGCAAGAAGGCCCTCCCGATCTTCAGGAGGGCCTTGAAAGTGAAGACAAAGCCCCCGAATCAGGAGACTTTGTCTTCAGTCTGAGGCCCCGGCTCCTCACGTCAGGAGCCGGGGCGCTTTCTGCTTTTGCGTAATTACCTGTTACTGTTACTCCTTAGAAATTAGAAAGTATAGG